>JALYVK010000041.1 GCA_030853265.1 Actinomycetota bacterium
CCGCAGTGGCGCCTCGCGGGCGCGAGCGCCTCGGTCCGGCACGTGCTGGCGCTCGCCGCCGACCGGCCGTTGCTGGCCGCCGAGCGCGAGCCCGTCGAACCGGTGGATCCGCCGGCCCGTGGGATCAGGTTCGAGTCGGTGACCTTCGGCTATCCCGGCCGTAGCGAGCGGCCGGCCGCCGAGCTGGACCTGTGGATTCCGGCCGGCCGATCACTGGCCCTGGTGGGCGAGAACGGCGCCGGCAAGACCACGCTGGTCAAGCTGCTCGCTGGGCTCTACCAGCCGAACGCCGGCCGGATCACCGTGGACGGCCGGCCACTGACTGAGCTGGACCCGGCTGGTTGGCGCCGGCAGCTCTCGGTGGTGTTCCAGGACTTCGTCCGCTACGAGCTCACCGCCCGCGAGAACGTGGCCTTCGGTCGGCCGGATGTCCCGATCGACGCCGGCCGGCTGGCCTCGGCGCTGGCCAAGGCCGGTGCCGCGGACGTGCTGGCCGGCCTGCCGGACGGCTGGGACACCATGCTGTCGCGACAGTTCGGCGCGGCCGATCTGTCCGGTGGCCAGTGGCAGCGGCTGGCGCTGGCCCGCGCGCTGTACGCGGTCGAGCACGGCGCGCGGGTGCTGGTGCTCGACGAGCCGACCGCGCAGCTGGACGCCCGAGCCGAGAGCGCGCTGTACGCCCGCTTCCTGGAACTGACCCGCGGGATCACCACCATCCTGATCTCGCACCGGTTCAACACCGTCCGGTTGGCGGACCGGATCGCGGTGATCGAAGCCGGCCGGGTCGCCGAGCTGGGCAGCCACGACGAGCTGATGGCGCTCGGCGGCCAGTACGCGCGGATGTTTCGCAGCCAGGCCGAACGGCTGGGGGTGGCCTGATGAACCGGGGCGCCAAACGGCTACTTTCCATCGTCCGGATCTGGCGAATCCTGCTTGGGCTGGCGCTGCGGGCAGATCGACGCCGGACGCTGGCGGTGCTGGTACTGGCCCCGGTGGCCGGCGCTGCCACCAGCGGGTACGGGCTGGCGCTGAAGTGGCTGGTGAACGCGGCGGTCAGCCGCGATCCGAACCGGGCACTCGCTGCGGCGATGCTGCTCGTGGTGGCCGTGGTCGGGGTGCAGCTGCTGGGCACCGGAGCGGCCCGGCTGCGGCTGTCGCTGCAGCAGCGGGTCGGCCACGCGCTGGATCGCAACGTGCTCGCGCTGTGCGGCTCGATGCCCGACCTTGCCGAGCTGGAGAGCCCGGAGTTTCAGGACCGGATCGAGATGCTGCGGCGCAACCGGCCGACCGTGGTGTCGGCGATCGGCACCCTGGTGGAGAACATGCGGGTCGGTGCCCAGCTGCTGTCGCTGGCACTGCTGCTTGCCTCGGTCGACCTACGGTTGCTGTTGCTACCGCTGTTCGCGATCCCGGCGGTGCTGGCGGCCAGCGCTGGCCAGCGGGCACAGCAGCGCACCGATGTCGCGACCGCCGAGCCGGGACGGCGACGTCGCTGGCTGCTAGAGCTGGCCACCGGCGCGGCACCGGCCAAGGAGCTTCGGGTGTTCGGGCTGGCGGCTGAGCTCCGGCGCCGGCAGGCGGCCGCCCAGCGCGAGGTGAACGACCGGGACCAGGCCACCCGGTGGTGGGTCGAGGTACTCGATCTCGCCGGCTGGCTGGTGTTCTCCGCCGGCTTCCTCGGCTCGATCGCGTTGCTGCTGCACCGGGCCTCGCACGGCCACGCCGGTCCCGGCGACGTGGTGCTGCTGATCACGGTGGCCGCGCAACTGGACGGCACCATGGCCTGGGCCGCGCAGGTGCTGGGCTGGCTGCGGCGGGCGGCCTGGGCCACCGGCCACTACATCTGGCTGCTGGACACGGCTGCCGCCAGCGTCGGCCCGGATCGGGTGACCGTGCCGGTGCCCGGGCCCGGATCGGACCTGGTGCTGGACTCGGTCAGCTTCGGCTACCCGCGTACCGAGGGCACCGTGCTGCACGACATCTCCCTGCGGATTCGGGCCGGTAGCACGGTGGCACTGGTCGGTGAGAACGGTGCTGGCAAGTCCACCCTGGTCAAGCTACTGTGCCGGTTGTACGAGCCAACCAGCGGCAGTATCAGCTTTGGCGGTAAGGATATTCGCGATTTCGACATCGACCGGTGGCGGGCCGGACTGGCCGCCGGGTTCCAGGACTTCTGCCGCTACGAGTTCACCGCTGCGGACGGTATCGGGGTGGGTGACCTGCCCCGGATCTCGGACCGGGCCGCGCTGAACGTCGCGGTCGACCGGGCTGGTGCCCGGCGGCTGGTGGACGGCCTGCCGGACGGGTTGAACAGCCAGCTCGGGCGCACCTTCGACAGCGGCATCGAGTTGTCCGGTGGCCAGTGGCAGAAGCTGGCCATCGCCCGGGCGGTAATGCGCGAACGGCCGCTGCTGCTGGTGCTGGACGAGCCGACCGCCAGCCTCGATCCGTTGGCCGAGCAGGAACTGTTCGACAGCTACCTGACGCCGCGCGATGGGCCGCCGGCCGACCGGATCACGGTGGTCGTCTCGCACCGGTTCTCCACCGTCCGGGCGGCGGATCTGATCGTGGTGCTGGAAGGCGGCCGGATCGCCCAGCTCGGTAGCCACCAGGACCTGATGGCGGTGCCGGGCAGCTACGCGGAGCTGTACCGGCTGCATGCCGACTCGTACCGCCAGCCGGTCTGACCGTCCGGCGGCCGGCATGATGGCGTGCCGGCTGGCCACCAACGGCAAAGATCCGGCTCCTGGATCAGGAACCGGATCTGCCTTCACTGCTCTGCAACTCTGAACTGCTCTGCAACTCTGAACTGCTCTGCAACTCTGAACTGCTCTGCAACTCTGAACTGCTCTGCAACTCTGAACTGCTCTGCAACTCTGAACTGCTCTGCGACCCCGACGGGACTCGAACCCGCGACCTCCGCCGTGACAGGGCGGCGCGCTAACCAACTGCGCTACGGGGCCTCGTGTGCCGTCCAATTACAACGGCCTGCGAAACCTTACTACGTCGTCCGGGACGATCTGCACCGCCCGTACGTCCTGCGTTCCCGCGAGGGACGTTCCCCAGAAGGAAACCGTACCCCCAACGGGATTCGAACCCGTGCTACCGCCGTGAAAGGGCGGCGTCCTAGGCCACTAGACGATGGGGGCTTGCCTGGCACAACTGTTCCATCTTAGCCCCCGCTTGAAGGCGAGCTAAGCATAGGGGACGGTGCGAGCCACACCAAAACGGGCCGGATTCCCCCTGCTTCGCACAGCAAAACGACCCGCACAGCAGACGGTACGCACGGCAAAACGATTTAGTGAGTCTTGCTGTCGGCGGGCAGCAGCTCGTAGCGCGGGTTGGCCAGCGCGAGGTGGCCCTTGTACTCGCCCACCGTGCCGGTCACCCGGACCAGCGAACCGGGCTCGATGCCCGGGATCCGGGTACGTCCGAAGAACAGCAGCCGCATGCCGCCCGAGGAGTCGAAGACCTGGGCCTCGAGCGACTTGCCCGCCGCGGTGCCGACCTGGACGATCTTGATCCGGCCCTCGATGGTCACCCGCTGCTTCCACTTCACCGCCGCGATCGGCATGATGCCGTTCTCGTCCGGTTCTCCGAACTCCTCGTCGTGCACGGCCGAGGCGGGATCTGGATCGCCGTCGTTGATCGCGGTGGACTCATCCGTCAGCGCCGCCCGTGCCGAGGCCTTGTCCCGCTGGCGTTCCAACTCCTGCTCCTGCATCGCGTCCAGCGTGGTGTCGAAGGGCACGATGGTTGCCGACACGTGCGGGATCTTGGCCATCGCGGCCGCGATCCGGTCAGCCGTCCGGTCGTGCAGGATGCGCTGGGAGACCCGCTTGAACGTCCGGCGGGGTAGTAGCACGGTGACCTCGGCGCGCTCGCCGACCACCGCGCTCAGGGCGGTCTCGGCCACCGCGCGGATCAGCCGCCGGTCCGGGCATTCGACGATCTCGAGCGGCACCTTCTCACCGAGGCCGCGTTCGATCCAGGACTGCTGCAGCTGGTCGGCCCGGTCGCTGTCCAACGAGATGTGCACCGCGCGCAGTTCGGTCGGCCGCAGGCTGCCGGCGTAGCGCAGGCCGCGGACCACCGCCAGGTCGAGCCGATCCACCAGCACCAGCACCACATGCCGGGCGTAGTTGGGCACCCCGCTGCCGCCCTTGCCGATGACGTTGGTGACCAGGTCCAGCGAGCGGGCCTCGTCGCGGTACTGCTGGTTCAGCCGCATCAGCACCAGCCACAGGATCGGTGCCAGCACCAGGACCAGCCAGGCGCCTTCGGTGAACTTCACCACCGCGGTGATGATCACGATGGTCAGCGACAGCCCACCGCCGGAGGCGTTGATCCACCACTTCTTCTTCCAGCCCTGTTCCTTGTGGATGGTGTGGTACTTGGCCATCCCGAAGCCGGCCAGGGTGAAGCCGGTGAACACCCCGAGGGAGTAGAACGGCACCAGCTTGTCGACGTTCGCCTTGCCGACGATGAGCAGCGCGATCGAGAACAGCGTGAGCACGAAGATGCCGTTGCTGAAAGCCAATCGGTGACCGCGTCGGGTCAGTTGGCGGGGCAGGAAGGAGTCCTCGGCAACGAAGTTGGCCAGGAACGGAAAGCCGGTGAACGGGGTGTTGGCGCCGGTGATCAGGATCAGCGCGGTGGCGATCTGGACGATCACGAAGCCGACCTGACCGATCAGGCCGCCGCCCAGCGCGGCCTTGGCGACCTGCGAGATGACGGTCGGCGAACCGCCTTCGAACGGGGCCGCGTGGGTTTCCATCGACAGCCAGCCGACGCCGACCACCAGGAAGGCCAGCATGCCCGACATCAGGCCCAGGGTCCGGCGGGCATTCGGGCCGGGCGGTGACTTGAAGGCGCTCACGCCGTCCGAGATCGCCTCCAGTCCGGTCAGCGACGAGCCACCGTTGGCGAATGCTTTGAGCAGGTAGAAGATCGCCAAACCGGACAGGATCGGATGGCCCTCGTTGTGGATCGGCAGCTGACTCGCGTGCCCGACCACCCGGTCCACGCCGTACTTGGGCAGGTCGCCGAAGATCTCTCGGATCGCTCCGGTGATGATGACGACCGTGGTCGCGATGAAGAAGAAGTAGGTCGGAAAGGCAAAAGCCTGGCCGGCCTCGCGGATCCCGCGCAGGTTGCCGTAGGCCAGCGCGATGATCAGCACGACCGCTATCTCGACCTTGTACGGGCCCAGCGAGTGAACGGTCGAGGTGATCGCGGCGACCGCCGCCGCGACCTGCACGGCAACCGTCACGATGTAGTCGATCAGCAACGCGACGGCCGCCACCTGGGCCATCTTGTAGCCGAAATTCTCTCGGCAGACGACGTAGCTACCACCGGCCCGGGTGTAGACCATGACGACCTCGCGGTACGACAGGGTCATCAGGATCAGGATGATCAGGATCACCGCGGTCATCGGCGCCAGGATGTGGAAGCCGGCCAGGCCGAACACACCGAGCAGGACGATCAGCATCTCTTCGGTGCCGTATGCCGAAGAGGAGATGCAGTCCGAGGACAGCACGCCGAGCGCGATCTTCTTGGACAGCTTCTCTTCGTGCAGCTGCGATGAGACCAGCGGCGGCCCGAGCAGCACCCGCTTGACCCGGTAGCCCAGACGTTCTGGCACGGACACGGTGGCGGCCAGCGCGGGCGCCGCTGCCTGCTCGGTGCGAGTGGTCTGCACGTGGGTCATGACGATGAGGCTACGACGTTCGAGCCGGTGCGGTGCCGCTGGCCGTCACCAGCCCGCGACCGGCCGGATCGTGCCCACCGGTTCGCCGCCGCCGAGCACCGGGATCAGCGCCAGGCCGTCCAGCATCGCGGTATCCAGGCCGAGGTGGTGCAGCGACCAGGCCACCGCGCAGTCGGCGGCCCGCATCGCGCCGTCGTCGATCTTGCAGGCCACCGTGCCGCCGTCGGGTAGCGCGGCTACGAAGACCCCCTCGGCGCCGTCCTTGGCGATCAGGCCGGGGACGGTCTGCATCAAGGCCGTCACCTGCCGGCCCTGGCCACCCACCAGGTCCGGGTGCTGGCGCATCGCTTCGGCGACCTGGTGCGCCGCCCCGTCGCCGGTCGCCAGCCGGCTGAATCCGCGCGCCAGGCCGAGCAGGCTGATCGCGAACAGCGGGGCGCCGCAGCCGTCCACCCCGGTGGCGACCACCGGTTCGCCGGCGAACTCGGCGACCGTGTCGGCCAGCCGGCGCTGCAGCGGATGGGACGGGGCCAGGTAGCCCGACAGCGGCCAACCCTGCGCTAGGCAGGTCAGCAGCATCGCGGTGTGCTTGCCTGAGCAGTTCATCGCCAGCCGGGACTCGGTCAGCCCGGCCGCCAGGTACGTCCGCCGCTCCGGGACGCCAGCGGGCAGGTCAGCGGGGCAGTCCAGGTCGTCCTCGGTCAGCCCGGCCGCGGTCAGGGTGGCCGCGATCAGCTGCCGGTGCTGGGCAGAACCGGAATGCGAGGACGCGGCCAGGGCCAGTTCCGGCTGGCTGAGCTCGACCCCGGCCAGCAGCATCCCGACCGCCTGCAGGGGTTTGAGGGAGGACCGGGTGAACATCGGCTGGGCCGGCTCACCGAGCTGGAACCGGAGCTTACCGTCGGCGTCGAGCACCACCAGGTGGCCGGTGTGGACGGACTCCACCACGCCGCTGCGTTCGACTTCGACCAGCCGTACCCCGTTGGACAATCTGATCATGGGGCCGATTGTCGCCGATCGGGTTCCGGGCCGGTGGAGCGGCCTACTTCGCTCGGCCTGCCCCTTTCCGTCCAGAGCGCTTGCCTCAGCTCAGCGGTCGCATTCCCAGCAGCCGAAGCTCGGCGACGGCCGGGCCGTCCTTTTCGATCACGGCGGTGATCCAGCCGCCGTCGCGGCCATGTCGGCGCAGTGCCTCCGGATCGGCTGGCAGGTCCACCGGGCCGAACTCCCGCTGCTCCCAGTTCATCCGGGCCCGGTGGCCGGCCTGGGCCAGCGGCAGCACCGAGTCGCCGTTGGCCAGCCCGTCCCGGCTGATGGTGAGCCAGCCGATCGCGTCGTCCAGCGCGGAGACCAGCGCGGCGTTGCCGTCGCACCAGGTCGCGACCAGTTCCGGACGGGTCCGGGCCACCCGGCTGCCGGTGGTGTACGAGCCGGCCGCCAGTGACAGGCCCAGCTCGCCGCCGTGCAGGCCGGTCAGCGCGAGTGCCTCGGCGAGCATGTGCGGCAGCCCGATGACCCGGGCGATGGCGGTGTCCTGCTCAGCGGCGGTGGTCGGCACCGGTCGGGCACCGAGGTCGCACAGCAGCACCGCCAGCGCCAGCCAGGCCTCGAGGTCGGTGTCCGGTTCGAGGATCAGCGACCAGGGCGCGTCCCGGAACAGCAGCGGGTCCGAGGCCAGAAAGCCGGACTGCTCGGTGCCGGCCAGCGGATGTCCGCCGACGAAGCGGACGCCCGGCAGCCGGTCCGCGACCAGCGGCAGCACCGGTGCCTTCAGGGTGCCGACGTCGGTGACCACGATGCCGTCGGTGACCGCGTCCCGGATCGAATCGAGGGCCGCCGGCAGGTCGGGCAGCGGCATCGCCAGCACCACCAGGTCGGCCTCGGTGACCGCCTCGGCGGCGGTGGCTGCCAGGTCATAGCCCGAGCCGCGGGCGGCGCCGGCCTCGGCCGGGTCGGGGTCATAGCCGACAACCCGGTAACCACCGCGCGCAAGCGCTTGCAGCACGGAGCCGCCGATCAGCCCGAGGCCCAGAACCGCGATTCGATCAAACTGTGAAGGCACCCGATGAACGTATAGGGGCAACCACGGCCGGTTCACTCCTCAGTAGCGGAGCGTGACCGTTCCGATGCACTGCTGACACTGGATAGGAACGAACGCTGGATCGGGCGTGAGTTCGGCCATGCGCCGCACAGCGGGATTCAGGCTTTGTTGCGCAACCGATCCGTGCCAGGATCGGTGTACACACGGATCGAAACATCGACTCGAGACACCGTCTGTATTACCTGCGGAGGAAAAGGGTCATGGTGCAAGCCGGATATGCGATCGCGGCATTTCGCGATGCTGGGGTGTGGCGCTGCGATGCGCTGCCGTCCACCGTCCTGCAAGATCTCGGTGTGCTGCTCTCGGCGCTGCGGTCCCAGCCGCCCGAGGGTGGGCCGTTCGTGGTTGCCTGCGTGGACGACGAGTTCTTCCTGATCGCCCGCTCGCACGGCCATCGGATCGACCTGCTGCTGTCGGACCTGACCGCCTCGGTGGAGTTCCCGCTGGCCGCCCAGGTGCTCGCGAAACTCGGCGAGGATCCCCCCGAGGACGACGAGCTGGACGAGGTGTGGCCGATCGGGGAGCTCGACCTCTTCAACGACCTCGAACTCGGCGAGGACGAGATGGAATCGATCCTCGACGATCTGGACGCCTACCCGGAAGAGATGCTGGACGCGGTCATCGACCGGATCGGGTTGGAGGAAGAATTCCAACGGGCTCGGCTGTCCGGACGTGTTTCGTCATGAGCCTGTTCGCGGTCGCGATGCTGGGTAAGTCCGGTCGGGCCGGTGGTTGGCTGGTCGAGGAACTGGACCTGTCCGATTGCGAATCCATCGACGATGTCGCAGAGATCCTGCGCGACTTCGACCAGCCGATCCGGGTGCTGGCGGTCGAGCAGGACGACGAGTACGCCGTGCTGGCCCGGCTGGACCCGGCTGCCGACGAGGCCGACGAGCCGGTCCGGGTGTTCCTGTCCAACGGGCATGCGGCCGATGACTACCCGCTGGCCCAGTTGTTCGCCGACGGCCTGGACGAGATCGGCGGCGACCCGCTCGACGGCGACGAGGACGCGCCGGCCGGGGTGCACGACTCCGCCCCGTTCGGCGATGCCCGGCTGCTGGTCGACCTGGGCGTGCCGGCTCAAGAATTGATCGACCTGGCGGTGCACGAGGGCACGCTGCCGGCCGATCTGCTCGACGCGGTCGGCGAGCGGCTGGGTTGCCTGGCTGAGATCGAGGCCGTCCGCGGGTGAGGTTCTGCTCGCCCGCCGATACCGAGGCGATGGGCCTGGCGTTGGAGCAGGCCCGGCTCGCGCTGGCCGCCGATGAGGTACCGATCGGGGCGGTGGTGCTGTCGCCGTCCGGTTCGGTGCTCGGGCTCGGGCACAACCGGCGGGTGTCGCCGGCCGACCCGACCGGGCACGCCGAGGTGCTCGCACTTCGGGCCGCCGCGTTGGCGGTGGGTGACTGGCAGCTGCTCGACTGCACCCTGGTGGTGACCCTCGAACCGTGCACGATGTGCGCGGGCGCGCTGGTGCAAGCTCGGATCGGCCGGCTGGTTTTCGGCGCTTGGGACGAGAAGGCCGGCGCCGTGGGTTCGCTCTGGGACGTGGTGCGCGACCGCCGGCTCAACCACCGTCCAGAGGTGCTGGCCGGCGTCCGCGAGGCTGAATGCGCCCAGTTGCTGACCGGTTTCTTCGCCGCCCGCCGGTAGCGGTATCGTCTCCCGCGGTGGCGTGTCCGAGCGGCCGAAGGAGCACGCCTCGAAAGCGTGTGAGGTGAAAGCCTCCCAGGGTTCGAATCCCTGCGCCACCGCCAAGCGAGAAGGACCGCCTCAGCTTTTCCGAGGCGGTCCTTCTCGCTTTTGTAGTACTGAGGGATTCGGGAGGAGGTCTTCGGACGAGGGACGAGTTCGAAGACCGACGGCTCCCTGCGCCACCGCCCCAAGCGAGCGCCAGCGAGCGACGGCTCCCTGCGCCACCGATGTCGTTCCCACGACGGCTCCCTGCGCCACCGCCGTCGTTCCCACGGCGGCGATCAACGTCGGCGGCTTAAAGCCCCCGAAGCGCCATCGCCGTTGATTCGTCGGCAGGGTAGAAAGACTCGACCACGAGTTCCTGCACGGTGACGTCCGCGGCGGTCTCGACCGCAGCGGAAACAGTGAACATCGCAAGCTCGCCTGCCGCCGTCCGCAGTCGCAAGGGCAGCACGACGTCGCTGCTGAGAGGCGCGGGTGTGGGTTGGGTGCCGCCGGGGTAGCCGTGCAGCTCGTCGAGCAGGTCCGTGAGCCGGGAATCACCGGTGGCGCTCACGCGGTGCCGTACCCGCTCGAGTAGGTGCCCGCGCCACTGCGCGAGGTTGGCGATGCGCGGGGCCAGGCCGTCCGGATGCAGGGTCAGGCGTAACACGTTGATCGGCGGTTCCAGCAGATGCGGCGCGCAGCCCTCGATCAGTGCCGGGATCGCAGTGTTCGCGTCGAGCATCGTCCACCACCGGTCGATCACCAGCGCCGGATACGGTGAATGGGCGTCGAGGATCAAGCGCATCGCCCGCCGTACCTCGGCGAGTTCCGGCGCGTCGAGTGCGTGTTGCGGATAGGCCGGGGCATAACCACCGGCGAGCAACAGCTGGTTGCGCTCACGCAACGGCACGTCGAGCTGCTCGGTCAGCCGCACGATCATTTCTGGGGTCGGGCGGGACCGGCCGGTTTCGACGAAGCTCAGGTGCCGGGTCGAGATGCTGGCTTGGATCGAGAGTTCCAGTTGGCTCAATCGCCGCCGCTCACGCCACTCCCGCAGCAAGGTGCCGACGGGCTGGGACGGGGCAGCCATCACGGTCATAGCGTCGATCCTAAGTGCCCAAGCGCACCCGCACGATTACCTCGAAGGTCATGTATTGGCATTACCTCCAAGGGAATCGACAGGCTTCCGCGCGGACGCCAAGCTCGGCAGCGTCAACATTTCGAACGCCTGCCATGAAAGGTGGTCCACCATGCCAGACCTACTCACCAACTACCTTGCCTGCTGGAACGAGACCGATTCGGCCGCTCGCCGTGAGCTGCTGCGGCAACACTGGGCGCAAGACGCCACCTACACCGACCCGATGGTGGCCGTGCACGGGCTCGACGAGCTGGACGCGACCATCGCAGCGGTCCAGGCACAATTCCCCGGATTTGTGTTCAGCGCGGCCGGGCCGCTCGACGCGCACCACGACCAGGCGCGGTTCACCTGGAACCTTGGACCGGCCGACGGCGACACCGTCATCGTTGGGTCGGACGTGGTAATCATCAACGCTGAAAGCCAAATCGCCACGGTGCTTGGCTTTCTCGACCGCGTGCCCTTCTGACCTACAAAACTGAGGAGAGCACCTTCAGCTTTTCGTTAGTTCGACGAAGGATTCAGTCGATCGCCATCGCGGGGACGGAGGGTGGACCGCTTTTCGGACGGTCCCCTTCATTTGCTATCGAAGGCCCCTGCGCGACCCGGCCACCCAAGCTGTTTGCTGGCGACTTGATCATCATCGGTGTTACGTTCTCGCGGCTAACGGTTATTTCATGTTCATGGGTACTGGCTAGGTGCTCGTGATGGTGTCCCGGGGGTACTGGTGTTTCGTCGTTTCGTGCGTGGTTTGTTGGCGTTGTCGTTGGTGCTCGGGCTGGTGGCTGCGGTGCAGCTGACCGCGGCCCGGCATGCGGCGCCCGCCCGCGCGGATGTGGTGACTGGGACGGCGGGTTTGTTCGTGCCGACTCAGGGGACGGTGTTGGATACCCGTTCTGGGATTGGCGGGGTGACTGGGCCGGTGACGGCCAATACCTGGTATCCGGTGCCGATCACGGGTCAGGCGGGGGTGCCGGCGTCGGGGGTGTCGTCGGTGGCGGTGTCGATTTCGGTGTTGACGCCGGCTGGGACGGGGTTGGTGAAGGCGGCGGCTGATGGTGTGGCGAGCGTGCAGATGGCGGCGTTGACCTATACCGGTGGCGGCGGGTCGATTTCGGCGAGTTCGATTGTGGCGGTGGCCTCCGACGGCAAGATCGAGGTGCAGGCCTCTACGTCGGTGACGTTGCTGGTGCACGTGCAGGGCTATTACACCGCGGGTAATGGATCGCCGGCTCCTGGTGGGTATGTGCCGGTGGCGCCGACTCGGATCGTGGACACCCGGATCACCGGTACGGGTTTGCCGCACGCGAAGCTGGCGACGGGCTCCACGACCGCGGTGACGGTGGGCGGTCTGGCAGGGGTACCGGCGAATGCGTCGGCGGTGTTCGCGATGTTGACCGCGGTGTCCTCCACTGCTGGTTACCTGAATGCCTATCCGACCGGGACGACGAGGCCGGCGGATGTGTCGTTGAATTACGCGGCGAACACGGCCACGATTTTCGGGGCGGCGGTGGATTTGGGTACCGGTGGCCAGTTCAATATTTGGATCGGGACGGCCGGGTCGTCGATCGATTTTGTGGTGGATATCGTGGGTTATTACACCGCTACCCCGGGGCGTACGGGGGCGTTCACGCCGGCCGCGACCCGGGTGTATGACTCGCGCAACGCACCGAATGTTGCGTTGCCGGCCAATAGCTCGCGGCGGATCCAGTTGGGTGGTGTCGGTGGGGTTCCGTTGCCGGGTAGTGGGGTCAGTGTGGTCGCGATCAGTGCCCAGGTGGTGCATTCGGGTTCCGGCAATGGCTATCTGGGTTTAGCGCCGGGGGATCAACGCACGGCGACGGTAGCGACGGACTATTTCCCGCCGGGTACGAACGTGCGTAGTGATCTGGCGGTGGTACCGACGGCGGGTGATGGCACGATCTTGTTGGTCAATTCTGGCGGCGATGCCTTCAACGTGATCCTCGATGTCGAGGGCTGGTATTCCTCGGTCGGGGCGGCGATCCCGACCGGGCAATCGCGTACTCAGGAGAACCTGAGCCTGCAGGCCGATGCGACCGGCTCGACGTCGGTGCAGTGGGCGACCTATCAGTACCGGGTCGGGATCACCGGTGCGTGGACGAGTGTGCCGGTCGCTGATGTGACGGTGCCGGGCACGACGACCCACCCGTCAGGGTGGCCGGTGGCCAGTAGTGGCAGCCCGTTGACGTTCGCGCCCTACACCTGGGATGCCGGAGCGAGTTTGAGCCACGGCGATCAGCTGTTCCAGGTCCAGGTATGTCTCGGCACCACCTCCACCGATCCCAGCCCGGCGTGTTCGATGGCCTCCACGGTGCAGCTGGCGACGCATTCCTTCGGCGCCTCCTACGCCACCACCAGCGTCGGTCCGGGCAGCGTGTCGTTGCTGACCGGGGACTATCAGCTCAGCGCCTCCGACGTCTCGGTACCGACCTATCAGGGTTCACTGTCGATCGGACGCAGCTTCACCACCCTGGCACCCGTTGGCGAACGTGCCGATGCGAGCGGGGTGTTCGGGCCTGGCTGGACCGCGTCGCTGCCGGGTACTGACGCCGGTGATGCCGAGTTGGCGGTGGCTGATCACAGCAGCGCTGGGTATGTCAGTTTCACCGGCAGCGATGGTGGGGTGAGTAGCTATCAGGCGACCAGCCCCACCTCGATCTATCCGGTGAGTTTCACCGGCGTGGATGACGCTGCCGCCGATGGGTCCACTGTCACGAAGGTCAGTACGTCGGAGATCGATCTGGTTGAGGTCGATGGCACGAAGACGGTGTGGACGTTGACCGGCGGGGTGTGGGGTGCGAGTTCGGTGGTGGAGCCGGGTTCGGCGTCGACCACCAGCTATACCCGTGACAGTGCGGGGCGGGTGACCCGGATCCTGGGTGCGGTCCCGGCCGGGGTGTCCTGCGCGAGTCCGGACTCCACGCCGGGGTGCCGAAGCCTGACTCTGGCTTACACGACGATCGCTGGGCATACCCGGTTGCAGACGGTCACCTTCCACTCCTATGACCCGGTCGCTGCGGCGATGACCGCGGTCGCGGTGGCTTCCTATGACTATGACGGTGCGGGGAACCTGATCGATTCCTATGACCCGCGGATCACGCCCAACCTGAAAACTGCTTATACCTACGACACGAACGGCCGGCTGGCGACGCTCACCCCGCCCGGCCTGGCGGCCTGGAACTTCAGCTATGACAGCGCCGGCCGGTTGTCCACCGTGTCGCGCTATGACTCGGGGTTGGCGCAGACCGCAACCAGCACTGTCGTCTACGGGTTGGCGTTCACCGGCGGCAGCGCGCCGCTCGATCTCGGAGTGTCGAACACCAGCAAGTGGGGGCAGGTCAGCGATGTGCCGGCGGTCGCGACCGCCGTATTCAGCCCCGACCACGTCCCGGCTGGCACTCCGACCTCGACGGACTGGCCGTATGCGGTCTTGCATTACCTGGATGTCAACGGCCGCGAAACCAACACCGCGTCCTGGGGGGCGGGGGATTGGCAGTACGGCGCGACCAGCTATGACAGCAACGGAAACACCGTTTCGAGCCTGACCCCGGGCAACCGGGCGCAGGCGATGGATCTGAGCACGCCGCAAAATCAGGACACCGATTTGGCGGTGCGGGCGTTGACTGACACTGCGTTGCGGGCCGGGCTGTTGACGAGCACGAGCCTGTATGACCCGCTCAACCCGGACCGGATCATCGACTCCTACGGCCCCGCCCACCCGGTCGTGCTGAACAGCGGTGCCGTGATCGATGGGCGTTCCCATCAGCACACCAGCTATGACGAGGGCGGCCCGCTGGATGGCAGCGGCAACCCGATCTCCTACGGCCTGCCCACCACGGTGACCTCGGCCGCCTGGGATCTCTCGGCTGCAGCGGTGGATCAGGACCCGGTCACCACCCGGACCGGTTACGCGGCGGTCGCTGTCGGTGGCTCGAAGACCGGCTGGGATCTGCGCCAGGCCACCTCGAGTACCAAGGTCGCTGCCGGGACCGGTGGGACCGATCTGGTCACCAACACCCGCTACAACGACGCCGGCCAGACCGTGCAGTCCTGGCTACCCGCCTCGTCGGGGAGTGACGCCCGTTCGACGAGCACCAGTTACTACACCGCGACCGGCACCGGTGGTTGCGTCTCGCCGGCACTAGCCGGTTTGGCCTGTTCGACCGGGCCGACCGCGCAACCAACCAGCGGCAACCCGCTGCCGGTGACAACCACGACCTACAACCTGTATGACGAGCAGCTGGTGGCGACCGAAACCGCCGGCAGCACCGTACGCACCACCAGCACGACCTATGACGCGGCCGGTCGGAGCACGGGTAGCTCCACCGTTGTGACCCCGACCGCGGCGGGTGGCACCGCGCTGCCCGCGGTGACCAGCAGCTATGACACAAGCACCGGACTGCCGACCACCATGGTGGCCGGTGGCAAGACGCTGACCACCGGCTATGACACGCTGGGCCGAGCCAACTCCTACACCGATGCCGGTGGCAATGCCGCGGCCACGACCTATGACATCATGGGTCGACCGGCGACGGTCAATGACGGTAAGGGCATTACCAGCTACACCTATGACTCGGCCACCGAGCATCGTGGTCTGGTTACTGCTGAGGATGTCGGGGTCGGCACTGCGCCGGGGACGTTCACTGCGACCTACAACCCTGACGGTGCCATGTCGTCGCAGACGTATCCGAACGGTCTGGTCGCGACCAGCCACTTCGACAACATCGCTGATGCGACGAGCCTGGTGTATGCCAAGTCCGGTTCGACCTGGATGACATTTAGTCAGGCCAGTAACTCCCAGGGCAACACCGCCAAGCAGACGTCACCCGGATCTGGCCAGGTGTTCGGCTATGACACTGCTGGGCGGCTCACCAGCACCCAAGACACCGCTGGTGGCGCGTGTACCACCCGGGTATACGGCTTGGACGGTGACTCCAACCGGACCGCTCTGAACTCCTACCCCGCCGCGACCGGTGGTGCCTGCTCCACCAGCACCACCCCGGCCACCATCACCTCTGCCTATGACGGCGCCGAACGGCTCACCACCACCGGCTATGCCTATGACACCCTCGGCCGGACCAGCACCCTTCCCGCCACCGATGCCCTAGGTATCGGTAGCCATGCCGCGACCACCGGCGCGCTGACTCTGGGCTACTACAGCAACGATTTCGCGGCCTCCCAGACTCAGGGCAGCCCCACCCTTGGCTTCACCCTGGACCCGATGCAGAACCGGGTCATCGACACCACCGACACCGCCGGCGCGACCAGCACGAATCACTACGCCGACAGTGATGATTCACCGGCCTGGACCAGCACCGGCACCAACTGGACCCGCGACCTCGCCGGCATCGCCGGTGGCTTGGCTGCCACCGTCGACCAGACCGGCACCGTGGTGCTGCAACTGGCCAACCTGCACGGCGACATCGTCGCCACCAGCCCTGACACCACCACCGCGACGGGCCCGGTCGGCTACAGCGAATCCACAGAATACGGCGCACCCCGCACCGCCAGCAGCGCCCCCGACAGCTACGGCTGGCTCGGCACCAAACAACGCTCCACCAACGACCTCGCCGGCCTCACCCTCATGGGCGTCCGCCTCTACAACCCCGCCACCGGCCGCTTCCTGTCCGTGGACCCCGTCCCCGGCGGCAACGACAACCCCTACGTCTACGTCAACAACCCACTTAACGACACAGACCTCACCGGCCAATGTGCCTGTGAAGAACCACGCGACGCCCCAGACGGCCAACCTTCATGGTTGTATGGCATTGGCCGCTCAGAGCGTGACGATAGTGGTGGGTCGCCCCGCAGTGGCCGTTCGTCAAAGAGCTATCCTAAACCCAAAATGACCGGTAAGAAATACCCCAATCGCAACGCCGCAAAGGTGGCCGCGCGGCGAGATGCGCGCCGAATGAGCAATAAAGGCAGCAACGGAAATTGCGAATATCGAGGCCCCTGCAGCACCAATGACCATGTCCACGTAGACGTCCGCAATTCTTCTGGGAGGAAGATAGCTGTACGGCACTACCGATACGATTACTAGGACATCTTATGCTTGAATTACCGCTCGACCCATACGACGGCGTAACGGCTTCGACTGCGGAGATTCTGAACCAGTTCATGATGTCAGGAAATAGGTCGGAGGATGCCAACGATCGGATGGATACGCTAGGACTTTTGATTGGCGAACTACATGATCTTGTAGATGATACATCCGCTGCGGCAGAATGGGTTAGAGCACACCAAGGTAACTCTTGGAGTGCTAGTCGCGATAGTCGTGGTGAACTAAAGAAATGGCAGGGCTCAGCCGATAAACCGCCGCCAGGTTTAATATCTATCCCTCCGAAAGTCGTTCGTATCTTCGAGTCCCTGCTGATGGATCCAGATCCTGACCAGCGCTACGTCGAACTAGATTCTATCGAGACGATTATGCTGGATACTCAAGCTGTATACATTGATGATGAAAAATTGCTAGGACATCTTGTTCGCACTCACGACGTGCCGGTCAGCGACATTGCCGCTTCCAATGAGGCTCAGCTAGCACAGCACGCCGCGCTGCACATGGCAGCGAAGCGGCACAATCCAAAATATGAGTAGTTCTTGTTCCAGGTTGTCTACGGAATCGAAGAATGGCGAAGCGGCGGTGGCCGTCATAAATTCTTTGAACGATAGGCAGGACTGCATGACGGATTACAGCTGAGATTGGGCCGCTGGGGATGACGATTTCTCGCTTAATGACTGAAGTAGCCATCCTGCGCAGAAATTGTCTCGTTGGTCGAATACGGAGGAGCGTGAGATGTCGTGAGTTGTGGCCGTCATAGCGGGCACGAATTCTTGGCTCTGAGGTATTTCCGCTCTACAATTCCACTATTGGTGCAGGGTAAAAGGCACAAAAGTGCTTGGCAGTAGCAAAAGGCGGAGAAATGCAGCTTGATCTCTAGGATAGAGATCCTTCTTCCCAGCGTCGATGATTAGCATAGCGGCTCTACTGTACTGACTAGATTCGATAAGGCGACGAACGTCGGAGAGGTAATCCAAACACTCGCCAGGGTCGAGACAGGCTCGGGTATTAGCATCAAAGGGGCTAACAAGTGGACAACGAATCAAAGATTCCGATTGAGGCAGTCCTGCCTGGCGCGCAGCTCTTCCCGATCGATGATGACCTAAGGTTTGATTCTGCCTTCGTTCTAATAAGGTCAATAGACCAAGAAGGTGTAGTGCAGTGGTCGTACAGGTCTACCCGCCCAATAAATTCTGAAGAACTGCTAGGCGCAATCAGCGTCCAAGTCGAAGTTCTAACAAAGAAACTAGCAAGCGAGTGGGAAGAGGAAGACGAGTAAGGGCTGACAGCGGATGGAAGGGTCTTCGAGCAGACGCCGCCTGAAGTTGTGGCCTTCGTGGCTGTTACGAATTCTCGGCGCCCCGGAATTTGGCGTCAACGGGTTTGAGCTCAGACTTATCTTGTTGATTTTGGCTCTGCTGTGTTTTCCGTTGGGGTTTGGGTTTGTAGGGTCGGTGAGTACTCACCACCAGAAAATGTCTGCGTGGGAGCAGGTGGGTCGAGTGATACTCGGTGGCGCCTTGATTTTCGTTGCACTCTATTTAGCTATCGGTATCGCGGTAGCGCAATACCAGAAACATCAGGAGTACCGACAGCGCCGGCAAATTAGTGAAGGGCGGCACCACAGGCCCTGAGCGTTCGGTGCCGAACAAACGGCCCGCAGCCAACTGTCGGTAGGTGTTGTACTCCGCGATTGGTGTATTGTCAGTCGTACACTCCGACACTTTTAGCCGGTAGAAAATATGGATTCGATGTTTCGGGGAGTAGTTCGCGGGTTAGCAGTCTCGGTCGGTGCGCAGCATCCCGGCCTTGCCGTCATAGTTTGGCCCATTATTGCTCTGAGTGCGACTGTTTGGGCCGTCCGCCATTTTCGTGACGGCTCGCGGGAGTCGATATCCCGACCTGAGGGGCGACACCGCCTCGGACCGGACCATACGTCAGAGCGCTAACCTATGTATACGGTTGCGATATATCGAGACCGCCGGGAGGTTTCGTGAAACTTTTAGCAGCCATTGCGTTGCTGTTTTCGTTAGCGGCGTGCGCGGACAGCGATGCGCGAACTCTGAAAGTTTATGCCGGCCAGCGCGACTCCTGCGTAGCAGCTGGCTCGGACGTGACGACATGCGGTATTAAAGCCTACGGGGCATGCGTGGCCGATTCCCATTGGAAGGGTGACGCCAGTACGGCGAGCGCGAAATGTGAAGAAATTGGCCCGGGCCCACTGGTCAGTCCTTCGTAGGCAATCCCTCCTGAGGAATCTGTTGTCAACCGTTGGACTTTCGAGCGAGGGCTTAGTGTGAAGGCGTCAAAACGATAGTCCCTTCTTGCTCTGTAGGCCGTAGCACTGAAAGTTCTGTCCGCTCGGCGCTGGCTAGGCCTTATAGCTCAATACTGGATGCCGCGCCGGACCTGGGCCGACACGTCATCGCCGGCCAGCCGGGCTACCAGATGCAATGCCATGTCGATGCCGGCCGAAACGCCAGCCGAGGTGATCACATCGCCGTCGTCGACGAACCGATCGTCCGGCCTGATCGTGATGGACGGGTCCAGCGCTGCCAGCTCGTCCAGCGCCTGCCAGTGGGTCGTTGCCGGCCGGTTGCGTAGCAGCCCTGCGGCCGCGAACGGCAACGCTCCGGTGCAGACGCTGGTCAGCAACCCGACGTCCTGCCGCAGTTCGGTCAGCCAGCGCAGGTGCCCGGCATCGCGCAGCAGCGGGCGGGTGCCCCGGCCGCCCGGATGTACCAGCACCTCCGGAACGGGCATCGACTCGACCGAGAAGTCCGCGCCGATCCGCAAGCCGTGCGCCCCGGTCACCAGGCCACCGGTCGCCGAGACCGTGTCGATCGCCCACTCACCGTCCGGCGCGACCTCCTGCGCCCAGTAGGCCAGCACCTCGAACGGGCCGACGGCATCGAGTTCCTCGACACCGTCGAACAAAAACACCGCGATATGCCTGGTCTTCACACCCCGATCATGCCTGACTGCAGGAGCAAGGGGCTACGCAGTCAAGGCGGTGCGATTCCCTCGAAACCTATCAAGTAGTGCAGTACTCTCATCCCCAACGTCTGCCAGACCGGGACGCCGGACAACGCCAACAGCACGCAGCTGACTCGACGTGGCGAGCGTGGTCGCGGCTAACGTCGGGCTGGGTCGATCACTGCCTTTTTAATGGAGTCGCCATGACGAATGCGACAGATCGCGTCCTGGCTGACTGCGCTGATGGCGGCCAACTGCTCCGATCGAGTGAGGTCGGTGCCGCCTCGAATTGGCCCGGTTGGTTCGCCGGCGCGCACGCCGGGTTTCGCGACACGCTGCTCAGCGACCGCGGGTACCCCTGTCACTTCGGGGTAAACGGCGAGCAGGCCGAGCACAACTGGTTCACTGCGCTGTCGCCGCAGGACGCCGGCTTCGGGATGGCCGAGCTGGCCGGCACCTTGCGGGCCTATCTGCCGGTGGCGCGGACCGGGGCGGCCCGGCAATCGCTGGTGGTACTGGTCGGCCCACCGGACGAGCGCCCTGACCTCGACCGGCACGCAGAGCAGTTCTGGGCAGTGCTACGCGAGCTGAGCCGGCACGACGATCAGTCCTGGCCGGCGGGCTTCCCGATCAATCCCGGCCAACCCAACTGGCAGTGGTGCTTCGCCGGCCAGCCCTGGTTCGTCTTCGGTGCCAGCCCGGCCTATCGCGAGCGAAGCAGCCGGGACGTCGGCCCGTGCCTCACCCTGGTGTTCCAGCTGGTCGAGCGGGTCTTTCAAGGACTCGGCGGATCGTCGCTGGCGGGCCAGGCAGCCAAGCGACAGATTCGCCGCCGGCTGGCTGACTACGACCTGGCACCGCCGCACCCGTATCTCGGCGATTCCCAGTATTCATCGACCTACAAGTGGCGCCAGTACTTCTTGCCCGACGACAGCCGGATCCTCGACGAGCAGGGCTGCCCCTGGACCCCGCCGAACACCGACAGCGCACCGAGCATCGAGAGCGCGCTGAGCACCGACGCCCCACCAAGCACCGACGAAGGGAACTAGAAACACAATGAGTTCGGCGACATTCTGGGACCGTCACGTATTCGTGCTGGCCACCCCCGATGCGATTCTGCGTGGAATCCAGGGCGAATTCGTGCAACGACTGCGGGACGAGGGCTTTCCGCCGGTCGCGGCCAACCTCACGCTGAGCGATTCGGACATGATCGACGAGCTGTACGTCGACGTGATCGCCGGGCATTGGGAAACCTGGCGGTACCGGATGATCGACGACGCGTTCAACCTGGCACCCTGCCTGGCGCTGATCTGCCGCTATGACGGCGATAGCGATGATCCGCACGCGGTGATGCGAGCCTTGAAGGGACACCAGCATCCAGCTCGCACGGTGCCCGGTGAGCTCCGTCGCGACTTCGGTGCGGTGAACAGCATCATCGGCGTGATGCACGCCTCCGACAACCCGGACGAGTCGGAGAAGGACGCCCGGATCTTCGGTCTGAGCGCGGCCGATGCCGACTCCGGCGATGCGGTCGCTGAACGGATCGAACTGCTCTGCGCGCTGACCACCCCGGTCTCGCCGGAACTCCGTGATTTCGACGCGGTGCTCGGCCAGCTGCGGGCCAGCATCGCGGTCGCCAATCTCGGCCGGTTGAGTGACCCCTCGACCATCGGCCAGCTGGCCAAGCTGTTGGACGGTCGCGATCCCGCGGTGCTCGCCGCGCCGGGTGCCGGCACCGAACTCGTTGAACTGTGCCGGGGCCGGATACCCGACGACCTGCTGGACGTTCTGGGTTGCGATTTCACCGAGACGACCAGGGAAAACCGGCGGGGCGCTGATCTGTTCGCGACCATTCGCCGGCACGGTATCGACATTGACGACTGGCAGCGAGTGGTGCTCGAGAGCAGCCTGTACTTCGAACCGGAACGGCGGCGGGGGTGAGCACTGCGCAGCCTGCTCCAGTAACGACGACTGCGGGACGCGCTCGTCCCGATGAGGTAGTGGTGTCCGACAGCCTCGCCGAACTGGGGCGGCAAGACTGGCAACAACTGGTCGAACGGACAGGGGCGCCGGCCTTCTACAGCTGGAATTTCCTGCGCAGCATTGAGGTAATGCCACTGACGGTCGGCTCGCGGCCGTACTATCTGACGCTGCGCGATCCGGACGGCGAGCTGGCGGCGGCCACCGTGGTGTACGGCCAACGCGCCGTCAACCCGTTCGGAGCGGCCGGCAGCGCGCCGGAACCGATGCTGGTCGGTCACCTGTGGCACTGCTACGACAGCCGGCTGCTCAGCGTGGCACCGCTCACCGGTGGGACGGTAACCGCCTTCGCCGACGCGCTGGATCGGCTGGCCGATGAGCTCGGGATGCACAGTCGTGGCCTGCACAATCTCGATCGGACAGGAGAGCTGGCGAGCATCGTGACCGGCTCGCTGGCCGACGGCGCCACCCGCTACCGATTGCTGCCGGGGGAGTCCGATGACCTGGACAGCCACCTGGAAACGGTCGGTCGCTCGTCCCGCCGGACGATGCGCAAGTACTGCCGCCGCGCCACCGAGGCCGGCCTGCGAATCAGCTTCGGTCGGCCGGCCGAGAGCCTGGACGAGGACGTGCTGGCGCTCTGCCTGGCCACCGCGGACAAGCACGCGCCGGGCTACTACCCGCCGGCCGCGCTCGGCCAGCTGCTGGAATCCCTTGGTGAAGACTGCCGGATCCTGCGCCTGGAACTCGACGGCGAGTTACTGGCCTGCTCGATCTGCCTGCTCGATGCCAGCTCCGCGCACTTCTGGGCCGGCGGCTCGCTATACCCGCCGGAGCTGAACTGGAGCCCGCAGTACGTCCTGTTCGCCGCCGAACTCGAACACGGTTTCCGCAGTGGCAAGCCGGTACTGGAGTTCGGCCGGCGCAATGACGAGTTCAAGCTCCGGTTCGGGCTGCAGCCGCATCGGCTGGCTAGCTGGGTGTGGGGACCCTGAGCTGATGCCGATCCAGATCCTGCCTGGTTTTCAGGCTGAACCGTGGCGCGAGCTGGTATCTCGTTCACCGTTTCACGATGCCGGCTGGTTGACCGCGATGACCAGCCGGCTGCCAGGTGAGATCTTTACCGTGCTGGACAAGCAGGATCTCGGTTTCATCGCGGTGTTGGTCAGTAACCCGGACGGCTACGAGGCATACAACCCGGCCGCGATCCTGTGGCGGGACCCGCCGGTGTTCGAACTGTCCGATCCCGCTGCTCGGGCGGCCGAACTCGACCGGCTGGTCGACTCGGCGCCGGCAACCCTGCCGGCGCTGGTGCTGGTCGCGCCCGGCTACGACGGCGACCCGGCCGGCCGATGCGCCGAGGATCCGGCTGCGCTGGCCCGGTGCCTGACCGAGCTGCTCGGCTGGTGCGAGCAGTCCGGGCTGGCTGCTCTGCACCTGCTGTTCACCGCCAATCCTATGGTAAACGAGGCCATTTCCGGACTGGGCGGCTTCAGCTACCCGATCACCGCTCGCTGGACGCTGCCGGTCTGGTGGCAGGACTGGGACGGCTACCTGGCCGGCCTGGACAGCAAGCGAGCGCGGGAGATCCGACGGGAATACCGGCTGGCGACCGAGTCCCTACAACTGACCGAGCTCGATCCCAACGAGTACGCCGAGGACCTGATCGAGGGCCGCTGCGCGCTGCTGCGCCGGTACGGTCAGGATGCCGACCCGGCCGCCGAGCATCGCCGATTGGCCTTATTGACCGAGCAATTCGGCGATCGGCTGACCGCTTTTGGTGGCCTGCACGAGGGCCGGCTGCTGGCCGGCAGCCTATGCCTGTGGCACGGTCGCACCCTGCAGGTGATGTATAGCGCGCTCACCGAGGCGGGCGAGCAACACCGGTTCGCGCACTTCGCTAGCACCTACTACGCGATCATCGAACGGGTCAGCAGCGCCGAATGTGCCGAGATCGACTATGGAATCAGCCACCGATCCGGCAAGCAGGCTCGCGGCTGCGAGCTGCGTCAGCTGTACGGTCACGTGCTGCCGGTCGCCGGCAGCGACACCGAGCAGCTGGCAATCGCTGCAAAACTGCTTACCCGTTATGCCGAAACTAACGCCGGGAACCAGGAGGACCGATGACGACCGAGTCTGAACTCGAAGACCGGGCCGGCTACCGGCAGCGGGCGGCCGCGCTGCTCCGGTCGGCAGCCAACGACCTGAAGCGGGACGAGGCGGTGGCCGCTCGCGACCTGGGGATGGCCGAGGCCGACTACCACCGGCAGCTGGCCGGCGAGGTCGACCCGGACTCGGCGCTGCTGCGCCGGGCGGCCGAGATCTGGCCGCTCAACGAACGCGATCTGCTGCCGCTGCACGACGACGTCCCGCTCGGATTGCGGATCCACCGGGTGCAGGAGTCGCTGGCCAGCGCGCGGATCCTGCAACGTCGCGGCGCTGACTACTACTCCTACCGCGACACCGCGATGTCACGGGTGTCGACGTTCCGTCCGGAGCACATCCGGATGCTGCGGGTGGTGCACGACAACGACCCGCACAACCCAGCGGTGGAGTGGAATGACGGCCACCTGCTCTACCAGTTCACCTATTTCGTCGGCCCGGTGAACTATTACTACAGCTGGCAGGGACGGTCGTACTGCGTGCCGATGAGCACCGGCGACTCGGTCTGGGGCGTGCCGTTCGCCCCGCACTCCTTCACCTCGCGCGATGCCAGCCAGGACGCCTACATCCTGGCGCTGACCTATGGCGGTGACCTGCTCGGCGACAGCCAGCGGGAGCTGGCTGTGCTCGGCCCGCAGCTGGCCGGCTCGCTGGCCCTGCCGGCCGGTCCGTCGGCGGCAGCCGAGGCCGCCACGTTGCGCTCGCTGCTGCGCGCGCGGCTGCTCAGCCCGGCCGAGGCGGCTGCCCTCAGCAACATCGATCCAAGCCGGTTCGACCAGCTGTGCACGGGTGAATCCGAACCGAGCTGGGACGAGCGGGACGCGCTGGCCGCTGCGCTGGGCATCTCCGTCCGGGACCTGCTGCCCCGGCGCACCGCGGTGACCGGTGGTGTCTCCATCCAGCCCGGCGCCGACGTCCGGCGCTGGCTGCTGCCCGATCCGGACGCGCCCGCGTACCGGCTCGGTCGGCTGGCCGGTGACCCGATCCACCCGGACACCAGCTCGTTCGAGATCACCGTTCTCAGCAAAGATGATCCGGATCCAGAGCTGTTGCGATCCCACCAGCACAGCTACCTCTACCTGCTCGACGGCGAGGTCCGGCTGCGCTGGAGTCGAGATGCCGAGCGGCACGAAGAGCTGCTGCGGCCGGGTGATTCGGCCTACGCCCTGCCCGGCATCGGGCTGAGCTTCGCGAGCACCGGTGACCGGCCGGCTACCGTCCTGCTGCTCCGGATCGGCGGCGCGGTGACTGCCGACGTCCGGTACGCCCTCGGCGGTTTCGCCGATCGGCACCTCAGCCGCTACCTGCGCGAGGACCAGCGCTGGTATCGCGCCGAGGGACGGTCGGCCGAAGAAGTGGAAGAGCGAGGAGCGCAGGCATGACAGTTTTTCCGCAAGGGGTCGCGATGGTCGGGACCGCCCGGTGAACCCGCCGATCGGTCCCGCCGAGTTCGTCAGCGGGCTGCGCTCGATTGGTATCGGCCAGCTGACCAGCGTGCCATGCTCTTATTTCACTGGGGTGTTGCGTCACCTGGATCGGGGAACCGAACCGCGCCTGCCGCAGCTGGCCGCGGTGAACGAGGGCAGTGCCCTGGCGCTGGCCGCCGGTTCATGGCTCGGCGGGGTGCCGGCCGCGGTGCTGGCGCAGAATTCCGGTTTCGGAAACCTGATCAATCCGCTCACCTCGCTGCTGATGCCGTACCGGATTCCGGCGTTGGTCTTTATCAGCATGCGCGGCTGGCCGGTGGCCGATCCCGGCGAGCCGCAGCATCTCGAGATGGGCCGGGTAGTACCCGACTGGCTGGATTCTCTCGACATTCCCTACCGATTCCTGACTGCTGACGGGCAGCCGCTGGCCGAGATCCTCGCCGAACTGGCACCGGTGCTGGCCGACCGCCGGCCGGCTTTCGTTCTGGTGGCCAAGGGTGTTCTCGATGCCGGTCCGGCCGAAGCGGTGGTTCAGGCGGTCGGACCCAATCGCGCCGACCTGATCGAGGCGCTGCTGGCAGAACGGACCGATGAGTTCGCGATCTCGACGACCGGCTACCTGTCCCGAGCGCTGTTCAATGCCGGCGATCGGCCGGACAACTTCTATATGCAGGGCTCTATGGGCCATGCCGGCGCGATCGCGCTCGGGGCGGCGCTGGCCAGGCCCGAGCGCCGGGTGCTGGTGTTGGACGGCGACGGCGCGCTGCTGATGCACCTGGGCAGCGGCGCCACCGTCGGCCACGTCCGGCCGGACAACCTGCTGCATCTGGTCTTTGACAACGCCGGTTACGAGTCGACCGGCGCCCAGCCGACCGCTGCCGTCCGGGTCGATTTTGCCGCGGTGGCCAGCGGCCTGGGCTATCGCCGGGTTCTCGAGGCGGGTCGGGTCGAGCAGCTGCGGCCCGCGATCGCGGAGTTGCTGGCCGGTCCGGGGCCGGCGTTGTTGGTCGTGCACGGGGCGACCTCGGCCGGCACCCCGGACGGCCGAGCGTCCGAGGCGATCAGCACCGCCGAGATCGCCAGCCGGTTTGCCGGGGCGCTGGCGAACGGATCGCTGGCTAATGAGTCCTCGCTGGCTAACGGAGTGGCGCCTCATGCCGGTTGACCAGCTAGCCACCCTGCCGGTAACCGGCAGCCTGGTGGAGTCGCTGTCGGACGGGCTGCGCCGGCTGCCCGGCCATCCCGCCGCGCTGTTCGGGCGGGGCGCGACGAGCCGGCTGGAGCAGCTGCTCGAAGCTATTGGCAGCCGGCGATGCCTAGTCATTCGCGGGCAGAACTCCTACGGCCGGTGCGGCGCCGCGGCGCACGTCGAGCGAGCCGCCCAGGGCCGCGAACTGCTGTTCGTCCGGGCTGAGCCCTGGCGGACCACGCTGGAGGAGGTGGCCCGGACGCTGGAGGTGCTGGCCGACTTCGCGCCCGACACGGTGCTCGCGGTCGGCGGCGGCAGCGCGCTGGATCTGGCCAAGGCGGTGGCCAACCTGGAGCCGGCCGACCCCGCCGAACTGGCCGAGGCGATCGGCCAGAACCGGGTGCTCGCTCGCAGCCGGGCGCTGGTCCTGATTCCGACTACGGCCGGTTCGGGCAGCGAGCTGACCCAGTTCGCCACTCTGTGGAACGGGCCGGCGAAGCTGTCGCTGGACGCGCCCGGGCTGCGCGCCGACCTGGCACTGATCGATCCCGATCTGGTGGCCTCGGCACCCGTCCCGGTCGCGGTCGCGGCGGCCGCCGACGCGCTCTGCCAGGCGGTCGAGTCGTGCTGGGCAGTGACGGCCAACGGCGAATCCCGGGCGCTGGCTGGCCAGGCCTTCCGATTGTTGGTGCCGGCAATCGCCGCTGGTTGCCGGTGTGGCTCGCTGGCTGATCCGGCGTTGCACGAGGCGCTGATGGCCGGTGCCGCGCTGGCCGGCGCCGCTATCAACCTCAGCCGGACGACAGCCGCGCACGCGCTGTCCTATCCGCTGACCGCCCGGCTCGACCTGCCGCATGGCGCCGCGGTGGCCCTGCACCTGCCGTGGCTGGTCGAGCACAACCGGACGGCCACCGCCGCTGACTGCCGGCTGCCCGAGGGACCCGGTTGGCTGGCCGGCCTGGTCGCCGGGCTGCAGGCACAGAGCCTGGAACTGGCCGGCATGGAACTCGCCGAGCTGTCCGGCCGGCTGCTGCGATTGGCTGGCTTTCCGACCAGCTATGCCGAGCTGCACCCGTCCGGGCAGTGGCGCGAGGACCTGCTCGAACTGTCCGAATCCCCTCGGATGCGTAACAATCCGCGCCAGGTGGGCCGAGCGGACCTGCTCGCCCTGCTGGCCCGGTGAAGGAGGCAACGTGAGCGAAGCTGTCGTCTACACCGACCCGGCCTGGCTGGTGGCCGATGGCCAGCTCTGCCTGGACGGTTTCGAGCTGGTCGAACGGCCGGTGCTGGACGGCGTCGAGCTGCGGGTCGGGCCGTTCGATTCCGGCCGGTTCCGGCCGGCCGGGCCGGCACTGCACGAGGCGGTGGCCGGCGCCGCGGTGCTGGTGATCTACCGCTGCCAGGTCACCCCGGAGCTGCTGGACGCGGCCGGCCCCGGCCTGCGCGCGGTGATCCGGCAGGGGGTCGGCACCGACAACCTGAACGCGGAGTTACTGGCCGAGCGAGGAATCGCGGCCTTTCACATCCCGGACTACTGCGTGGACGAGGTGGCCACCCACACCACCGCGCTGGCCCTGGCCCTGGAACGCGGCCTGATCATCCAGCACCGAACGCTGGCCGACGGACGGTTCGACATCTACGCCGGCGGGACGCCGCGCCGGGTCAGCGTCCGGACGTTGGGGATCGTCGGCTTCGGTCGGATCGGCCGGGCGGTGGCCCGCAAGCTGGGCGTGCAGTACGGCCGGACCCTGGTCTTTGACCCCTACCTCGGCCGCGACCTGGCCGAGGGCTACGGCGCGCACTCGGTCGGCAGCCTGGCCGAGTTGCTTGCCGAATCCGACCTGGTCACCCTGCACTGCCCGCTGACCGCCGAGACCGACGGCATGATCGGGATCGAGCAGTTCCGGGCGATGAAACCGGACAGCTACCTGGTCAATGCGGCTCGCGGCCGGCTGATCCAGCCCGCCGCGCTGGCCACCGCACTGGCCGACGACGAGCTGGCGGGAGTGGCGCTGGACGTGTTCGTCCCGGAGAACCCGCACGAGGATCCGGTCTGGGCCCCGGTGCTGACCGACCCACGAGTGGTGCTGACCAGTCACCGCGCCTTCCTGTCCGCCGATGCCGAGCAGAGCAGCCGGCGCCGGGTCGCCGAACTTGCCCGGGACGTGCTGGCCGGCCAGCCCTCGACGATCGGACGGCTGGCATGAGTGCGCCCGAGCTGTCACCGACCGCGGTCCGCGACCGGGCCGAGGGGGTAGTGGTGCTCTCGACCGGGGACGTCCGGCTGCCGCTCTACCTGCCGGCCACGGCCGCACCGCGCTATGCGGATCAGCGTTACCGGGCCGCCCAGGGCGAACCGGACCTGCGGGCCGCCATCGCCGATTGGTCACTGGCCGGGCTCGACCCGGCGCAGGTGCTGGTCACCCCGGGTGCTCGGCAGGCGCTGCTGCTGGCCTTCGCCACCCTGCCGGCCGAGCGCCGAGAGATCCTGCTGCCCTCGCCCTACTGGGCCAGCTACCCCAAGCTGGCCGGCGCGGTCGGCGCCGAGCTCACCGTGCTGGACCGGCTCGATCTGGACGCCTTGCGGGCGGCGGCCGGGCCGCGAACCGGTGCGGTGCTGGTCAATTCACCCCGCAACCCGGACGGCTCGGTGATCGGGGCCGAGCAACTGGCGGAACTGGTCGACTGGACCCGGGCGGCCGACCTGCTGCTGATCTTCGACCAGGTCTATCGCGGCGTCCCGCTGCCCGGCCCGCTGGCGCCCTCACCGCTGGACCTGCCCGGTGGGCTGCCCGAACACTGCCTGGTCATCGACGGCCTGACCAAGAGCCATGCGCTGGCCGGCCTGCGGATCGGCTGGTTGATCGCCGCGCCGGCATTGCTGAACCCGATGTCCGGGCTGGCCTCACACCTGATCGGCGGCACTTGCTCGGCGGCGCAGGACGCGGCACTGGACGCGCTGCGCCAGCCCGGCGACGCCCGGTCCGAGCTGGGGCGGCAACTGGCCGCCAACCGGGATTACGGGGTGGCTCGGCTGGACCAGCTTGCCGGGGTGCGGTGCCCCAGCCCGGCCGGCGGCATCTTCCTGTTCCCCGATCTGGCTGGCTGGCTGGCCAGCGCGAACGTGCCCCGGTCGGAGCTGGTCGGCTGGCTCGAGCAGGCGCATGCGGTGGCGGTGGTGGACGGTGCGGCCTTCGGCGCGCCCGGCCACCTTCGGCTGTCGTTCGCGGTGGATGCCGCGCAGTTCCAGCTCGGCGTCGACCGGCTCGTCGGCGCATTGCGGGAGCCCGGCCGGTGACCCGGTCGCCGGTCGGGCGGCTGGCCGGTGTCGCGAAGCTGAACGTGACGCCAGCCTTCGGCTGGTTCTGGACGGCGCGGACCGCTTCGCTGATGGGCGACTACGCCTTCCGGGTCGCCTTCATCACCAACCTGATCCGGACCAGCAACTCGCCGAACGTGCTGGCCGAGGCCACCGCGGTGCTGCTGGTTCCGGCGATCGTCTTCTATATTTTCGGTGGCGCGTTCGGTGACCGGGTGCGGTCCCGGCGGGCGGTGCTGGTTGGGGCCGACCTGATCCGGTTCGTCGGCACCGGCGCCGCAGCGATCTCGGTGGTGCTCACCGACAGCCCGCTGCCGGTGGTGGGCTTTGCCTTGCTGATCGGGGTCGGGTCGGGTTTCTTCGAGCCGATCGCGGCGGGTTTCATGACCCAGATCGTGGAGAAGAACCGGCTGGTTGCGGCCAACTCGGCGCTGTCGGTGAGTCGCCAGGTCAGCCTGATCATCGGCCCGGTACTGGGCGGCGCGCTGGTCGGATTGGCCGGTCCGGCCGCCGCATTCTGGTTCGACGCGGCCACCTTCGCGGTGTCCGCGCTGGCGCTGCTGGCGATCCCGGCGGCGGCAATCGTCCGGCACCGCAGCGAACCCGATCCGGCTGGCGGGTCAGCGCCGGCCCCGGCTGGCGGATCGGCGCTCGGTCAGCTCTGGCAGGAGATCGTGGAAGGTATCCGGTTCATTGCCGGGGTCCGTTGGCTGCTGATCACGCTGGCCACCGGCGCGGTGGCCAATGCGGTCTTCGCCGGTGGGCTCGACGTGCTGGTGCCGCTGGTGTTCTCACCGCACGGTGGCGGTTCGGCAATCCGGCTCGGGTTGTTCTACACCCTGGAAGGTGGCGGTGCGCTGATCGGTGCGCTGATCCTGAGCCGGCTGGTCGTCCGCAAGGTCTCCGGTGGGCTGTTCGGGATGCTCGCCCTGATGGCACTGTCGCTCGTCCTGGTAGGGGTTTTCGGCAACAGCATCGGCTCACTGCTACTCGCGCTGAGCTACGGCGTGGGAATGCATTTCTTCAACTCGCTCTACCCGGCGCTGGTGCAGACCACCGTGCCGGCGGAACTGATCAGCCGGGTGAGCAGCCTGGAATTCCTTGCTTTCGACGGCCTGTTACCGATCGGGATCCTGCTGATGGGCCCGCTATCGATCGGCCTGGGCGCGGGCAGGGCGCTGGAAGTGACCGGGTTGGTCGTGGTGGCCCTCAGCCTGGCGACGATGGCGGCTCCGACCATCCGAGCGTTGCGCTTTCCGGTTGAGGGGGCTGCCCAGCTTGACGAATCGCCAGTGTTGGAAGGGCAATTGCCGCTGGCCGACAACCCGTTCGGCGCCTGAGCCGGTTCAGTCGGAGCTGGTCGCGGCCCATTGGTCGTCGCGGATCTTGCCGAAAACCTCGAGTGCTTCGGCATCGCTGGGCGAGGTGCAGACGTTGTCGTCGATGAACTCCTGAACGTCTGGCATCGCGGTCTTGGCCATCAACCGGCCGGCCTCGGCGGTGTCGTAGGCAGTCCGGCGCAGGGTCACCTCGGAGCCGAGCAGTGCCCAGGACGCGCCGATGTGGCCGTAGGGCATCCCGACCGCTCCGGCGTTGACGATCCGGCGCCGGTCGAAGAGCCGGTCGAAGGGCATGTGGCAGTGCCCGACCACCACCGTCGGCTGATCGAAATCGGCAAAGGCCTGTTGCAACTGGCTGATCGGGCTGTCTACCAGCACCATCTCGTTGTCGTCGCGGGCGGTGGCATGGCAGAAACCGACCGGGCCGAGGCCGTCGAGCTCGAGCGAGGTGGTCAGCGTTGCCGCGGCCAGCAGGTCACGATGTTCGCGATCGAGCACGCTGGCCGTCCACTGGATCAGTTCGTCAGCCGGGCCGCCGGTCGGGGTGAAGGTACCGTCGAAGGCCTCGATCACCCAGCGATCACCGTTGCCCCGAACCCAGGCGGCCCGCTCGCCGAGTGAGTGCAGTAGTTCCAGTGTTTCTACCGGAAACGGCCCGTCGGCGAGATCACCGTTGAGTACCAGCAGATCTACCCCGACGGCCTCGACGTCGGCGAGAACGGCCCGCAGTGCCGGCAGGTTGCCGTGGATATCGGAGAGCACGGCGATCCGGGTCGAGTCGGTCATTGCGCTGCTCCCCAAGGTTTCGAGACTTGCTGTTCGAGTACGCCCAGTATAGGAACTTTCCACTACTGTGACAGGATCTGCCGGCGGCTATCTGCCGGCAACCTTGCGAGGGAGTGGTCAGGTGGGTTCGGTGCCGGCGGCGGTTTTCGCCGCGATGCCAGCTGCCGTGCACGCCGAACTCGATCGGCGCGGTATCCGGCTGGCCCAGGTGGCCGAGGTCGTCGACCTGCGCCCGGACGAGGTGCTGCTGCTGGCCGGTTCGTATGCCACCGGCGAGGCGAACCCGACATCGGACCTTGACTTGCTGGTGCTGAGTGTCGAGAGCGGTTCTCGGGCGCCGGCCGGATCGTCCAACCACCCATCGATCTTCGGTGACAGCTACGACATCACGCTGGCCGACCTCACGGTGAACGTGGAGTACGTGCCACAGTCGCGCTTCCTCGAGCTGTGCGACATGGTCGCCGCGGCTCGCTCAGCTCCGGCCGGACCCGAGATAGGCAACTTCCAGGCTCTGGAGTTGCGGCTGGCCCAGCGGGCAGTGACCGGGATTGCGCTGGTGGGTGCCGAGCTGTTGGACAGCCTGCGCCGGCGGCTGCATTTCGAGACGGTGCGGTCCTCGGCCGCCGCACTGAGTTTCGTGATGACGATGAGTTTGCTCGAAGACACCCGGGTGCTGGACCCGCCTGGCCAGTTGCTGATGTTGCGTGGCGCGGGCGAATTGCTGGTGATGGCCGCGCTCAACGCGGTCGGCCCGATCACCTACGACATCAAGCACCTGTTCCCGCGGTCGGCCCGACTGGCTGCCGAACCGGCTGCGCCCAGCGCGCTCCGCGATGCCGAGCAATTGGTGTTCATCGACCGCTTGCCGGTGGACGAGGGAGTGTCGCTGGTGCTCGACCACGCCCAGGACCTGTACCGGCGGTTGGCGGCCGATCCCGTTCATCGTGAGATTATCGAGATGTTGCAGCCGTTCCTGGCCGGCTGGTCCTGGACTGACCGCGTCTTCGACTGAGCAACATCCCGGATGCATGAGGAGATTCGATGTCCAATCAGTCCACCGACCGGCTACCGGTAGTGGTGCTGGATCGCATCGGCTATGACTTCTACCGCGACACCGACGGTCGGCGTTTCCTGCCAGCCGAACAGTTCGAGGTCCGGCTGGTTACCGGGATGGACAAGCTTGCCGAGGCGGCCGGTCCCGAACTCGATGCGGTGGTGGCCGTTGTCCGTACCGATCACGAGGCATTCCTCGATGGGGCAAGGCTTTTGTACCGGGCTGGTGGCCGTCCTGCCGTCCGGATAGCCGCCATCACCGAGCGCTACCTGCTGCCGGTGGCGGCGTTGCGTGAGGAGTTGGGCCTGCCGGGTATGACGGTGGACCAGACGCTGCGCTTTCGAGACAAGGTGCGGATGAAGCAACACCTGCAGGGCAAGGGAATCCGGCTGCCGGATTTTGCCGAGTACAGCTCGGCAGCAGCTCGGGAACTGCTCGGCAAATACTCGGCAATCGTGGCCAAGCCCCGGCTGGGAGCTGGTGCGGCCGAGGTCAGCATCCTGCGAAGTGCCGATGACATCGAGCAATTCGAGCAGTTGCGGGCCGGTCGGCTGGCCGAGTTCGACGTCGAGGAATTCATCGAAGGCACCATGTACCACGTCGACAGCGTCGCCGATCGCGGCCGGGTGATCGCGGCTACCGCGGGTGCCAGCATTGATGAGAACACCAGCTTCGGAAAGGGAAAATTCTACCGGGACGTGGGGGTTCCGGCTGGTCCGCTGCTGGACGAACTGCTCGCCTTCAATGCAGCGGTGATTGCCGCGCATCCGGATTTCGTCGGCGTCACCCATCACGAGATGTTCGCTACCGCCGATGGTGTCTGCTTCTGTGAGATTGCCGCGCGGGCCGGCGGTGGCGGTGTCCTTGCCGGCTTTCGATCGAGAACCGGCTGCAATTTGGACGAGATAGTGCTCAAGGCGCACTTGCTGGACGAGGTACCCCAACAGATTCCAGTGGCCGATCATCTGACCGGCTTCGTGCTGATCTACGCCGGACCCGGCCGAGTGGTGGCGTTGCCGCCGCCCCCGGCCGAAGATTGGGTGATCGAGGTCCAGCTGGTAGTGGAGCCGGGCACCCTACTTGGACCGCCGGTGGACTGGGGCGACGCGGTTGCTGTGGTGACCGTGCGCGGCGATACCGAAGCCGAGGTGCGACAACGACTGGACGTGCTCGTCGAGCGGTTCGCCGAACAACTCGTCTTGGCCTGATCGTCCCTCTGTTGGGACCTCTCTTCAAGAGAGTGGAAGATTCTTGTGCTCTGGCCACTAAATTCTTCCACTTTCTTGTGCTGTGACTTGGCGGCCGGCTGTCGCCTTCGGTGGTGACGTTTGGTCGGTCAGCTGGCGGTTTCCGGCTGACAAGTGCGCAGCTAT
>JALYVK010000099.1 GCA_030853265.1 Actinomycetota bacterium
GCCGACGGGTCTCTCCAAAGGTGCCAAGGCGCGCATCCACCCGAACCCGCACACGGCTGACAGCCTCAACTTCTGGATCGGCTGGAAGAAGGCGATGCTGATCTTCTCGGTCTGGATTGATGATCACGAGTCTGGTGGTGGCCAGCTCTACAGCCAGATCGACAACTTCCGTACCAGTCAGAACGCTGTCGGCGGCTTCATACCTGCCGGTCGGTCGGAAGCAGCTGGACGGCTGGAACTGGTACCTCAACTTCATGCTCAACCTCAAAGACGCCGTGCTCCGAGTCGATCCGGTGGCCGAGGTACACATCGTCGAGGCGGCCGGCTGATGCTCTACTTGCTGATCTTGGTCGGTGTCATTGGTCTGTTGTACGGGATCAGCCTGGTGGTTCACCTATTCATTGACGGGGCTAGCAGGGCGGCCGACAGAGCACTGCATAAGCGGGATCGACGGCAACAGAGGTACGGGGACGAGTAATACGCTTAGGTGGGCAGGACGCGACCTTCTTTTGTCTTCGAGCTTTTGTCTTCGAGCGCTCGGCAGCCGGATCAGAACCGCCCAGTCCATTCGGGTTGCTAGCCGAACAAGGCCGTGTCTGGCTCGGAGGCCGCCTAAAAAGGTCATAATCACGTCGTGACCTCAGCGCCAGCTCCCTACGACTTCGACATTGCCATTTCGTTCGCAGGCGAGGATCGAGCCCTTGCCTCGCAAGTGGCCGAAGCGCTCAAGGCTGCCGGGGTGCGCGTCTTCTATGACCAGGACTACCAAAGCGGCATGTGGGGTGCAGATCTGGTCGAGTACTTCGATCAGATCTACCGACTCAAGTCCCGCTATGCATTGCTGTTCGTCTCCCAAAGCTATGCCAGCAAGATGTGGACACGGCACGAACGGCGGAGCGCCCTCGCCCGCGGCCTGGAGCAAGAGGAGGTGTACGTCCTGCCGGTTCGGCTGGATGACACCAATCTGCCGGGCCTGCAGCCGACTGTCGGCTATCTCGATGCACGCCAGGTCGGGGCAGCCGGAATCATCAACGCTGTCCTCGCAAAGCTCGGCAGTCGCCCCGGCCCTTCGCTACCGACTATTAGTCATGTCCCTCGCACCACTGTCGAGGAACAACGGCTGCTACGTGAGCGTCCGCCCGGGTGGGAATACTTATATTTTGCTGGTCGATTGCTGCACGAACGGAACTTGCTCGAGCACCGGTACCTCGATCATGAAACGGGATACGCCGCGCTAAGCGGCGACATTGCCAGCCGCGAGTCGATGCCCGCCTACATCCGACGCGCCACCGGCGATGCGCAGGAGCTGATGGGCTCCCTCATGCGGCTGATGGAGCCAGCGATCCAAGAGCGAGCCTTCGGCGCTCCTGGCACCCCCGGTGATCCAGACAGAATCCACCACCTAGCGAACCGCTGGACTGCCACTTACGAGGGAATCCTGAACTGGTCGGCGCGATTGCGCGGGGCAAGCGTGCCAAGCGACTATCGGCGAGCGCTGGCGATCCTTGCCGGGGCGATGAACGAGCCGGTACAGCAGTATCGAGCCTTCATCGACCAATTCGTCTGGCACTGCGACGAGATACCGGCGGCGATCGGAGCCGGGCGGCCTCTAGAAATCGTGCTGACGTTGACGCTCACCATCAACGACGAAGTGATGAAGGAGTTCAGCCGTGAAATCCGCCGGATAGGCCGTAAGAAGTAGGGCAGGCTGACTTAGTCGGATCTAAGACGGCGCTGAACGCAGATGCTCGTGATACGGCAGCTCTCCCGAGATACCGCGACCTGGCTTGGCGCCAGGGCGGTACCAGTCGGCGATCTTGCCAGTCGGCGTCGATCAGGTCGCAGTAGTCGTGGCAGGCCTGGATGGTGGCGTGGACTTGGCAGCCCGGCTCGCCGCGATCCGGATCGGGACAGGCGCAGCTGGCGACGTGCTGCTGCCATTCAGCGAGTAGGTCGCTGCCGATGCTGGTGGCCCGCAGCATCTGGGCGAAGTGTTGCGGTTCTTGGTGTCGGGCGTCAGCGAGGAAGCGGCGCAGCCAGGAGTCGTCGTCTTCGTTGAGTGGGTTGTGCCAGCTGATCCGGTAGACCGCATTGGCCACTTGTTGCTCGACGTCAACATCACTAAGCAGCCACAGGCCGCCGTGGCGCGACATGAAGCGTTTTACTTCTAGCAGCACGGTGGCGTAGGCGTAGAGGGCGTAGCGCCCGTAGCCGTCGGCTTGTCTTTCCGGGTCAAAGGCTTCGGCGCTGCTCGGATCCCACGGTTGATGCTCGCTGGGTTCCTCCCGGCGGGTGGTGAATGGCTGCTTCCAGGTTGACGGCCAGGGCGTAGGCCGGTGTCCACACCCGGTAGTAGGCCTCGAACCGTTCGACCCATTGGACGGCCAGGCGGGAATCGGCGGGGTGGCGTTGTTCCATCTGCAGCCGCGTCTGGCGCAGTTGCTGGTTGCGACAGAGGGCCAGGACGCCTTCGGCGACTTGCTCGAGCAGTTGCGGTTCGTGGGCCTTCTTGAAGCGGTCGATGCTGAGTCCGTACTCCTTGGCGGCGTGCTTGCGTCGTTCGGGGGCCGGCCAGAGCTTGGTGCCTTGCACCAGGCCGAGGTCGTATTCGGTTGCCTCGCCTTCCCGGCCGCCGCCCAAGACGTCAACGGCGTTCCGGAGCAGGGCCTCGACGGCCGCTGGTTCCTGCTCGTGGGTGGGCGCTACTGGGATCGAACCAGTGACCGCTCGGGTGTAAACCGAGTGCTCTCCCGCTGAGCTAAGCGCCCTCGTCGGACAGGGTATCTGGAGGCCGCACAGCCGCTCGACGTACTGTCCTATCGTGCTGAAAATCTTGCGCCAGCCCCGCTACCTGGGGCTGTTCGGGCTGATGCTGGTGCTGGCCACCATCTGCGGCATCGCCGGCACCTGGCAGATCTACCGGTTCGAACAGAAGCACAGCGCCAACCATCACCTGCGCGCCGACGACCGGGACACTCCGGTCAGCATCACGGCCGCGCTCGGACCGGCCGCGGCTCCCACCTCGGACGGCCAGGCAAACAAGTTTCGCCATATCACCGCGACCGGAACGTACCTGCCGGCCCGGCAGAGCCTGCTCCGCGGCCAGACCATCGACAACGACGTCGGCTACCTGGTGATCACCCCACTCAAGACCCCGGACGGCGTGCTGCTGGTTGCGCGCGGCTTCATCGCCCAGACCGGCGCTGCCGAGACCTCACCCACCGTCCCGGCCGCGCCGAGCGGCCAGGTCACGGTCACCGCGCGGCTGCAACCGGCCGATCACAAAGCCGACCGGTTCGGCAAACTGCCGGGCATTCAGGTGGACGGTATCGATCCGGCCGCCCAGGCATCCCGGATCGGCGCGCCGGTCTGGAACGGCTATGCCGAGCTGCTGACCGGTGAGCCCGGCACCGCAAGCTTGAAGGTGATCCCGAGCCCGGACCTATCGAACCCGGCTGGTGGGGCCGAAGAACCGCAGCATGCCGCCTACGTGGTGCAGTGGTACCTGTTCGGCATCCTGGCGCTGGCGGCGCCGTTCATCCTGGCCGCCGCCGAGCGCCGCCGGGACGCAGACCCGGACGAGCCGGCCAGCCGGCAGGCAACACCGGCGCCGACCCAGGATCGCAAGTCGAAGAAGGCGTCCCTAGACGATCGGCTAGCCGGCAAAGCCTGAACCGGCCAGCAGAAACCAAGCCGGCCGGAACAGCGCCGGCAGGGTCAGCTGACCGCGGCGGGCTTCAACGCGGCGATCGCGTCCAGCCAGACCTGCGGCTCGCGGCCGATGCCGATCTCGTTGGCCTCGCTGAACGCGATCGTGCCGTCGGTGTCGATGAGAAAGGTGCCACGGTTGGCCACCCCGGCATCGGAGTTGAACACCCCATAGGACTGCGCCACGGCACCGTGCGGCCAGAAATCGGCCAGCAGCGGAAAGTTCAACCCGTCCCGCTGAGAGAAGATCTTGTGCGTGAACGAGGAGTCGATGCTGATCGTCAGCACCTGCACCTCGTCGTTGGAAAAGGCATCGATGTTGTCGCGCAACTGCCCGAGCTCACCGGTGCAGATGCTGGTGAATGCCCACGGGTAGAAAACCAGCAGTACCGCCTTGGAGCCTCGGAAGCCCGAAAGCGTGACGACCTCGTTGTTCTGGTCGCGCAGCTCGAACTCGGGCGCTTCGGTACCCACCGGCAGTGGAGTCAATCCGGGCGGCGTGCTCACCGTCGATCACCCTTTCCTCGGTCGGCACCGGCTTTGGACCGCCGGCTCACCAGCCGGGCACCGGTCCAGTCAGCCCCCAGCGGCAGCAACGAGGTCTGGGACAGCCCCGCGGTCGGCGCAGCCTCAGAAATATCGGACGGTTCGACGTAGCCGGCCCGTCCGCGCTTGGGCGTGAGCAGCCAGACCACACCGTTGTCGGCCAGTGGCGCGATCGCGTCCACCAGGGTGTCGACCAGATCCCCGTCGTCCTCGCGGAACCACAGCAGGACGATGTCCACTACCTCGTCGGAGTCCTCGTCGACCATCTCGTCGTCGAGTCGATCTTCAATAGCGTCGCGCAGGTCCTGGTCGACGTCGTCGTCATAGCCCAGTTCCTGCACGACCGAACCGCGCTCGATCCCGAGCCGGTCAATCAGTGCAGATATGGTGTCCCCGGTTCCGGGGGTCGTGCTCACTGCCAGCCTCCGAGATGTGTGAAAGCGATGAGGTCCGTCCTGACCACTACTCACTCTGTGCCCCGGTAGATAACCACACTCTGCCGACTACGTAACCGTCCGGGGCTACTGAGCAGTAAAGATCGCACCGTCGCACCTCGTCCCCGGATGGAGGACAATAGAGGAGTGACTCGTGATCGCTACAGCATCATCACCGACGGCCTGCCCAACCAACTGCCTGATATCGATCCCGGCGAGACCCGCGAATGGATCGAGTCCTTCGACGCGGCAGTGGACCACGACGGGCGCCAGCGTGCCCGCTTCCTGCTGCTGAAACTGCTGGAGCGGGCTCGCGAGCGACAGGTCGGGGTCCCGGCGCTGCGCAGCACCGATTACATCAACTCGATCCCGCCTGAGCGCGAACCCTGGTTCCCGGGCGATGAGCACATCGAGCGGCGGATCCGCGCCTACATCCGGTGGAACGCCGCGATCATGGTCAGCCGCGCCAACAAGCACCTGGGCGTCGGCGGCCACATCGCGACCTACGCCTCGGCCGCCTCGCTCTACGAGGTCGGCTTCAACCACTTCTTCCGGGGCAAGGATCTCGCCTCCGGGATGGGCGACCAGGTCTACTTCCAGGGCCACGCCGCGCCCGGCATCTACGCCCGCGCGTTCTTGGAGGGCCGGCTCAGCGAGGCACAGCTCGACGGCTTCCGGCAGGAGAAGTCCAAGGCCCCGAACGGGCTGTCCTCCTACCCGCACCCGCGGCTGATGCAGGACTTCTGGGAGTTCCCCACCGTCTCGATGGGCCTCGGCCCGATCAGCGCCATCTACCAGGCCCGGTTCAACCGCTACCTGGCCGCCCGCGGAATCGCTGACACCTCGCAGTCACACGTCTGGGCATTCCTCGGCGACGGCGAGATGGACGAGGTCGAGTCGCTCGGTGCGATCGGGGTGGCCGCCCGCGAGGAGCTGGACAACCTCACCTTCGTGATCAACTGCAACCTGCAGCGCCTGGACGGCCCGGTGCGCGGCAACGGCAAGATCATCCAGGAGCTGGAGTCCTACTTCCGGGGCGCCGGCTGGAACGTCATCAAGGTGATCTGGGGACGGAACTGGGATCCGCTGCTGGCCCGCGACGGCGACGGCGCGCTGGTGAACAAGATGAACACCACGCCGGACGGCCAGTTCCAGACCTACACCGTCGAATCCGGTGCCTACATCAGGGAAAACTTCTTCGGCGACGACCTGCGACTGCGCAAGATGGTCGAGGACCTGTCCGATGATGAGCTGCGGCTGTTGTCGCGCGGCGGCCACGACTACCGCAAGGTCTACGCGGCGTTCGCGTCCGCGCGGGCGCACGTCGGGCAGCCGACGGTGATCCTGGCGCACACCATCAAGGGCTGGACGCTGGAGAGCTTCGAGGGCCGCAACGCCACCCACCAGATGAAGAAGCTGACCAAGGCCGACCTCAAGGCCTTCCGTGACCGGCTCTACCTGCCGATCAGCGACGAGGCGCTGGGCGAGGACCTGCCGCCGTACTACCACCCCGGCGAGAAGTCCGACGAGATCCAGTATATGAAGGAACGCCGGGAAGCCCTCGGCGGCTCGCTGCCCAAGCGGGTCAACCGCTCCAAGCCGCTCACGCTCCCCCAGCCGGACGTGAGCGCCTACGCCGACCTGAAGAAAGGTTCGGGCAAGCAGCAGATCGCGACCACCCAGGTGATCGTCCGGCTGTTCAAGGACCTGATGCGCGACAAGGAGATCGGCAAGCGGTTCGTGCCGATCATCCCGGACGAGGCCCGCACCTTCGGCCTGGACGCGATCTTCCCAACCGCCAAGATCTACTCCCCGCACGGCCAGGAGTACGACGCGGTCGACCGGGACATGCTGCTGTCCTATAAGGAATCGACCACCGGCCAGATCCTGCACGAGGGGATCAGCGAGGCCGGTTCGACCGCCTCGCTGATCGCGGCCGGCACCGCCTACGCCACCCACGGCCAGCCAATGATCCCGTTCTACATCTTCTATTCGATGTTCGGGTTCCAGCGGACCGGCGACCAGTTCTGGCAGCTCGCCGACCAGCTCGGCCGCGGCTTCGTACTCGGCGCCACCGCCGGCCGGACCACGCTGACCGGCGAGGGGCTGCAGCACGCCGACGGGCACTCGCCGCTGCTGGCCTCGACCAATCCGGCCGCGATCAGCTATGACCCGGCCTACGCCTACGAGATTGCCCATCTGGTGGAATCCGGGCTGCAGCGGATGTACGGCACCAGCGAGGAGCACCCGCACGGCGAGGACGTCTTCTTCTACCTGACGGTCTACAACGAGCCGATCAGCCAACCAGTCGAGCCGGCCGACGTCGATGTCGAAGGCATCCTGCGGGGTATCCACCAGGTGTCCGGCGCGCTCGGCGAACCGGGCCGGCCGCGGGCCCAGCTGCTGGCCTCCGGGGTGGCGGTGCCGTGGGCGCTGCGGGCGCAGGAACTGCTCGGCCAGGACTGGGGCGTCGACGCCGACGTCTGGTCGGTAACGTCTTGGAACGAGCTACGACGGGACGCCCTGAGGGCCGACGAGCACAACCTGCTCAGTCCCGAGGCCGATCCGATCACCCCGTACCTGACCGGCAAGCTGGCAGAGGCGAGCGGGCCGTTCGTTGGGGTGTCGGACTACATGCGCGCGGTGCCCGATCAGATCGCGCAGTGGGTGCCAGGTGACTGGTCATCGCTCGGTGCCGACGGTTTCGGCTTCGCCGACACCCGGGGCGCGGCGCGCCGGTTCTTCCACATCGACGCCGAGTCCCTCGTGGTGAATGTGCTGGCACAGCTGGCAAAACGCGGCGAGGTCAAGCCCGACGCGGTCCGCGAGGCACTGGACCGGTACCAGGTACACGACGTCAGCGCGGCCGAGGCAGGTTCGGCGGCCGGCGACTCGTAGTCCCTGCTTGGCCTATCTTGGCGGTTCCTTGCGCGTGCGACGTTGACAAGATAAGGTTGTCAGGACCTACTAACAACGCCGCTGGCTGTCGGGCCGGGCATCAAACTCGTAGAGGAATTTGATGTTCGATGCTCAAATCTCGATGGCCGCGTCTGCCTACAAGCATGGAGTGTCCGGCGATGACATCGCACACGCAGTTCGAATGCAGATCGTGGCTGTGCGGCAAGTTACCGACCGCCTGCTGTTGATTGGGCCTGCCGTCGATGGATCCTTATTGGAGATTGTCCAGGTCGATGCAACAGATCAGACACCGGCGCTCGTGATACATGCGATGAAGGTGCGGCGAAAGTTCTACCAGTTCTTGTGAAAGGACCCGCCTTGCCAAGCTCCAGCGAAAACACGGCTGCCTCCACGACTGAGGCATGGCTCGATGACTTGGACCCGGACGACTCGACGTTGGTCATAGACCGCGAGCTCACGGACCTGCGCGCAATTGGTGCTGCCATCTACGCCATCGAAACGGCCGAGGAAAACCTTGTGCGAGCCGTTGCGGCAGCCAAGCACGCTGGTCGAAGCTGGACCCAGATCGCGAACGTCCTGGGCGTCAGCAGACAAGCGGCGCGTCAGCGTTTCAGTGGCAAGGTCGACCTGGCATGGCCACAGGTGGTGGATGTGCAGCTTGGCGCCGAGGCCAAGGACAGCGCCGGTAGGAAGCGAGCTTGACCAGCGAAGCCCCCGCAGAGTCTGAACTGTGCGGGGGCTCTGCTGATCTCACACCGTGGGTTGCACGGTGATGCTGGCCTGCTTCGATAAGCGTTAGGGCAGGTAGTACATCGGGTTCGGCATCTTGAACCCGTGGTCGGCGTAGCCACCGGTCAGGTCGGAGTACTGGTCGCCGAAGTTGCCGACGATGTTGTAACCGAGCGACTCGATGTGCGCCCGGGTACCCGACTTGTACTGGATGGTGGTGCAGGTCGAACCGCACGGAAGGTAGGCCGGCGGGCTGGCTGCGTTCTTCAGGAACAGGTGATCGGCGTCCGGCGCGGGGTAACCGACCTTGGCCAGGTTCGCGACGGTGCCGGCCCGCTGGGCCTCCGGACGTCCGGTGATGAAGAAGACCGTGTAGCCGTGGCTGGCGGCGTACTTGACCAGCGCGGGCATGCCGTAGACCTCCGGGAACCGGGCGTCGTTGACGTACTCGGCGTTGGTGGTCGGGTTGTAGGCGAAGCCAGAGAAGATCTCGTAGTTGTAGGTGTTCAAGGTGGTGTCATCGACGTCGAACACCACGGCCTTCGTGGCCTTGTCGTGGCTGCGGTAGGTCTTCAGGTACACCTCGGCCGAGGCCTCGATCTTGGCAACCTGCTTGGCGTAGTTACCGGTGGTAGACGGCAGGTGATCGCCGTTGGCCGCGACCGTGTCGCCGTAGTAGGCCTTGATCCCGTTCTCGACCAGGGTCACGTTCGGGACCTGGTCGTCGGTGCGCGGCGTGAAGGCCGGTGTCGGCGCGGGGCCGGTGTACGGGTTGCCGCCGCGGCCCGGTCCCGAGTGATCACTGTTGGTTGCCGAGGCGGTAGCGATGCCGCCGAAGAGCAGGCCCAGGATCGCGATCAGGATGCCAGCAAGCAACGGCATCCTCAGACGGGCAGGCGAGGCTTCAGTGGAGAGATCGGGCATGGAGCGATATCCCTTCGATCTGGGTCAGGAGTTCACGTCGTGCTGGTGGACGCGTGACACTCTCACATCGCCGCAGGCGGCGCGACAACGGCATTAGTTCACAACCGGACGAGCCGCGCATCCCCTAACGGACGTCTCTTCACGGTCGCTAGACGCCCTAGCCGCGGAGTTCAGTAACGGGCGCCGACCACCTGGTCACCGAGCGGTGCCAACTCCGCCAGATCCTGCTCGGTCAGCCGGACGTCGATCGCGGCCACGTTCTGCTCGAGCCACTTCACCCGCTTGGTGCCCGGGATCGGCGCGACGGACACCCCGAGCCGGTCGGCCTGGGCGTACACCCAGGCCAGCGCGACCTGGGCCGCCGCCACGCCGTGCCGTTCGGCGACCGCTTGGACAGCGGCCACGATGGCCTGGTTGGCCCGACCGGCCTCGCCGGCGAACCGGGGATTGCGGCCTCTGAAGTCCTTGTCGTCCAGGGCATTCGGGTCCACCGTCCCGGTCAGGAAGCCCCGGCCCAGCGGCGAGTAGGGCACCAGCCCGACGCCCAGCTCGGCCATCGCCGGAGCCACCGCCTCGGCATCCCTGGTCCACAGCGAGTACTCGCTCTGCACGGCAGTGATCGGATGCACCGCATGCGCCCGGCGCAGCAGCGACTCGTCCACCTCCGACAGGCCCAGGTAACGCACCTTGCCCTCGGCGACCAGCTCGGCCATCGCGGCGACGGTCTCTTCGATCTCGACGTTCTGCGGCGGCCGGTGCAGGTAGTACAGGTCGATCACGTCGACGCCCAGCCGGCCGAGCGAGTCCGTGCAGCTCTGCTTGACGTAACCCCGGTCGCCGCGCAGCAGCCGGGCGCTGTCGCCGGCCGAGCGATCGATCCCGAACTTGGTCGCCAGCTGCACCTGATCGCGCCGATCGTGCAGCGCGCGACCGACCAGCACCTCGTTGTGGCCCGAGCCGTAGACGTTGGCGGTGTCGATGAAGCTCACGCCCAGTTCGAGCGCGCGGTGGATGGTGGCTATCGAGGAGTCCCAGTCGGCCTTGCCGTACCACTCGCTCATGCCCATGCAGCCCAGGCCCTGCGCCGAGACTTCGAGGGCACCCAGCTGTATCCGGTCCATCTGTCGACTCCCTAGGCTAAAGACACGAAGGCGTTCGTTCGGCGGGCAAGTTCGGTGAGCGTCGGTCCCAGCGGCGCATCGATCAGCTGGCTGGCGTACGGATCGCCGCGAGTGGCGCCTTGGTTGAGGATCACCACCGGGACCTGGTGCGCGGCCGCTCGCCGGACGAAGCGGAAGCCCGAGGCCACCGTCAGCGAGGAGCCGAGTACCAGCAGCAGGCTGGCCGCCTCGGTCAGCGCGTAGCAGGTAGCAACCCGGGCCGGTGGCACGTTCTCACCGAAGAACACCACGTCGGGCTTCAGCAGCCCGTCACCGCAGGCCAGGCAGTCCACCAGCCGGAACGACCGGACGGCGGCCTCGTCGAGGTCCACGTCACCGTCCGGCTTGGCGACCGCACCGGTCTGCTCGGCGGCTGCCGGGTTGGCAGCGCTCAACCGGGTATGCAGTTGCTGACGGCTGCTGATCTGCTTGCATTGCAAGCAGATCACCCGGTCCAGGCCGCCGTGCAGCTCGATCACCTGGTGCGCTCCGGCCGCCTGGTGCAGGCCGTCGACGTTCTGGGTGATCACGCCCGACAGCAGGCCGGCCTGCTGCAGCGCAGCCACCGCGAGGTGCCCGGCGTTCGGTTCGGCCCGCGCGATGGACTGCCAGCCTCGGTGGCTACGCGCCCAGTAGCGCTGCCGGGCGTCCGGGTTGGTGGTGAACTCGCCAAAGGTCATCGGGGTGGCCGGGCGTAGCCGGCCGGTCGGACCGCGGTAGTCGGGGATGCCGGACTCGGTGGACAGCCCGGCCCCGGACAGCACCAGCACGCCACCAGCTGACACCCGCCGCGAGAGGGCAGTCAGCTCGCCGGCGTCGGAATCCACTCCCCCAGACTAACCACGCCCGGCCACCGGCGATCGGCTCAGGCAACGCTGGCAGCCATCGACCACACCAGCAGCTCGGCTGGTTCCAGCGCGGTCAGCCGGTCGCCTGCGGCGTCGATGATCCGCAGCGCGTCGCCGGCCCGCAGCAGCCCAGCACCGGCAACCTCGACCGAGCCGCGGGCGAGGAACAAGTGCAGGTACGGCGCGGACGGCAACGCCACCGTGTCGCCAACCGGCAGCCGGGCCGCCCACAGCACGGCATCGCGCTGCCGTAGCCGCAGAACCGGCTGGCCCGAGCCGGCCGCGACCGGCACCAGCTCACCACCGGCCAGCTCGCCGGTCAGGTCCGCCCGGGAGTAGGACGGCGGCTCGCCGGTCCGGTCCGGGCTCAGCCACATCTGCACCAGGTGCACCGGCCGGTCCGGTGCCCCGCTGAACTCGGCATGCTCGACACCGCTGCCGGCCGACAGCAACTGCACCGTGCCGGGCCGGATCAGCTCGCGGTGACCGGCGGAATCCTGATGCTCCAGGCAGCCTTCGATCACCCAGGTCAGGATCTCGAAGTCGCGGTGCCGGTGCATGGTGAAGCCCGGACCCGGTTGCAGCAGATCCTCGTTGTGGGCCAGCAGCAGGCCGAAGTGGGTGTTGTCCGGGTCATAGTGCGGGCGATAAGAGAAGGAGTGCCGCGAGTCCAGCCAGTCGGTGGTGGTCCTGGCCCGCTGCTCGCCGGGGCAACGCTCGAAGCTGCGCACCCGGACAAGATTAGGCTCATCCGGGTGGCGGCCAGCTTGAGCGAGGCAACGATCCGGCGGATCGAGCAGTCTTCCGGCGCGCTGGCGACCCTCAGCGTGGCCCGGATGGACGATCAGCTGGCCTGGTTCCGCCGGCTGCCGGCCGACCAGCGGTCCTGGGTGACCCTGGTCGCGCAGGCCGGGGTGGCCTCGTTCGTGGAATGGCTGCGCTCCCCCGACCAGGTGTTGCGGCTGACCGGCGAGGTGTTCGGCACCGCGCCCCGGGAACTGGCCCGCCGGCTTTCCCTGCAGCAGACGGTCGAGCTGGTCCGCCAGACCATTGCGGTGGTCGAGGAGCGCGTCCCGGCGCTGGTCGGTCCGGCCGAGGAGCAGGCCGTCGCCGATGCGATGCTGCGGTTCTCCCGCGAGATCGCCTTCGCCGCCGCCCGGGTCTACGCCAGCGCGGCCGAGACCCGGGGCGCCTGGGACGCCCGGCTCGAGGCGATGGTGATCGACGGCCTGGTCCGCGCC
>JALYVK010000042.1 GCA_030853265.1 Actinomycetota bacterium
GAACTGAGCGATGCCACCCGGCCGGCGCCGATCGCGCCGCTGGCCCAACTGGCGGTGCTGGCCGCGCTCGGTCCGGACACCGGGCTGCGGCTGCGGGCCGGCTTGCGGGTCAGCCTTGAACGACAGCCGGACGGGCTGATCCTGCGATCGATGGACCAGCGCATCGTGCTGCCGGCCGCGGCCGAAGCCGCGATGATGCTGATCCTGACCGGCGACCGGCTGACCCCGGCGAGCCTGCCGCTACCGGCTGCGCAGGAGCGTCTCGAGCTGGCCCGGCAGCTGGTCCGAGCGGCCGTCCTGGTTCCGGACGACCATGGCTGAGCGCGCCGACCGCTGCCGGCTGACCGCCACCGCACGCGGCGACGATCCGCTGGGAACGGCCTTTCCGGCCAACCGGATACTGCTGGTCGAGCAACCCGGTGGTTGGGGCCCGGCCGGCTTGGCCGCCTCGCAGTTCGACCAGGCCACCGCGCTGGAGCTGATCGATTCGCTGGGCCGGCAGGGGATCCGGGTGCTGGCGGTCAGAAGGCCCGGCCGCCAGCCCGCCCCGCGCCAGCGCGGCTGGGGCTTCGCCGACTGCCGCCCCGGCCATCAACGAATGGTGTGGGGCAACTTCGACGACGACCGGGACCTGCTCGCCCTCGTTCCCGGCCAGCCCGGTGGCAAGGTGGGTAGCACGGATCCCTGGCCGGTCTACGCGGTGTGCGCGCACGGCACCCACGACATGTGCTGCGCGATCGAGGGCCGGCCGGTCGCGGCCGCGCTGGATCGACTTCGTCCCGGCCAGGTCTGGGAATGCAGCCATGTCGGTGGCGATCGGTTCGCGGCCAACGTGCTGATCCTGCCCACTGGCCAGCAGTACGGCCGGGTCACCGAGGTAGCCGAACTGGTCGCGGCCACCGAAGCCGGCCGGGTACTGCCGGACCTGCTGCGCGGCCAGGTCGGCCAACCCGGGCCGGTGCAGGCCGCGCTGGTGCACGCTCAGCGTGAGCTGGGGTTTACCGGAGTGGCCGAGCTGACGGTGCTGGCCAACGAGCCGGCCGCCGACGGTAGCAACGTGGTCCGGCTCAGCACTCCGGACGGCGAGATCAGCGTTGCGGTACAACGGGAATCCGGGCCGGCCGCGTTGCTGACCTGCCGGGCCGGCGGTCCCCGAACCCCGCTCAGCTACCGCCCGCTCTGGTTGCGAGCCGGCTGAACTGTCAGCCCGCGAGCTGGGCCGTGAGCCGGTCGGGGAGCGGTCAGTCTGCCAGCGGGGCCGACCAGTCAGTCAGCCCGCGAGCTGGGCTGTGAGCCGGTCCAGGAATTCCAGTTGGCCGGCGATCAGTCGGTGCCGGGCGAGTTCGAAATCTGACCAGGCCACCTCGGCGAGCTCCTCGAACTGTTGCAGCCGGCCCGACTTCGGTGGCCACTCCAGTTCGAAGGTGCCGAGCACCAGCCTGTCGAGATCCAGCTCCGCTTCGCCTGCCCAGACCTGGACCTGCTTGCCGCCGCGCTGGGTGATCGTGCCGAGGTCGAGCAACGGTACGTCCGGGACGGCCAGCCCGAGCTCCTCGGTGAACTCCCGCCGGGCGGCGGCCAGCGGCGCCTCGTCCGGTTGCAATTCGCCTTTCGGAATGGACCAGTTCTGGGCTGTCTTACGTTGCCAGAACGGGCCGCCCAGCCGCCCGATCAGCACCTCGGGTTCAGGGGCTCGGCGAAACAACAGGATTCCCGCACTGCGCTTGACCGGCATCAGGCCAGTCTGCCGGTTGTGGGAACCTAGTACCAATGTCCAGCGCGGAGTTCGCCCTGCTACTACTGGCCGGCGTCGCAGCCGGGCTGGCCGGCTCGATGACCGGGTTGGCCTCGGTGATCAGCTATCCGGCCTTGCTGGCGGCCGGCCTGCCGCCGGTAACCGCGAACGTCACCAATACCGTCGCGCTGGTCTTCAGCGGGCTGGGCTCCACCATCGGCAGCCGACCCGAACTGCGCGGCCAGGGCCACCGGCTGCGGGTTCTCGGGGTGGCCGGTGTGCTCGGTGGCGCCCTCGGCGCAGCGCTGCTGTTGCTGACCCCGTCCGGCTCGTTCGAGCTGGTGGTTCCCTGGCTGATCGGACTCGCCTCGCTGTGCGTGCTGACCCCGCGGCCCAAAGCCCATCCTGAGCGGGGCAGCCGGGACCGCAACTGGGTGGTGGGTTCGGTCTTCCTGATCTCGCTGTACGGCGGGTACTTCGGTGCGGCGGCCGGGGTGGTCTTGCTGGCCCTGCTGCTGGCCGTCACCGCCGAGACCTTGCAAGAGAGCAACGCGATGAAGAACGTCGTGCTGTTCTGCGCCAACCTGGTGGCCGCGGTCGGCTTCGTGATCTTCGGTGACATCCGCTGGCTGGCGGCGTTACCGCTGGCCGTCGGATTCTTCGTCGGCGGCTGGCTCGGCCCGATCGTGCTGCGCCGGCTGCCGGCCACTCCGCTGCGGATCGTGATCGCGCTGGCGGGCGTGGCGATCGCGATCAAGCTTGCGATTCAAGCTGAGTGAGCATCGACCGAGGAACGAGGGAGGAGCGGAGCGAAGTGACGGCAAGCCTATTGAGCCATCGCCGGGAATTCATCCTCGACGAAGGATGGTCGCCCGGCATACCAACCGGCGATCGCCGACAGCGCCAGCACCACCAGCAGGATGATCAGCGGCCAGGTCCAGCTGTCGTTGATCCCGAGCAGCCAACCGACCAGCAGCGGCCCGCTGCCGGCGATCAGGTACCCGATGCCCTGCACGAAGGCGGACAGCGTCGCGGTGCTCGCGATCTCGCGGGAATGCAGGCCGATCATGGTGAGGGTGAGCGGGAACATCCCGCTGCCGATGCCACCGAGCAGCATCCACAGCCAGGCGCCGCCGACCGGCGCCAGGAACATTCCGAGGTAGGACAGCCCGGACGCGCTCGTCAGCACCACGATCATGCTGCGCTGCCTGCGTACCGCCAGCGCCGGAATCACCATCGACATCGGGATGGACAGCCCGGAGAAGAACGCGACCAGCAGGCCGGCCTCGGTGGCGTCCACCTGGTTGTGCCGGAAGAAATTGGTGAACCAGCCGAAGGCGACATAGGCCTGGAAGGATTGGGTACCGAACAGCAGCGCCAGCGCCCAGGCGAGTTTCGAGTGCGCCATCCAGCTGATCGGCACTCGCGGCGGCTGGTCGTCCCGGCTCGGACGGTCACCGGCCAGGGTCGGCAACCAGGGCAGGATCGCCGCCGCGGTGAGCGCCGCCCAGGAGCCGATCCCGAATCGCCAGTTGTGGCCGCCCAGATTCGAGATCGGGACGGTCAAGCCGGCCGCCGCGGTCAGCCCGATCGCCAGCGAGGTGGTGTAGATCGCGGTCATCGCGCCGATCCGGTCCGGAAAGTGCCGCCGGACCAGCGCCGGCATCAGGACGTTCGCGATCGCGCCGCCGCTGAGCGCCAGCATGCTGAGCACCGCGAACAGCCAGATGTTGCCGGTGATCGCGCGCAGCGCCAGGCCGATGGTGGTGGCCAGCAACGCGATCGTCAGCATCCGGTGCTCGCCGAACCGGTGGGCAAGCCTCGGGCCGAGAATGCCGATACCGGCAAAGGCGATAACCGGCAGGCTGGTGATGATGCCGGCCACCCCGGACGAGGTGTGCAGGCCGGCTTCCAGATCGTCGAGCACCGCCCCGACGCTGCTCACCGCGACCCGCATGGTCAGCCCGGTCACCGCGATCGCGCCGATGATCAGCCAGCGCAGCCGATTACTGCCCGCTGCCGGGTTCGCCTCGTCGATAGGCAGATCCGAGGTTGCCGAACTCACCTACCAGCCGGCCACTTCGGCTGCGATTGCGCCAAGTGCTTCCAGCGCGGCGAAGTCGTCCGAACGCGGCAGCGTGCCGTGCGCGATGGTGAACCCGAGCTCGTGCAGCTCGTGCAGCTGGGCGATCAGTGCCGGCCGGTCGCTGAGGTCGAACCGGACGATGGTGGTCTTGGTGATTTCGTTGTAGTCGCGGCCCTCTCGTTCGCAGTGCTCGCGCAACACCTCGAGCTTGTGGCCGGCTTCGGGGCCGGAGAAGATGTTGCACGCGTCGGCGTACTTGGCCACCAGCCGCAGGGTCTTCTTCTCGCCGCCGCCACCGATCATGATCGGCGGGTGCGGTCGCTGCAAGGATTGCGGGGAGTTCACGGTGGCCCCGAGGTGGTAGTGCTCGCCCTCGAACGGGCCGTCCTCGGTGCTCCACATCTGCCGGGCGATCTGCAGCACCTCCTCCAGCTTCTCGAAGCGCTCCGAGACCGGCGGGAAGGGCAGCCCGAGCCCGACCGCCTCCTGCTCGTTCCAGGCCGCTCCGATCCCGAGGAACGCCCGGCCGCCACTGAGCACGTCCAGGGTGGTGACGGCCTTGATCAGCAGGCCAGGTGGCCGGTAGACCGCGGCGGTGACCAGCGCGCCGAGCTTGATCTCCGACGTCACGCCGGCCAGGAAGCCCAGCGCGGTGTACGCCTCGAGCATCGGGTCCTCGTGCGGGCCGACCATCGAGATCTGGAACAGGTGATCCATCACCGTCAGGGATTCCAGGCCGGCCTGCTCGGCGGTCTGGCCGATCTTGGCCAGGGTGGCGCCGGTGCTGGCTGGCGAGCCCTCGTAGGCGAAATCCGATACGTGCAGCGCGAGCTTCATGTACGACCTCTCTTGTCCTGTCGATTCATTGTGCGGCCCGAGTTCTCACGACACGCCAGGCCGATTGCAAACTCGGGCCGCAGAATGCCGTGGTTTAGCTGGTGGCGGCTTCTCGCCAGAGGTCGATGCCGCCCTCGACCGCGTGCTGGTCGATCTCGGCCAGCTCCGCCTCGGTGAAGGACTGGTTGTCCAGGGCGGCCAGGTTCTGCTCGAGCTGGCGGACCGATGAGGCCCCGATCAGCACCGAGCTCACCCGCTGGTCACGGGCCACCCAGGCCAGCGCGAGCTGCGCCAGCGACTGGCCGCGCCGGCCGGCCAGCTCGTTGAGTGCCCGGATGTGGCTCAGGTTCTGCTCGGTCAGCAGTTCGCGCGACAGCGAGGAATCCTCGGCCATCCGAGAGTCGGCCGGCACCCCGTCGAGGTAGCGGTCGGTCAACATCCCTTGCGCCAGCGGTGAAAACGCGATCACGCCCGCGCCCACCTCGGCAGCCGTGTCGAGCAGTCCACCCTCGACCCAGCGGTTGAGCATCGAGTACGAGGGCTGGTGGATGAACAGCGGGGTGCCCATCCGGGCCAGGATGGCGGCCGCCGCCTCGGTGCGCTCTGGTGAGTAGGACGAGATCCCGGCATAGAGTGCCTTGCCCGAGCGGACGGCCTGATCCAGCGCGCCCAGGGACTCCTCCAGCGGGGTGTCCGGGTCGTTGCGGTGGTGGTAGAACACATCGACGTAGTCCACGCCCATCCGCCGCAGCGACTGGTCCAGGCTTGCCAGCAGGTACTTGCGCGAGCCGAGGTCGCCGTACGGGCCCGGCCACATATCCCAGCCGGCCTTGGTGGACAGGAACAACTCGTCCCGGTACGGCCGGAAATCCTGTGCGTACAGCTTGCCGAAGTTCGACTCGGCCGAACCGTAGGGCGGCCCGTAGTTGTTGGCGAGGTCGAAGTGGGTGATGCCGGCATCGAAGGCCCGGCGCAGGATGGCGCGTTGCGTCTCCAGCGGCCGATCGTCGCCGAAGTTATGCCAGAGGCCCAGTGAAATAAGGGGAAGCTTGATCCCGCTACGCCCGACCCGGCGGTAGGTCATCCGGTCGTAACGGTCCTCGGCAGCTAGGTAGGTCATAGCTTCATTGTCGCAGAAGCAGCCCCGGCCCGGTTTCCCGCCAACGGGGGATCAGCTGGCCGTCACCGGATCGACGTGCAGCGGGCAGCCGCGCAGCGAGATCGGCAGCAAGATCCGATCGGTCTGATTGGGCGGGAACACCTGGACCGAATCGGCGTTGTCGGCCTGGCAGGTCGAATCGTCCACCAGCCGGGCGGTCACGGCGGCGCCGGGCGCGATCGGCACAGTGGTCACCGCGATCGCCGACCGGGCCGCCGGCTGGCCGAGCGGCGCGCCGCCCCGCAGCAGCTGGACGCCGGGGAAGCCGGTCAGCGAGCACGACTTGGCGGAGATATTGGTGAACTGCAGGAACGCGTACTGGTGGCCGGCCGCCCCCGAAGCCCGCAGTACCGCCACCTTCAGCGCGCTGGTCGGACAGCCGGCGCCCACAATCGGGCTGGTCGAGGTGCTGGGCGGGGCCGGCGTCCTGCTGGCCGGGCTGGACGTGCTCGGCGGTGCGCTGGCCGGGCTGCTCTGGCTGGCCGGCGGGGTGCTGCTGGCCGGCGTACTCGGCGACGTCGACACCACCGGATCGTCCGCCTTGGACTGGCTGGCCTGGGTACAACCGGCAAGCAGCGCCAGTACGGCAGCGCACAGCGCCGCGGTAGTCGTCCTCACCGGCATGGGGTCCTCGTCAGTCGATACGCAGGGCAGTTGATATGCAGGGGCAGTCGGTACGCAGGGCAGTCGGTACGCAGGGCAGTTGATAGATAAGGGTCAGTTGATGCGCAGGTCGGTGCCGTGTGGCAGCTGCGACTGCCTGGTCGCCGCGGTGGAGGATATCGCGCTCCACAGCTGCCGCCACGCATCGACATTGCTGATGCTGCCGCAGGAGCCGACCTGGGCACAGGCGGTGTACTCGGTGAGCGGGCCACCGAAGTTGATCCGCGGCCGGCCGGCGCCGGTGCCGGTCAGCGAGATGTACTTCCACTGCTGGGGCATTGCGTAGTTGTAGATCTGCGGCAGGCTGATCGTCCGGGACGGTGCGGCGCCACCGGAGAGCCACTGCAGGTCGCTCATGCTCCAGCCGTTGTTGCAGCGGCTACCGGAGGCCGAGGTCGAGCAGCCGTCGGCGGAGCCGTTGAAGACGAACTGGGCGCTGGTGCCCTGCAGGTAGCCCGACAGCCAGGCCCGGGTCTGGCCCACGGTCGCCGAGAAGCCGGGTTCCATGTCGTTGGCACCGGCGACGATGACGCCCGGGTGGTGGCTGGCGGCGTAGCTCACCACCGGCCCGACCACGTTGCGTGCCCAGGACACCCCGGCCGACGAGCTGACGTCCACGTCGTTGTTGGTACCGATGGCCAGCGTCAGCGGTGCGTAGGGCTGCTGCCTGGTGGCGTAACCGTCCAGGTAGGCCTTGACCGCACTGACCACCCCGCCGTAGCTGACGAACCGCGAGGTGGCCGACAGCAGGGCGCCCTTGTCGATCTCGTCCTGGCCGCCGATCTGCAGCAGCACCAGGTAGGTGTGCCCGGACGGGTTGCGGCTGGCGTCGCTGGCACCCATCGAGCGCATCAGGGCCGCGTCGCTGCTCAGGTTGCCGGTCAGGTTGCGCAGGTAGTGGCTGGTCGAGACCGGGGCCGGCGTGATCTGCGGTGGGATGTTGGTGGGCACCGCGGCGACCACCGAGGCCGAGCCGGTGCCGAGCGAGTTCACCGCGCGGATCGAGAAGGCGTAGCGGAGGCCGTTGGTCAGCCCGGTGACCACCACTCCGGTGGCGGTGCCGGCGGCGGTGACCGTCCGGTTGCCGGGGTTCACGGTGACCAGGTACTTGGTGATCGCGGCGTGATCCGAACGCGGCGCGATCCAGGACAGCGTCGCTTCCTTGCTGCCGGCCCACGCGGTGACCGCGACCGGGACGGCCGGCGCCCCCTCGCCAGAGGTGAGGATCCGGGCGCAGCCCAGCGAGGTGTTGCTGCCCTGGCCGATGTTGTAGGCAACCACGCAGACCAGGTGCTCGCCGGCATCGAGGTTCACCCCGGCCGAATAACCGTGATTGGGCCCGTAGCCCGGCCAGGCCGCCGCGGTCGCGGTGGTCGACTGGTTGGCGGTGATGGTCTGCTTGTCGACGCCGTCGCTGGTCACGTGCACCTGCACCGGTGCGGTGCTGTCGGAGTCCAGCGCCCAGCCCGCGACGGTGATCGTGTTGGTCAGGCCGCTGCGGGCGATCGACGGCGCGCTGCCGATCGGGTTGGCATTGCGGGTGATGGTGGTGCAGGGCAGCGGCAGGCTGCTGGCGTGCCGGGGGTTGAGCACCCAGACGCACACCGAGTGCTGGCCGACCGGCAGCGCGACGAAGGCCGAGAAGCCGTGGCTGGCGCCCATGTTCGGGTAGCGGGCCAGCACGTCCGAGCGGGCCAGGTTGGCGGTCGTGGTCAGGGTGGGCCTGTTGTCGATATCGATCCGGACGCTGACCGGGGCGCTACCGAAGGCGTCCAGTCCCCAACCAACCACCTGCACCCCACCGGGTGCCTGACGCACCGAATCGGTATGGCCCAGCGGCAGATCCTTCAACGTCACGCTCACACAGCGCAGCTCGGTGTTGCCACCCGGGCCGATATTGAGCGCCCAGACGCAGACGGTGTGCATGCCGGGGCCGACCGGCAGGATCAGCGAGTAGCCGTGGTTGTTCGCTGCCACCGTCGGATAGCGCGTGGCGATGTCGGCCCGCGCCGTCGAGGCCACCGCGTGCGTGCTGAACCTGCCGTCGACGTACAGCGAGAGGTTCAGCGAGTTGGTGCCGTTGAGGTCCAGCGCCCAGCCGGACAGCGCGAGGCCGCCGGGGACCTGGGTGGCGGTTTCCACCGCGCCGATCGGGTTGTTCTGCACCGTGACGGTCAGGCACTTGAGCTGGCTGTTGACGCCCGGGCCGAGGTTCACCGCGTCCACGCAGACCGAGTGGCTGCCGGCCGGCACGTTGAGCAGGGCCACGTAGCCGTGCATCGCGCCGACGCTGGGGTAGCGGGCCGCGATGTCGCTACGGTTCGCGGCGGCCACCATGGACGCCGTCCGCTTGCCGTCCACCGAGAAGTTCACGGTCACCGAGCTGGTGCTGTTGAGGTCCAGCGCCCAGCCCGAGACCTGCAGTCCGGTCGGGATCTGCTGGGCGAAGTTCATCGTGCCGATCGGGTTGTTCTGCACCACGACGGTGGGGCAACCGAGGTTGGTGTTGGCGCCGGGGCCGATGTTGAGCGCCCAGACGCACAGCGAGTGGCTGCCCGAGACGGCCGGCAGCAGGATCGAGTAGCCGTGCGCGGTGCCGGATTTCGGGTACTTGGCCGCGAGGTCGCTACGGTCCAGGTTGGCCGTCGCGCTCGCGCTGTACCGGCCGTTGTCATAGACGTGGATGATCACCGGGCTGGTGCTGTTGAGGTCGATGGCGTAGCCGGTGATCCGGACGCCGGTCGGGGTCTGGCTGGCAGATTCCACCGTACCGAGCGGGTTGTTGCGCACCGTCACGGTCAGGCAGCCGAGCAGGCCGTTGCCGCCCGCTCCGACATTGAGCGCCCAGATGCAGACCGAGTGGCTGCCCTCGGCGACCGGCACGGCGAGTGAGTAGCCGTGCTGGGCGAGCGAGGCGGTGCCGGCTACCGAGTACTTGTTGTCGACGTAGGCGTGCACGGCCAGGTTCGCGGGGCTGTTCGGGTCGGTCGCGGTGCCGGTGATGGTGGCGGTGTTGGCGACCAGCGATGCCAGCTTCACCGTGCCGGCCGGGTTGTTGTGCACCGAGATGGGTTTGCAGCCGACTCCGGTGTTGACCCCGGCCCCGAGGTTCTCGGCGATCGCGCAGACCTGGTGGTTGCCATCGGCCAGCACCAGCCGGGTGCTGTAACCGTGCCCGGAACCCAGGCTCGGGTAGGCCTTGGCAACGTCCGGTCGGGCGGCGATGGCCCGGACCCGGCCGCGCGGCACGCCGTTGTCGTAGAAGTCGACCCACAGGCCGAGGTGCGCCACGCTGGCATCGGCGGCCCAGCCCTGCACCGTGACCGAGCCGTCCGCGGCGAGCGTGACCGAATCCATCGCGCCGATCGGGTTGTTGCTGGCGGCTGCGGCCCGGGCCGGGTTCGGCGAGCTGAACCCGAACACCACGGCGGCGATGGTGGCCAGCGCGGCCAGCGTGCGACGGCCGTTCCTGCGCCGGGAGGTGGGCGATGTGGTGCTGAGCGATGTAGTGCCGAGCATGTACCTCGTCCTGACTCGTCCGGTTCTTACGAAGGGATCGAACGAGTGAGTGCCCCGTTTGACCCGCCGGTCTAGCAACCACACTGGTCACTCTGACCACACCTGTCACGACGCACAGTAACTGTCTGTAGTCGCTTGACGACGGATCGGCTACAAATCGTTACCTATGAATGCCGTGTCGCTGCCGGTATCCCGGCGTAACCATGCATACCAACGATTCAGTGCGTCCTAAGGCTTATCGTCCAGCCGCCGGGCGGCGTTAGCGCTCGACCGGTTCGGCGTACGGTTCAGCCGCGCAAGCTGCCGTTTCTCAGTCACGCAGGCCGTCGGTTCAGTCGCGCAGGCTGTCGTTCTCAGTCACGCAGGCCGCCGTTCTCAGTCACGCAGGCCGTCGGTTCAGTCGCGCAGGCTGTCGTTCGGGTCGCCGAGCTGGCGATCGGCGAACCGCTCGCGCAGGGTCTTCTTGGAGAACTTGCCCACGCTGGTCTTGGGGATCTCGTCGATGAACTCGAGGTCATCGGGTAGCCCCCACTTCTCCATCCGTTCGGCCAGGAAGGCCAGCAACTCCTCCTTGGTGACGCTCTGGCCCTGCTTGATCACCACGCAGGCGAACGGGCGTTCCATCCAGCGTGGATGCGGCAGCGCGATCACGGCAGCCTCGGCCACCGCGGGATGGGCCATGATCTGGTTCTCCAGATCGACCGAGGAGATCCACTCACCGCCGGACTTGATCAGGTCCTTGGTCCGGTCGACCAGCCGTAGGTAGCCCAGCTCGGAGATGGCAGCCACGTCACCGGTACGCAGCCAGCCGTCTTCGGAGAACTGCTCACCGGGCTCGTCGGTGCGGTAGTACTGCCGAGCGATCCACGGCCCGCGGGTCTCTAGCTCGCCGACGGCCTCGTTGTCCCAGGGCAGCTCGGCGCGGGTCTCGGCGTCGACGATCCGCATCTCCACCCCCACCGGCGGGATGCCGGCGGTGGCCCGGACGTCGGCTTTGGTGTCCTCGTCGGCGTCGGCGAATTCCGACCGCAGGGTGCACACGGTGCCCAGTGGCGACAGCTCGGTCATCCCCCAAGCCTGGGTGATCGGCAGGCCGGTTGCCTTGCGCCAGCTCTCCGACAGCGCCCGGGGGACCGCCGAGCCGCCGCAGATGACCCGGCGGATGGCGGACAGGTCCCGGCCCTCCAGCAGCGGCAGCATCCCCATCCAGATGGTCGGCACGCCGGCGGTGATCGTCACCTTCTCGGTTTCCAGCAGGTCCAGCAGGGCCGGCGGGGTCATCCCGGGGCCGGGCATCACCATGTTCGCGCCGGCCATCACGCAGGCGTAGGGCAGTCCCCAGGCCATCGCGTGGAACATCGGCACGATCGGCAGCGTGGTGTCGGTTTCGGCCAGGGCGAAGGTGGCCGGCGTCTGGGTGATCAGCGAGTGCAGGTAGCTCGAGCGGTGCGAGTAGAGCACGCCCTTGGGATTGCCGGTGGTGCCGGTGGTGTAACACATCGCGGCGGCGGTGTTCTCATCACGCACCCGGCCGCTGAAATCCAGTTCCTCGCCGACCACGTCGTGCCACCAGCTGACCCGCGGATCGTCGGGCAACTCGTGGCTGGCCCCGTCGTCGAAGATCACCACGTGCCGGACGGTGCTCAGCCTGGGCAGGTACTGCACGAACAGCGGCAGCAGCGAGCGGTCGACGAAGACCACCTCGTCCTCGGCGTGCTCGGCGGTGTAGACGAGCTGATCGGCAAACAGCCGGATGTTGAGGGTGTGCAGGACCCGGCCGGTGCACGGCACGCCGAAGTACAGCGCGACATGGTTGGCGGTGTTCCAGCCGAACGAGCCGACCCGGCCGCCCTCGCTAACCCCGAGCGTGTCGAGCACGCCGGCCACCTGGCGGGCTCGGCCGCCGAGTTCGGCGAAGGTGATCCGTTCCTGCCCGTCGGCGCGCTGGGTCAGCACCGTCTTGGTACCGAACAGCCGTTCGCCGTGTCGGAGGATGGATTCGATGGTCAGCGGGTAGTCCTGCATCAAGCCAAGCATTTCGTGATCGTGCTGCACCGGAGCGATTTGGGCAACAGTTGTCAGTGCCGTCTTCTACGCTGTGCCAGTGATCGAGAGCAGCGCCGCGCAACGCGGGACACGCCCGTACCGGCGCTCGCCGTGCGCTCGTGTGCCGCGCAACGCGGGACACGCCCGTACCGGCGCTCGCCGTGCGCTCGTCTTGGCTGCGCCATGGTTGAATAGTGCAGCTGAATGACAACGGTGCAATTCCCGCGCCGGAGCCATCGCAGAGCAAGCCCCGACCCAGCGCAGAGCAAGGCCGAACCATCGCACAGCAAGCTCAGTACCGCCCAGTTGATGCCCAGTTGATCGGAGGCCGCATGGATTCCGCCCCCGCCGCCGTCCCAGCGGCCGAGGACGCCGCTGGTGTGGACGCCGGTGACCTGAGTCGTCGCGACCGCGAGATCCTGGCCTTCGAACGGCAGTGGTGGAAGTACGCCGGCGCCAAGGAACAGGCCATCAAGGAACTTTTCGACATGTCGGCAACCCGGTACTACCAGGTGCTGAACAGCCTCATCGACACCCCGCAGGCGCTGGTCGCCGACCCGATGCTGGTCAAGCGACTGCGCCGGTTGCGTGCCAGTCGCCAGCGTCAGCGTTCGGCCCGCCGTCTAGGGATCGACGTCTAACTTCTACGCTGTACCCCAATGGCACACACTGCACCGCCGGGTGGATCACACCGGCGTCTGGAAAGTTTCTTCGGCGTCCTGCTGCTTCTGGTAGGAGCGGCGGTGGCCGTTGTCGCCGTACTGGCGCTCAACCACCCCAAGGGACATCTCGCCGCGAATGCGTCGGAGCCCCGAACCTCGGCCAGTTCGCCGACGGCCTCGGCGAGCAGCAGCAAACCGAAGACCTCCGCGCCGAAGTCCAGCCCGACGAATAGCCCGTCCAACACCCCCAATCCGTCCCCGACCTCGCCGAGTACGTCCACCGCCGGCTCGGGCAAGCTGCCGCTGGTGGTGCTGAACAACACCAGCACGACCACCGCCAGCACCGCCGCCGACCGGTTTCGCCAAGGCGGCTGGACGGTCACCGACACCAGCACCTTCGCCGGCTCGATCCTGTCCACGGCCGCCTACTACGACCCGAACGTCCCTGGCGCGCAGCAGGCCGCCGAGGCGTTACAGCGGCAATTCCCAGCGATCGTAAGGGTAAAAGAGAAGTTCGACGGCCTGCCCCAGGGGCCGATCGTGATCGTGTTGACCAGCGACTACAGTTGAGGCGCACGACAACTTCATAGTTCCGCTCATCCAGAGGGGCAGAGGGACCGGCCCGTTGAAGCCCCGGCAACCACCGCGACAACCCAGAGGTATCAGGTAATTCCGCGCTATCCAGCCATGCTGGTGGCGCACGGGTTCGCGAGGTAGGTGCCAACTCCGGCCTAGCACTGTGGCTTTCCGTGTTCGCACGGTTACCGCGGTTTGCTGGGAAAGATGAGGAGAAAGGGCCTCTTTCCATGACTGCAGTAATCGATCGTCCGACCGGCCAGACGCCGGAAACCCCCGCCTCGGCACTGGTGTGCCGCAACTGCGGGTCCCAGTACCCGCTCGGTGCCCAGCATGCCTGCTTCGAGTGCTTCGGCCCGCTGGAGATCGGCTATGACGCCGACCGGCTGGCCCGGGTCACCCGAGCCAGCATTGCCGCCGGGCCGAACTCGATCTGGCGCTACGCCGGTTTGCTGCCGGCCGGTCAGCGTCCGGAAACCCGGGTCGACTCCGGCACCGGGATGACCCCGCTGATCCGGGCCGATCGGCTCGCCGACCGGCTCGGTTTCACCGCCCCGCTCTGGGTGAAGGACGACTCGGCCAACCCCACCCACTCGTTCAAGGACCGGGTTGTCTCGGTAGCCATCACCGCCGCCCGGGAACTCGGCTTCACCCGGATCGCCTGTGCCTCGACCGGCAACCTGGCCAACTCGGTGGCCGCCCACGCGGCGCGGATCGGAATGGACTCGATCGTGTTCGTCCCGTCCGACCTGGAACCGGCCAAGATCAGCCAGACCGCCGTCTACGGCGGCACCCTGGTGGCGATCGAGGGCTCCTACGACGACGTCAACCGGCTCTGCAGCGAGCTGTCGGAGACCGACGAGTTCGAAGCCACCGCCTTCGTCAACGTCAACGTTCGACCTTACTACGCCGAGGGATCCAAGACCCTGGGCTTCGAGGTCGCCGAGCAGCTCGGTTGGCGGCTGCCGCAGCAGGTGGTGGCCCCGATGGCGTCGGGCTCACTGCTCACCAAGGTGCACAAGGCGTTCAAGGAACTGCGCCAGATCGGCCTGGTCGAGCCGGCCGACTATGCGATCTTCGGTGCCCAGTCCTCGGGTTGCTCGCCGATCGCGACCGCCTTCGAGGCCGGCCAGGACGTGGTGCAGCCGGTGAAGCCGACCGGGATCGCCAAGTCGCTGAACATCGGCAACCCGGCCGACGGTCCGTACGCCCTGGACGCCGTACGCAGCACCGGCGGTGCGATGGCACATGTCGGTGACGAGGAGATCCGCGACGGTATCCAGTTGCTGGCCGAGACCACCGGGGTGTTCGCCGAGACCGCCGGCGGGGTGACCACGGCAGTGCTGAAGAAGCTGGTGGAATCCGGCCAGCTGGATCCGAGCAAGGAAACCGTCATCTACAACACCGGCGACGGGTTGAAGACCCTGGAGGCGATTGCCGACCGGGTGGCCCCGACCGCGGTGATCGCGCCGACCCTGAAGGGAATGCGCGAAGCCGGCCTGCTCTGACCGCGCTGGATGCGGTGATCCCTTTGATCGGCGCTCAACAGACGATCAGGTTCGGGACCACGCAGCGCTCAGCGGCGGGGGCGCTCACGACAGCCATTGCACAGCACCCACGGGCTCTCCGCCGGCCAGTCGCGCCACGATCCGCGGTCCGGAGATACCGGAGTTGTCGTACACCGCCGCGACGTCGGCACGCATGACGGCGGTGACGACCAGGGCCACAGTCGCTGGTACCGCTGCCGGATTTTGTCCTCAGGAACCGGGTGGCCGCCGGCGCCTACCCGGTGCGCGACTCGGCCACCGCGAGATCTTCGGGCACCAACATGACGTGCAGGAAGACGGTGAACCCGGCGGCGTAGGCGTGGTCGATGAGGTCGAGCTTGGACGGGTGGGAGAAGACGGTTTCGGCGATGAACGGCTGGCTGGCCACGATCAGCGCGGCCCGGGTATCCGCAGCGACCTGCGCGGCGTCGTAGGCGTGTGCGGCCGCGTCCTCCGGCCAACGCTGGCGCGCAATCTCGCCGGCGTTGACGAACGCGGCACCCCCGGCCGCACCGGGATGAGGGTAAGGCGGACGAACGTCGATTTACCCGAGCCGTTGGGTCCCACGACCAGGTCAAGACGCAACACCGATCTCAGTCTCCGTTCCGGTCGGGAAGTCTCGTCGGCTGGGGCGTCCGGCAGGTCAGCTGCTGACTGGCAGGAGGGCGTCGGTTCCGTCGGGCCGGTACTCCCGAAGCCGGCCCGTCTCGTCGAGGGCCACCGTGGTGACGCCCTCGACGGCGAGGAGCTGGCCATAGTGGCTACCGGCGAGGTTCTCCTCGATTGCCGCGCTGATCTCGGCGTTGAACACCACGCCCTCCTCGGCGGTGAGCTCACGCATCGGCAATGTCCCGGCCAGGGCCGCTTCGATCCGGTGGCGAGCGACGGACTCCGACTGGGACACGGCCCGTCCGAGACGCACCCAGTGGTCGAGTTGTTGCTTGGCCGAACGAGACTGGCGCGCCCCTTCGGCGGTCGCGGCGTCGACCAGGTCGGCGGCGAACCGTGTCACTCTGTCCTGAACATTGGCCATTTCACACCTCACGGCTGCACGCCTGACGGTTGCTGTAGCAATCTGCAACCAGCGCAGCATTGTGCTGCGCTGTCGCACTCGACCCCGAGTGGGGTCAGCCCAGGTCCAGCCTGGTGTGCGCGGCGATGAAGGCCAGCAGGTCGGTTCGCTCGGCCAGCAGCGTCGAGCGCGACTTGCCCAAGCCGTGGCCGGCCCCGAATTCCACCCGCAGGTAGCTGATGTCTCCCGGTGCGCTGACCGCCTGCAACCGCGCGGCGAACTTGAAACTGTGCGCGGGTACCACCCGGTCGTCGTGGTCCGAGGTCATCAGCAGCACCGGTGGGTAACCGGCATCCGGCCGCAGCCGGTGGTAAGGCGAGTACGCGTACAGGACGTCGAATTCTTCCTTGCTACGACTGGCTATTCCATAATCGCGGGCCCAGGCCCGGCCAATGGTGAACTGCTCGTACCGCAGCATGTCCAGCACGCCCACCTGAGGCACCGCCGCGGCAAACAGGTCCGGTCGCTGGGTGACCAGCGCGCCCACCAGCAGCCCGCCGTTGGAACCACCGTTGACGGCCAGTTTCGCCCGGCTGGTCCAGCCTTCAGCGATCAGCTGCTCGGCGGTGGCGATCGCGTCGTCGAAGACGTTCTGCTTGTTGGCCAGCCGGCCACCGTCATGCCAGGTCGAGCCGTACTCGCTGCCGCCGCGCAGGTTGGCCACCACCCACACGCCGCCGGCCTCGACAAACGTGCTGATCACCGGGGAGAACTCGGGCGTCCGGGCGATGTTGAAACCGCCATAGCCATAGAGCGTGCAGGAGTGCGGGCCGCTGGCCGCGGTGACATCGGCCCGGTGCACCACGAAGGCCGGCAGCCGGGTCCCGTCGGCCGAGGTGATCCAGATCTGATCGGTGACCAGCCGCTCGCCGGTCGGGTCGGCGCCGAAGACGGTCTCGGTACGTCCGGTTGACAGCTCGTACGCCAGCACCTGGGGCGGGGTGTCGAAGGAGGTGAAGCTCAGATGTACCAGCGAGGACTCGTCGTTGGCGCTGATCTCATCGACGGTGCCCAGCGACGGCAGCTCGATGCTCGCGCGCTGCTCGCCGGTCAGCTCGTGCACCGTCACCTGCGAGCAGGCATCGACCAGCCAGCCGATGATCAGCGCGTCGGCGGTCAGCTCGGCCAGTTGCAGCAGCCCGTCGCGTTCCGCGACCAGCTCGGTGAGCTCGCCGGTCTGCCGGTCCACCAGCACCAGCCGGCCCTGCTCGGCGTCCAGGTCGGTACGCATGATCAGGCCGCGCTCGTCCGCCCCGACGAAGGCCCAGTCGGACTTACCGGGCGGGATTAGCTCGTGCAGTTCGGCCGCCGGATCGTCGAGGTCGCGGATCCAGAGCGCCTGGGTGTCGGCTTGCGAGTCCTGCAACAGGGCCGCCAGCCAGCCCTGGTCCCGGTCGATCCAGGGCCAGACGTACAGCGACGGCTGTTCAGGGCGGTGCAGCAGCAGCTCGTCGTCATCCTGGCTGGTGCCGAGCCGGTGCAACAGCAGCTTGACGGCGCCGTTGGCCGAGGAAAACCGGTCGTTCTCATCTGCCGGATAGACCGCGTAGACGAAGCCGGTCGAGTCGGCCAGCCAGCACGGCTCGACGAACTTGGCCCACTGCAGGTCATCGCTCAGGTCCTCGCCGGTCTCGACGTCCCGGACCCGCCAGCGGCACCAGTCGCTGCCGGCCTCTTTGTAGGACCAGGCGACCAGCCGGCCGGCCGGATCTCCGATCGCGGCGGCCAGCGCCGTGGTGCCGTCCGAACTCGCCTGGTTGGGATCGATCAACACCGTGCCCTCGTCCAGCGGATCGGAACCGACCCGTAGCACCGCCTGCTGCTGGACGCCGTCGTTGGTCCGCCGGAACCACCGGTCACCGCGCAGCTGCGGGACGGTCGAGGTGGGCAGCGCGGAAAGCTCCGCGAGCCGGGCCGCGAGCCGGTCGCGGCCCGGTAGCCCGGCCAGGTAACCGGCGGTCAGCTCGGCCTGGGCACGCACCCAGTCGGCGACCTCGTCGGAGTTCTGATCCTCGAGCCAGCGGTAGGGATCGGCCACCTCGGTGCCATGGAAGTCGTCGCGCTGATCCACGGTGCGGGTTTGTGGGTAGTCCATACCTGCACCGTAGGCGGACCCACTGACAATCGGTCTGGCCGGGTAGCCGGCCGTCTTGCACTCGTCGGGGTCGAGTGCTAAACCTGAACTAGCACTCGGGTACTGTGAGTGCTAGCCGATCGTGATGAGGCGCCCCGTCCTGAGGTGGCGCCGTCCGTCGCGGGCATCGCTGGTCGGTCGAGAAACTAGTCAGTGCCTTTCGTAGCGCACAAGACAAGTAAAGGACGACACGTATGTCGAAACTGATCGCGTTCGATGAAGAGGCCCGTCGCGGCCTTGAGCGCGGCATGAACATCCTTGCCGACGCAGTGAAGGTGACGCTCGGCCCGAAGGGCCGCAACGTCGTGTTGGAGAAGAAGTGGGGCGCCCCCACCATCACCAACGACGGCGTCTCCATCGCCAAAGAGATCGAGCTTGAGGACCCGTACGAGAAGATCGGTGCCGAGCTCGTCAAGGAAGTTGCCAAGAAGACCGACGACGTTGCTGGCGATGGCACCACCACCGCCACCGTGCTTGCCCAGGCTCTGGTTCGCGAAGGCCTGCGTAACGTCGCGGCCGGCGCCAACCCGATGAGCCTCAAGCGGGGCATCGAGCAGGCTGTCGCGGCCGTCTCCGAGCACCTGCTCAACATTGCCAAGCCGGTCGAGACCAAGGAGCAGATCGCTGCTACCGCCTCGATCTCGGCCGCTGACACCACGGTCGGCGAGCTCATCGCCGAGGCGATGGACAAGGTCGGCAAGGAAGGCGTCATCACCGTCGAAGAGAGCAACACCTTCGGTCTCGAACTCGAGCTCACCGAGGGTATGCGCTTCGACAAGGGTTACATCAGCGCCTACTTCGTGACCGACACCGAGCGGATGGAAGCGCAGCTGGATGACGCTTACATCCTCATCCACGAGGGCAAGATCTCCAACGTCAAGGACCTGCTGCCGCTGCTCGAGAAGGTCATGCAGTCCGGCAAGCCGCTGGCGATCATCGCCGAGGACGTGGATGGCGAAGCGCTGTCCACCCTGGTGGTCAACAAGATCCGTGGCACCTTCAAGTCCGTCGCCGTCAAGGCACCGGGCTTCGGTGACCGCCGCAAGTCCATGCTGCAGGACATCGCGATCCTGACCGGTGGACAGGTCATCTCCGAGACCGTCGGCCTCAAGCTCGAGACCGCCGGCCTGGAGCTGCTGGGTCGCGCCCGCAAGGTCACCATCTCCAAGGACGAGACCACCATCGTCGAGGGTGCTGGCGACGCCGACCAGATCCAGGGTCGGGTCAACCAGATCCGTGCCGAGATCGAGAACTCCGACTCGGACTATGACCGCGAGAAGCTGCAGGAGCGGTTGGCCAAGCTGGCCGGCGGCGTTGCGGTCATCAAGGTCGGTGCCGCGACCGAGGTCGAGCTCAAGGAGCGCAAGCACCGCATCGAAGATGCCGTGCGTAACGCCAAGGCTGCCGTCGAAGAGGGCATCGTTGCCGGTGGTGGCGTCGCGCTGCTGCAGGCTTCGGTCACCGCATTCGACAAGCTCGACCTGACCGGCGACGAGGCCACTGGCGCCAACATCGTCAAGGTCGCGCTGTCGGCTCCGCTGAAGCAGATCGCGATCAACGCCGGCCTCGAAGGCGGCGTTGTGGCAGAGAAGGTTGCCGGACTCCCGCTCGGACACGGCCTCAACGCCGCGACCGGTGAGTACGTCGACATGCTCGCTGCTGGCGTGCCGGACCCGGCCAAGGTCGTCCGCTCGGCCCTGCAGAACGCAGCGTCGATCGCCGCACTGTTCCTCACCACCGAGGCAGTCGTGGCCGACAAGCCGGAGAAGGCTGGCGCTGCTGCCGGCGGCGCTCCGGACATGGGCGGCATGGACTTCTAAGTCCTGCCCTCCGTTCCACTGTTCTACCGCGATGGGCGGTTCCGGTTCTGCCGGGGCCGCCCATCGTGCTGTCCCGTCCGGCTCGGTTTTGGATCTTGATGATGAGCCCGGGGTATAGCCCCGCCGCAGTATCAGGATCCGGCTAGCTCGCGCTGGATTGCTCTGGCGGCCCGGGCACCAGAGGCCAGCGCTCCCTGCGAGGAGGCGGTGTCGCGATGGTCGCCGGCCACGAACAGCGAGCCGCTGAGCCGAACCGGTTGGCGCAGGTTCAGGCCAGGAACCATCGCTGGCAGTGCGTCGGCAATGGCATCGGTGCGCAACAGCTGCCAGTCGGAGCTGTCCACGCCATAGATCCGGCCGGCCTGGTCGCGCACCAACCGCTCGGTAGCGGTGCCGTCGGGCAGGCCAACCATGGTTGCGGCGATCAGCGCCCGACCGTCCGGCGAGTACGCGGGTGCGGCCGCCGACAGCACCGCCGCGTTGACGATCGGCCCGCGTCGCAGGCCGTCCAGGTGCAGGATCGGCCGGTTGCAGGGCGCCCGGTCAGCAACGTACCAGTACGTGGTCAGCGACCGGAATTCCGGCACCGCCAACCCAGCCAGACCGACCAGACCGGCGGCCGTGCGTGGGTCGGCGGCGATCAGCACCACCCGGGCGGTGACCGAGCCGGCTGCGGTGTGCACGGTGCTGCCAGTCAACCGATCGACCCGGACGCCGGTACGCAGCGTGCCGGCCGGCAGACCGGCGGCGAGCTGATCCGGCAACGCCTGCATGCCCCAGGCCGGCACGCTCGGTGTGCCGCGGACGAAGGCGCGGATCAGCAGCTCGACAAAATTCGCCGAGCTCTGGTCGGCATCCTCGCCGAGCACTCCGGCCAGGAACGGGTCGATCACCGCGGTGCGCAGGGTGCCGGTCAGGCCGAGCCGGTCCAGCCGCGCACCGTACGGCTCGTCCGGTCGCGCCTGCAGCCGGGACGGCCGGCTGGTCGCGCACCGCAATGCCCAGGCGGCGAAGGTGGCCTTCTGCACCGGGGACCCCAGCGGTGCGGACAGGCTGGCCAGCAGGTCGCGTGGGCAGCGGCGGGGGTCCCCGAGCACCGCGTGACGCTCGGCCAGGGCGACCCGCACGCCGGCGTCGAAAGGCTGTAATCGCAGCCGGTCGAGGTCCAGCAGGCCAGCTGCCACCAGCCGGCGCAGTTGCGGATAGGCCGGGTTGATCAGCTGAAAGCCGCGGTCGAGCCGGAACCCGTCCAGCAGGTCGGTGGCCACCCGGCCGCCTGGTCGGTCGGTGGCTTCGAGCAGTAGCACGTCGAGCCCGGCCCGGCTCAGTTCGAGGGCGGCGGACAGGCCGGCCAGGCCAGCCCCGACTATGACAACCTCAGCGCTGCTCGGGAGCTGGACGGTCATGTCAGCACTGTATCCGCGCCGGCCGAGCCCGCTCCGGACGGCTTACACCGAGATCGGGGCCTTGATCCAGGGATGCGGGTGGTAGTCCAGCAGCGTCACATCGGACTCGACGAAATCGGCCAGCTCGGTACGCGCGGGATTCAACTCGAGCCTCGGCAACGCCCGGGGTTCGCGGCTCAGCTGCAGTGTGGCCTGGTCCAGATGGTTGAGATACAGGTGCGCGTCGCCGAAAGTGTGCACGAAGTCGCCCACCCCGAGCCCGCATACCTGGGCCACCATGTGGGTGAGCAGGGCGTAGGAGGCAATGTTGAACGGCACGCCCAGGAACACGTCCGCCGAGCGCTGGTACAGCTGGCAGGACAGCCGCCCATCGGCCACGTAGAACTGGAACATGGTGTGGCACGGCGGCAACGCCATGTCGTCCACCTCGGCCACATTCCAGGCTGACACGATGTGCCGGCGGGAATCCGGGTTGGTCCGGATGGACTGCACGACCCGAGCGATCTGATCGATCTGCCGGCCGTCCGGTGCTGGCCAGGACCGCCACTGATGGCCGTACACGGGGCCCAATTCGCCGTCCGCATCTGCCCATTCGTCCCAGATGCTGATGCCGCGCTCCTGCAGCCAGCGCACATTCGTGGACCCTTGCAGGAACCAGATCAGCTCGCCGACCACGGATTTCAGCTGCAGTTTCTTGGTGGTTACCGCGGGAAAGCCCTGGTTCAGATCGAAGCGCAGCTGGTGTCCGAAGATGCTCAGGGTGCCGGTACCGGTGCGATCGTCCTTAAGGGTCCCGCGAGTCAGGACGGTGTCGAGAAGCTCCAGGTACTGCCGCACCAAGCAAAGGTAGCAGCCACCGACCGGGGGTCCGGAGTGCACCGCGGGTGGGCATCCGCCATGATCTGGGGCTATGAAGCTCACAGTTGAGAACTCGTCCTCGGCCACCGTCGAGCAGACCTTCGCCAGCCACGTCGAGAAGAGCGTGCGTGAGGAGGCCTGTCGGCAGTCGGGTGCGATCTCCTACGAGGTCAGCATCGCCCAGAACGCCGATGGCGGCGCCCGCGTCCAGGTGGATCGGGTGATGGCGCCGGAGGTGCCGGACTTCATCAAGAAGTTTGTCGGCGAGAGCATCTCGATCCGCCAGATCGAGGAGTGGGGCCCGCCGGACGCGCAGGGCAGCAGGACGGCGAGCATCAAGCTGACCATCAAGGGCCAGCCGGCGACGATGGTGGGCTCGGCGGTGCTGGCGGCGAACGGTTCGGGTTCGAAAGAGGTGGTCACCGGCGACGTCAAGGTGGCAATCCCGTTGCTGGGCCGCAAGATCGAGCCCGAGATCGTCAAGGTCATCGAGGCGGCGCTGCGGATCGAGCAGCGAGTCGGCGACGAGTGGGTGGCCCAGCGCGATTAGTCGCTCGGGAGCTCGCCGTTGGATCAGCGGCTGGCGCTGGCCGAACGCCCGGGAACTCGCCGTTGGATCAGCGGCAATCGCGGGCCGGACGCTGACCGGTTGCGGCGGCCAGCCCGAAGGCGGGCATCGAGCGGTAGACGCTCTCGGCGGCTCCCGCGGCGATCGGGTAGGTCTCGTGAAAGATGCCGACCGCGCTGGACCGGCCGGCCCGGCGGTTGAACGCTCGCCAGGCCGGCAGGTGCTTGGCCTGGGTGCCGTGCGCGTACGCCATCAGGTGCTCGGTCGATGTCCAGTACTGCACGGTCAGGATGGTTCGGCCGGAGAGGAAGCTTCGGACCTGCAGGCAGCCCGAGTTCGGGTCACCGAGTACCTCGCGGATCATCGGTGGCATGGCTAGCAATACCGGCAACCAGTGCCGGATGGAGTGCCAGGAGTTGATCCGCATGCCAATCAGGAACACCACGACCGGCTCGGTCTGAGCTGCTCGGACGGTGGTAGGTGCTGGTTTCGCGGCCATTGAGGCTCCTTGGAGAGTGCTGGTATCCAATGATAGGATAGCTGCACTATCTAATCTGTCAATGGCCGACTATTGGCAACGGGCCAGCAACTGTCAATGGTTGACAAGGGAGCCGATGTGCGGATCTCGGAGTTGGCCGAGCGCGCCGGCCTACCGGTGGCCACCGTCAAGTTCTACCTGCGTGAGGGATTGCTGCCGGCCGGCGAGCCGGTGTCGAAAACCCAATCGAACTATGCCGAATCGCATCTGCAGCGACTCCGGTTGATCCGGGTGCTGCGCGAGGTGGCGGACCTGCCGGTCGCCACTATCGCGACGGTGCTGCTCGCGGTGGACGACGAGCGATTGCCGCTGGTAGAGCTGCTCGGGGTCACCCAGACGGCGGTTGCCCGGGTGCAAGCAGGGTCCCCGAGCACCGACACGGCTTCAGCCAGCAACCTGCTCGCCGAACTTGGCTGGCCGGTAGCCACCGACTCGCCGCTGCGAGGATCGGTAGCCAGGGTGCTCAACGCCCTTGCTGAACAAGGCAATCCTATCGACGCGACCAGCCTGCGGCCGTGGGTGGAGGCGGCCTGGCAGGTCGCTGAAGTCGAGGTTGGTCATATTCCATTGGATATCCCGCGCTCGGCGGCGGCCCACGCGGTGGCGACCGGAACGGTGCTCTACGGGGAGTTGCTCAGCCAGTTGCGGTTGGCCGCGCAAGAGGCGTTGAGCCATCGCAGGTTCGGTGGCAGCTGCCTCGATCAGTGATCGTGGCAAAAGGTATAACCATTGCTACTCGGACGTTAGCCCTCTATATTCATCCACGCGCAACCTCTGAAATCAGCAAAAACCATCGACTGTTCATTATTCACGCGGGTGCCCGTCGCGACCTCGGCCGGAACCGTGACGGCAGGGCATCGAGCACGAGCTAGGGAGCACGATGATCAGACCGCGGTACCCGTCCTTCCGGTCCGTCCTCGAACGCGGTGCGGTGGTGCGGGTGGCCGGAGCGCACTGCGCACTGGTCGGTCTGCTCGCTCGGGACTCGGGCTTCGACGCGGTCTGGGCGTCCAGTTTCGAGATTTCCGCGGCGCACGGGCTGCCTGACTCGAGCCTGCTGACCATGACGGAGTATCTGACCGAGGCCGCAGCCATTCAGAAGATGCTCGATATTCCGGTGGTCGCCGATTGCGATACCGGTTTCGGTGACAACCTGAACGTCGTTCACATGGTCCACGAATACGAGCGCGCCGGGATCACCGCCGTGTGCATCGAGGACAAGATCTTTCCGAAGATGAACAGTTTTGCCGAGAATGCTCATACCCTGCTCAATATCGAGCTGTTCTGCGGCAAGATCCGGGTCGCGAAACAGGCCCAGAGCGATCCTGATTTCTTCGTGATCGCCCGTACCGAGGCGCTGATCAGCGGCCTGGGCATCGACGAGGCGCTGCGCCGGGCGCGCGCCTACGAAGCCGCTGGTGCCGATGCGGTCCTGATCCATTCCAAGGCGCGTTCGCCCGAGCAGATCGAGGAGTTCCTGGCGGCCTGGGACGGCGGTTGCCCGGTCGTGATCGTGCCAACCACCTACCCGGACTGGCATGTCGACGACGCGGCCAAGGCGGGTGTCTCGGTGGTCATCTACGCCAACCAGGGTCTGCGGGCCACCGTGGGTACGCTGCGATCGACCTTCGGTTCCATCCTCGAACATGGCTCGACCGCGCACCTGGAGGGCGAGATCCCTTCCGTCCAAGAGATCTTTGCCCTGCAGCAGCTAGCCGACTGGCAGAAGCTCGGCGCATAGTCCTAGCGCTTCGGCTACGTCGTTACTTGTAGTGGAATCTGGCCAGCAACACGACAAGATCGTCGCCGTCGACCAGGTATACGAGCCGGTATTCCTCGCTGATCCGCCGGGACCAGGCACCTGCCAACAGGTGAGGCAGCGGTTCGGGCTTGCCGATTCCGGCGACCGGGTCACGCAGGGCGTCCTCGATTAATTCGCTGGCGGGTTGCCCGGTCGGCGGCGAGCCAGTAGGTGTAGTCCTGCCACCCATGCGGGGTGAATACGAGTCTCACTCGGCCAGGTCGTGCATGTCGCGCTGGCCGGCGTGAGCCTGTTGCAGGCTCTCGATCAGCCGCTTGGCGTTGGCGGGTACTCGGAGCAGATGGGCCGTCTCTTCAAGGGCTTCGTAGTCCGCGAGAGACAGCAGCACCGCATCTCCGCGACGCGAGGTGATCTGAATCGGCGTGCGGTCATCATTCACCTGCTCGATGAGCGGAAACAGATTCCTGCGTGCCTCGCTGGCGGTTATCAACATCGCTGAACTCCCTGGCTGGCTGGTACCAATCGTCGTACCAGTATTAGTCGAGATCGAAGGCGGCATGGATGGCCGCGGTGAGCTGGAGTTCCTGAGCCGGTAGCAGGTAGCCGAGGTGTCGCCCGAGAACGTCAGCCGGCACCGTGAGGATGTTGTCGCAGCTGATGACGCTCTCGTGGTCGAGCCCGTTTGCCAGTCCGACCGCTACCTCGGTGGAAAGACCTCGGACGGTGCTGGTGATCGGCGCGATGGTCACCCGGGTCAGGTGCGGTCGGACCAGTTCTCGGGTAAGGACCACTACCGGGCGGGTTTTGTCGAGCCGCGCGGTATGAATAGGACGCATCAGTCGAGGTCGTCCATCGACGTGGTTGCGGCGTAGGCCGCGAGCCCATCCAGGTCAGGATCCGCTCCGACCCCGGCGAGGATTGCCGCGTCCCGCGCCGCTACCCGCCTACGTCGTTCACGATCCAGGGCGTGTGAGACGACGGCCGCCCGGCTTGAGGCGTCGCCGTGGCTGACGAGCCCGTCGATGAACTCGACGAGGTCGTCCGGCAGGCGTACCGCGATCTGCTTGCTCATACCAATATGGTACCAAGCTGGGATGCAGGCTGCGGCTCTCGTTTCAGAGCGGTCGCAGCAGGTCGTCGGCGTCGATGATGGTGTAGGCGTAACCCTGTTCGGCCAGGAACCGTTGCCGGTGCGCGGCGTACTCGGCATCCAACGTGTCGCGCGAAATCACCGTGTAGAAGTGCGCCTGCCGGCCATCGTGCTTCGGTCGCAGCACCCGGCCGAGACGCTGGGCCTCCTCCTGCCGAGAACCGAACGTCCCGGAGATCTGAATCGCCACCGCCGCCTCCGGCAGGTCGATCGAGAAGTTGGCCACCTTGCTCACCACCAGCACCCGAGTCTCGCCGGTGCGGAACGAGTCATAGAGCCGCTCGCGTTCCTTGTTCGGCGTCGAGCCCTGAATGATCGGGACGTCCCCGAGGAACTCGGCGATCTCCTCCAGCTGGTCCAGGTAAGCCCCGATCACCAGTACCTGATCGTCGGGATGCTGGTCCACGATGGTCTTGATGACCGGAAGCTTGGTGCGTGCGGTGGCCGCCAGCTTGTACCGGTCCTCGGGCTCGGCGGTCGCGTAGGACATCCGCTCGGCGTCGGTCAGGGTGACCCGAACCTCGGAGCAGTCCGCCGGCGCGATCCAGCCCTGGTTCTCGATGTCCTTCCACGGTGCGTCGTAACGCTTCGGTCCGATAAGGGAAAACACATCCGCCTCGCGACCGTCCTCGCGCACCAGGGTGGCGGTCAGGCCGAGTCGACGGCGCGACTGCAGGTCGGCGGTCAGCCGGAAGATCGGAGCCGGCAGCAGGTGCACCTCGTCATAGACGATCAGGCCCCAGTCCCGCGAGTCGAACAGCTCCAGGTGCCGGTACTCGCCTTTGCGGCGGGTCGTCATGATCTGGTAGGTGGCGATGGTGACCGGCCGGATCTCCTTTCTTTCACCGGAGTATTCGCCGATCTCCTCCTCGGTCAGCGAGGTCCGCGCGATGAGTTCACGCTTCCACTGCCGGCCCGAGACGGTGTTGGTGACCAGGATCAGGGTGGTTGCCTTGGCCTGTGCCATGGCAGCCGCACCGACCAGGGTTTTGCCTGCGCCACAAGGCAGAACCACCACTCCGGAACCGCCGGCCCAGAATGAGTCGACCGCCTGCTGCTGGTACGGCCGCAGCGTCCAGTCCGCATTGTCCAGCTCGATCGGGTGCGCTTCGCCGTTGACGTAACCGGCCAGGTCCTCGGCCGGCCAGCCCACCTTGAGCAGCGCCTGCTTGAGCCGGCCACGCTCGGACGGGTGCACCAGCACCGTGTCGGCATCGATCCGGTCGCCGAGCATCGGGGTGATCTTCTTCTGCCGCAGCACTTCTTCCAGCACTGCCCGGTCGAGTGAGATCAACACCAGCCCGTGCGTCGGGTGCTTGGCCAGCTGCAGCCGGCCGTAGCGGTCCATCGTGTCGGCGACGTCGACCAGCAGCGCGTGCGGGACGGTGTAGCGAGAGAACCTGACCAGGGCGTCGACGACCTGCTCGGCGTCATGGCCCGAGGCGCGGGCGTTCCACAGCCCCAGCGGGGTCAGCCGGTAGGTGTGCACGTGCTCGGGGGAGCGTTCCAGCTCCGCGAACGGGGCGATCGCCGCGCGGGCCTCGGCGGACTGCGGATGGTCCACTTCGAGCAGCAGCGTCTTGTCGGATTGGACGATCAATGGTCCGTCGGTCACTGAAATTCTCCTTCACTTCCAGGTCCATTGTGCGGCCCGAATTTCCAGCAGCATCGGCGTGTCGTGGAAACTCGGGCCGCACAATGCGGTTGAGGCGTGCGGGTCACTCGGTCAGGACGCTGACGGTGGTGATCCGCTGCAGCGGGTAGCTGCGCAGCCTCGCATCGTCCGGGTCGTGGCCGCGAATGACCCCGCCGCCGAGTGAGATCGGCTGCAGGGTGCGTTGCGAAGGCGTCCCGGTGTCATCTACATAGCCAATCGCGATGGTCAATTCTTCCCGGACGGCGGTACGCAGCAGTTCGAGGATCGAGGCCGAGGTCACCCCCGGAATCTGCTGGGAGACCCGGTTGGTGGAATTGTTCATCGCGTTGGCCAGCCGCTCGCTGGCCCGCAGCCGGTTCACCACCTCGGTGAGCTGGCTGTCGGCGATGGAGCTGGCTCGGACCCGCGACACCCGGGAGTGCTGGCGGGCCGGCACCCTCGCCGCGTCCGCGGCAAAGCTCACCAGCGCCCCGTCCGCCGATTCGGCGGCCGGCGCGAACCCGTGCTGGCGCAACCGGTCCAGCAGCAGGCCGATGCCGGCCGAACAGATCAGCACGGTGGGTGCGATCCGTTGCAGGCCGAGGGACTCCAGCGCCGGCTCGGCAAGCACCCGGTCCAGCAGCAGCACATCGTCGCAGCGCAGGTAGCTGGTGGCAGCACCCGTCCGCAGCCGGCCGTGCTGGGTGGCGACGTCGTTGATCAGGTACTCCAGCGCCTGCGGCATCGGCGTCCGCGAGTGATCGGTGAAGAACCGGTGCAGGTCAGCACCCGTCCGGCCGGCGTCCAGCGCGCGCCGCAGGCTGAGTGGTCCGATCCGGAATACCGAGGCACCGCCGGTGGATTCCAGATCGGCGGCCAGTCCCAGCTCGCGCTGCAGCTCGGCCGTCGGCGGTCCGGGCACCACGGCGGTGAGGTCCGGTTGCAGCAGGAACTCATCCACCGCGACCGGCAACGCGGCGTTCAGCAGGTCCGCGGCGTTCAGCTGGGCGAGCGCCGCGCCGGTCTCCGCGCCGTCCAGTAACGCCCGGGTGTAGCCGGTGATGGCGCCGTAGCCGGTGAGCCCGAGAGTGGCCGCCTCGGTCAGGATCGCGCCGGCCGCGGATCGGTGCGCCGAGGCCCGTCGCGGTGCCCGCCAGTCGAGCCGGCTCAGCACGTCGGCGTCCGAGCGGGGTGCGCTGCCCGGCGGCAGGTCGGCCAGCAACCGCAACAGCTGCAGCCGCAGGGCCGGCGCACTGTGCCGTTCGACATCGGCCGACAGCGCCGCGATGGTCTTGTCCCGGTCGTCCCGGGCGCCGATCAGGCTCGGCTGCCGGGTCATCGCCAGCCAGGCGGTGGCCAGCTGCACCCAGCGCTCGGCTGTGCCGTGTCGCAGCCAGTTGTCGAACTCGGTGGTCGGCAGGTAGGCCGGATCGACGGTGGTGGAGCTGGACAGCAGGCCGGCCTCGTAGGACAGCTCGACCAGCAGGGCGGTGACCGGCTCGGCCACGTCCAGCATGCGGGCCAGCCGCCGCAGGTCGCGTACGCCCAGGCCACCGGCGCGTAGCTGCACGGCCGGGTCGGTGGCCAGGGCGTGTAGCAGCTGCTCCACCAGCCGGACGGTCTCGAGTACCGCCGTGCTGCCGCCACCGTCGATGACCACCACACCGGGCTCGGCCAGGTCCAGCCGATCGGGTTCGGGACGGATCGGGCCGGCCGGAACCGCGCGCAGCGCCAGCGCGATCTCGCGGGGCAGTTCCACGGTGTGGTTGTCGATCGGCACCAGCAGGCCACGCTCGACCAGGCTGCGGGCCGGGCTCGGCTCGGCGGTGGGCAGCGTCGCGTTGCGCAGCGCGCCGATCGGTGGGCCGGTAGCCAGCCGGTCCAGGATCGACCGCTCGGCCTCGGTGCAGCCGCCGAGCAGCTCGTCCAACCGCTCGGTCACCGCGCCGGCGGCCGAACTGCCCGAACGTGGCTGGCTTGCCGGGGCCAACTCCAGCCGGCGGAGCAGCGGCGCCAGCACCAGGTCGTTCACCGAGCCGAACAGCTGGGCCGCCGTCCGGCCCAGCCCGGCCGGGTACGGGCCGAGCACCTCGCGGACCGTACCGACCGGATGCAGGCTGCGATCGGCGCCCCAGATCAGCGTCCATTCCCGCAGCCGGTAGCCGGCGAGTTCCACCGCGGCCCGGTCGGCCGGCGCGAACCAGCCCTGCAGGTCGGTCAGGGCCACCGGGGCGGGCAGGCAGGTCAGTACTTCCAGGGTGCGCAGGGTAAAGGCGTCCAGGGCGTCCAACGCCCGCGAGATGGACGTCCGGACGCTGGCCCGGCTGGCCAGCGTCGCCAGATCGACCGGGGCCGGCAGCGCAAGGTCCGGCCGGCGGCGCAGCAGCGCGACCAGTTCGGGGTCACTGCGGCCACGCAGCCAGTCGGTGAGCGTCTGCGGAGCCGGTTGCGGGGACCGCTGGGCCGCCGAGGGCATCCGGTCCGGCTCCTGCCGGTGGCTGCCGGTCTCAGTGACCAGCGACGTCGGACCGGCGCGGCCGGTTAGGTAGGTTTTCCGGGCCTGGATGGGCGTAGAACAGGCTGTCCACCGGCAACGGGAAGCTGACATCGTCCCCGAACGGGCTCTGTGAGCCGGCTTTGTTGGACAGCAGCTCGTTCACCGGGTGCTCGGGGTAGAGATCGTCCCAGCCGAGTTCTGGCTGGTTCTGCGGCGAAACGGTCCCTGCCATGTGCTGCCCACCCCTAGGTTCGAAACATTGGAGAACGGTGCGTGGCCCGGCCTGGTAGTGCCGGCAAGTCGAAGGTCCAGTGTGCCATGTCGCTAAGGTTGGCGGCGTGACGGCAGCGAATCCGGTGAGCGAATCCGGCCAGGTGATCTCGGTCAACCTGGCCCACCTGATGCCCACCCCTGGCCCGCCACCGAACGGTCCGGTGGACCGGAAACCGACTCAGACCGGCATCGACAAGCGGCCGGTGACCGAACCGGTCGCGGTCCGCCGGCTCGGCCTGGCCGGTGATTCGATCTGCGACACCGCCAACCACGGCGGCCCGGACCAAGCCGTCTACGCCTACGCCGAGTCCGACACCGCCTGGTGGCAGGCCGAGCTGGCCGACGAGCTGTCCTTCCCGCTGCGTCCCGGCTCGCTGGGCGAGAACCTCACGTTGCGCGGCGTGGAACTCACCCACGCGGTGATCGGCGAGCGCTGGCGGATCGGCAGCGTGGTGCTGCAGGTCACCGCGCCCCGGATTCCGTGCTCGACCTTCGCCGCCTACTGGAACGTGGACCGGCTGGCCAAGCGGTTCATCGAGGCCGGCCGGCCGGGTGCCTACCTGCGGGTGCTCACCGAGGGTGAGCTGCGGGTCGGCGACCCGGTCACCGTGCTGGACCGGCCGCCGCACGGGATGACCATCCGTCAGACCCTGCAGACGCTGACCGGCGACCGCCGGCTGGCGCCGGAGTTGCTGGCGGTGCCCGAGCTTCCGCAGCGAGTGCACGACCGGCTGGGCAAGTGGCTGGCCGCTAGTCCTCGGTAACCGGGTTCGAGCGGTCGAGCTCTGCGAGGGCCGCCCGCTGGTCGGCCCGGCCGCTAGTCCTCGGTAACCGGGTTCGAGCGGTCGAGCTCTGCGAGTGCCGCCCGCTGGTCGGCCCGGCCGGCCCGGACGGCGCCGGTCACCGCGACCACGAATCCGATCGGGACGCCCAGGCAGCCCAGGTTCAGCCAGAGCGGGCGGTTGTGATCGCCGAAGAAGAATGGCAGCACCGTCACCACCAGGAACACCAGCCCGATCACGAATAGCGCGAAGCCGATCCGTACCGAGGTGGGCCGGGAAATCGCAGCTGGCATTGATTCGTCCAATCTCTGGTGCGACCGGTGGGGCTGGCGCGTTACCCTGTGACCTTGACGTCCGCAGCTGTGCGGACGTCAATCTTCTGTATCGACATTACGAATCCGATTCTTCATACGAGTAGTGGGGTGTTCACTCATGCCGTCCGGCAAGGTGAAATGGTTTGACGCGGAAAAGGGTTTCGGGTTTCTCGCCGACGACGAGGGCGCGGACGTCTTCGTCCACAAGGATGCGCTGCCGGCCGGCGTGGCCGAACTCAAACCCGGCCAGCGGGTCGAGTTCGGCGTGGTTCAGGGGCGAAAGGGCAACCAGGCGCTGCAGGTCCGGTTGCTCGATCCGGTGCCCTCGGTGGTCAAGGCAACCCGGCGACCGGCCGATGAGATGACCCCGATCGTCGAGGATCTGATCAAGCTGCTGGACAAGGTTGGCAATTCCTTGCGCCGTGGCCACTATCCCGATCGCGGCGAGGGCAAGAAGGTGGCCACCCTGCTGCGGGCGGTGGCCGACAACCTGGAGTCCTGAACCGGTTACGTCGTCTCGCCGAGGGCCTCGACTTCTGTCGGGGCCCTCGGGCTATCTGCGGACCGTCCCAAGCGTCTCATTCAGCGAGACATCTATCCTATTCTTCGGTACGTGCGGGTAGGTTATAGGCCGGTAGGTGATGATGATGGCCGGCAAGCGCCGCTGGATAATCCTGGCATTCGGGCTCAGCGCCCAGACCTCGACGAGCGTCTTCCTCTACGGGCTGCCGATGCTGGTCCCGCAGCTGCGGGCTGAACTCGGCATCTCGCTCGGCGAGGCCGGCGCGGTGGTCGGCGCGCCCGCGGTCGGGCTGATCCTCACCTTGATCCTGTGGGGTGCCATCGCCGACCGGCACGGCGAGCGGCTGGTGATCGCCAGCGGCCTGCTGCTGGCCACCGTCTTCCTGCTCTGGGCCACCCGGTTGCACTCGGTGCCGTTGCTCTGCCTGGCGCTGGCGCTGGCCGGCGCGGCCGGTGCCTCGGTGAACGCGGCCAGCGGCCGGGTGGTGCTCGGCTGGTTCGCCGCCCACGAACGCGGGCTGGCAATGGGACTGCGCCAGACGGCGGTCCCGCTGGGCGTCGCGATAGCCGCCCTCGCGCTGCCGGCGGCTGCCAACCGGTGGAGCGTCGGCACCGCGTTGCTGGTGCCGGCCGTGCTGTGCGGGCTGCTCGGGTTGCTGGTGCTGGCGTTCGTGCAGGACCCGCCGCGCGGGGTGAAGGGAACCATCGCCGCCACCGGATCGCCGTATCGGGTGCCTACCCTGTGGCGGCTGCACTCGGCCTCGACCATGCTGATCGTCCCGCAGTTCGCGTTCTCAGCCTTCTCGATGGCCTACCTGGTCGGCGTACGGCACTGGGACCCGCTGGCTGCCGGCCGGGTGCTGTTCGTGGCGCAGTTGCTCGGCGCGGTCGGCCGGGTCGGCGCCGGGCTGTGGTCAGACCGGGTGGCCAGCCGGATGACGCCGATGCGGCAACTGGCCGTGGCCAGCACCCTGGTGATGCTCGGGGTGGCCGTCTGCGATCACTACCACTCGCCGCTGATCCTGCTGGTCCTGGTGCTGGGCGCGGTGATCACCGTGGCCGACAACGGGCTGGCCTTCGCCGCGGTTGCCGAATTCGCCGGCTCGGCGTGGGCCGGCCGCGCGCTGGGCGCCCAGAACACCGCGCAGAACATTGCCTCGGCGCTGACCCCGCCGCTGCTCGGCGGCCTGATCGGCGCGCACGGTTACGCCGTCGGTTTTACGGTGGGCGCGATCTTCCCGGTGCTCGCGATCGCGATGACGCCGGTGCGTTTCGAGCAGCAGGCGGATCAGGCCAGCGAGCCGGCCGAGGCGGTCTTGATACTGAAAACGGGTGATAGCCCGGGCTGAGTATCAGCGTCGGGCAACGGCCGCGCCGGCCCGCTAATCCCGCAGCAAACGGGTGATGGCCCGGGCTGAGTATCAGCGTCGGGCAACGGCCGCGCTGGCCCGCTAGTCCCGCAGCGAACGGGTGATGGCCCGGGCTGAGTATCAGCGTCGGGCAACGGCCGCGCTGGCCCGCTAGGAGACCGCTGAACAATGCAGTGTGGCTCGACCTGTTGATCTTGTCGGTTCGGGATGATCTTCGGTATGCAGGGACGGTCTGATGGTCAGCGTGAGCTTCTGGATGTTGAGTCGGTGGCGGGGC
>JALYVK010000004.1 GCA_030853265.1 Actinomycetota bacterium
ACTCGACCTGCACCGCGATGGCAGCTACCACCACGACGACTGCCCGCAGTTACACCTTGGGCGGCCTGGCCACCGGCCGGCTGTACTACGTCCAGCTGGCGGTCAAGAACTCACTCGGCGCGATCCGATCGACGAACTGCATAGCGGTTCGGGCGGGTTAGCGGTTCGAGCGGGTTAGTCGCGCGGGCGCGATAGCTGGCGGGGTCAGCGCGACTGCCGCGCGCGCCGTTCCTTGGCCCTGGCCGCGGCGTCGGATAGCGCGGGAGCCTTCTCGTCCTGCTCGGCTTCCTCGACCTGCTGGGTTTTCTCGTCCTGCTGATCTTCGGACAGAACCTCGTCGGCATCGTCCTCATCGGCTCGGCCGATCTTGACCACGCCAGACTCGAGGTCGATCCGCTTACCGCCAGAGGAATCGCCGATTTCTTCCCGAGTCGACTGCAATCGTCGCTTCTCTTCATCCATGTGACGCTTGCCTGGATTGAAAAGCGTGTCGATACCCCACTCGGTCATGCCATCAGAGTACGCGGACCGGCGAGTCGAGGTCTGACGATCCGGTGACCATCTGTTCCGTCCTCGCCCAGCGGCCACCGAAGTCGCTAGCCTGGATACATGAGCTTTCTACGTCCCAAGACAGATCTTCCCACTGCCGCCAACGCCCTCGCCGGTCGCACGGACTACCCGTACTCGGTGCCGGAAATCCATCACGTCAACGGTCGCCGGATCCGCGAGCCGTTCGAGTCCGCGCTGCAGACGGCCGTCTTCGGGATGGGCTGCTTCTGGGGAGCCGAGAAGGACTTCTGGGAACGTCCAGAAGTCTGGTCGACGGCAGTCGGTTACGCCGGCGGCATCACGACGTTCCCGACCTATGAAGAGACCTGCACCGGACGGACCGGGCACGCCGAGGTGGTCCGGGTGATCTTCGACCCGAGCCAGATCAGCTATGCCGAGCTGCTGAGCACCTTCTTCGAGAACCATGACCCGACCCAGGGCATGCGGCAGGGCAATGACGTCGGCAGCCAGTACCGGTCGGCGATCTACTACAACTCGCCCGAGCAGCAGGCCCAGGCCGAGGCAGCCGCGGTGGCCTTCGGCCAGCGACTGGCCCAGGCCGGTTACGGCCGGGTGACCACCGAGATCGCCGCGCTGGGCGAGTTCTACTACGCCGAGGGCTACCACCAGCAGTACTTGTCCAAGAACCCGAACGGTTACTGCCCGGTGCTGGCAACCGGCGTCAGCTGCCCGGTCGGACTGTTCACGCCGAGCAGCTGAGGTGCTGGCGCGGGTTGATCCGCCGGCGTGAGAGGCTCGTCGGATGACCAGCTTCGCCTTCGATCGGCTCCGCCGGTTTCCCGATGTCGAGGCGCCGAACCTGTTCGCCGTCGATGCCACCGACCGGCTGCTGCTCGACACCGCCGCGCAGGCGCTGGCTGACGCCGGACCGGGCGAGCTCGCCATCGTCGGTGACCACTACGGAGCGCTGACGCTGGGTGCGGCCGGCCGGTTCGGCAGTGCCGAGATCCGGACCCAGCAGGATCTGCTGACCGGCGAGCAGGCGCTGGCGGCCAACGCCGAGCGGCTGGAGCTGGCCGGCTGCTACCGGTCATATCCGCTGGCGGCCGGCCTGTTCAGCGACGTCGGGGTCGTGCTGATCCAGGCACCGAAGAACCTGGACGCGCTGCGCGAGACCGTCGAGCTGATCTCGCACGAGGCACCCGCCGGCGTCGAGGTCTACGTGGGTGGCCGGGTCAAGCACCTCACGCCGGCCATCAACGCCGTGCTGGCCGAGGCCTTCGACGAGGTACGAGCCAGCCTCGCCCGGCAGAAGTCCCGGGTGATTTCGGCCAGTGCCAAACGGGCTGATCTCGAACGGCTCAGCTTTCCGCGCAAGGTCTGGCACGCCGATCTCGGGCTCTGGATCTGCGCGCACGGCGCCGCCTTCGCGGGGGCGAAAATCGACCTCGGGACCCGCCGGTTACTCGCGCTGTTGGATCGGATGCGCCCGGACGCGGCCGAGGCGATCGATCTCGGCTGCGGAACCGGGGTGCTGGCCGCCGCGCTGGCGATGGCCCGTCCGGAGCTGCGGGTGCTGGCCAGCGACTCCTCAGCCGCGGCGGTCGCCTCGGCACAGGCGACGATGGCCGCCAATGAGCTGACCGGCCGGGTCAGCGTCCAGCGCGATGACGCGCTGGCCACGGTGGCCGAGGCCAGCGCCGAGTTGATCGTCTGCAACCCGCCGTTCCACCTCGACAACGCGATCCACGAGGGAGCCGCCAGCCGGCTGTTCCAGGCGGCCGGCCGGGTGCTGGCCCCGGGTGGCGAGTTGTGGACGGTCTGCAACGCGCACCTGGACTACCGGGCCGAGCTGCGGACGCTGGTCGGTCGCACCGAGGTCGCCCACCGGGATCCGAAGTTCACCGTCACCGTCTCGCGCAAAGCCTGAGACCGGCCCCGTTCGCCATTGTGCGGCCCGAAACCGCGAAAAGCTTGCGAAATATCGCGGTTTCGGGTCGCACAATGGCAAAGGACCGGACGCGTCAGCAGCCGCGGTGCACGAACGCCTTGAGGTAGGCCCCGGTCTGGTAGGCGAACTCGTAGGCCCACTTGGATACCGACGGCTTGCCGGGCGCCGCCACCACCAACACCTTGCCGGGCATACAGCGTTCGATGATCATCCGGGACCGGGACACGTGGTACTTCGAGGTCACCACGATGATCGACTTCCAGCCGTGCTGCTTGGCCAGCCGGCCGATCTCGCGGGCTTCGCCCTGCGTGGTTCCCGGATCCGGCTGGAAGCAGATGACCTGATAGCCGGCGTTCTGGTTGCGACAGGCGCCCTTGAGCCGATCTTGCAGTTCGGATTGGACGGAGATCACCACGGTCGACGCATAGTGCGCCCGAGCCAGGGCATAGGCGGCTTCGGCCCGGCCGTCGACGTCCGGCGGCCCGAGCACCAGGATCGCATCGACCTTGACCGGCTTGTTCACGGTCGGCTCGAGAACCACCAGGTAGCAGGCGATCAGCCAGATCAGGACCAGTCCCAGCGCCAGCTTGGTCAGCAGGCCGATCCGGGATCGACCGCGCTGGGACCTACCTCGGCCGCGCTGAGACTTGCCGCTACCGCGCCGGGACCTGCCGGTGAGCCGGAACCGGCTTTTCCGCTCACGAGGCACCGGGCCAGCCTAAGCCAGCGCAATCGCGGAGTTCGCCAGCCGGGCCAGCACGCCGGGACGTAGGCTTGCCAGATGCCGGAGCTACCGGAGATCGAAGCGCTCGCCGCGTTTCTGCGCGAGCGCGCGGTGGGACGCACCGTGATCCGCTCCGACGTGGCCGCGTTCAGCGCGGTGAAGACGTTCGACCCGCCGTTGACCGCGATCAATGGGCTGTCGGTGACCGGGGCCAGCCGGTACGGCAAGTTCCTGGACCTCGAGATCGACGGCCTGCACCTGGTCACCCACCTGTCCCGTGCTGGTTGGCTGCAGTGGCGCGAGAAGCTCTCGGCCGTCCCGCCCAAGCCCGGCCGCGGGCCGCTGGCCTTCCGGCTGCACCTGGCCCCGGGCGCCGAGGACACCGACGCCGACCCAGATTCGGACGCCGGTTTCGACCTCACCGAGGCCGGCACCCAGAAACGGCTGGCGGTGTACCTGGTGCGTGACCCGATGGACGTCCCCGGCATCGCCCGGCTCGGCCCGGACGCGATGCGGGTCAGCCTGGACGAGTTCGGCGCGGTACTCAGCGACCAGCGTGCTCAGATCAAGGGAGTGCTGACCAGCCAGTCGGTCATCGCCGGTATTGGCAACGCCTACTCCGACGAGATCCTGCACGCGGCGAAGCTGTCCCCGTTCGCCATCGCCGCCCGGCTCAACGAGGCACAGGTCAGCGCGCTGTACGCCGCGATGCGCGACAGCCTGACCGATGCCGTGCAACGATCCGTCGGGCAGAAGGCGGCCACCTTGAAGTCGGAGAAACGCAGCGGGCTGGCGGTGCACGCCCGGACCGGCCTGCCGTGCCCGGTCTGCGGCGACACCGTCCGCGAAGTGTCCTTTGCCGACAAGTCATTGCAGTATTGCCCTACCTGCCAGACCGGCGGCAAGAACCTGGCCGATCGTCGGCTGTCCCGGCTGGTCAAGTAGCTATGTACGGCGAGCCGGTGCTCGGTCGGATAGCTGCAGACGGCAGACTGGGGACGTGACCGATTTCGGACTCGAAGAGCCGCCGAGCGTCCACCGTGACGAACTCCCGCCGGGCAGCGTGATCCTGGACGTCCGCGAGGATGACGAGTGGGGTGCCGGGCATATCGACGGCGCGGTGCACGTCCCGCTCGACCGGCTGGCCAACCGGATGACCTACGAGCCGGCCGAGTTGCTCAGCGACGAACCGCTCGTGGTCACCTGCAAGGGCGGCGGCCGAGCCCGGCGAGCGACCGCCTGGCTGAACGCCAACGGCTTCGATGCGGTGCTGCTCGACGGGGGAATGCTCGGCTGGGAAGCGGCCGGACACCCGATGATCAGCGACACCGGCGAACCGCCGGTGGTCCGCTAAAACCCACCGATGGCCCGGCCGTTATCCCGGGCGCGTTCGCGCCCACCCCTGCCGCGTTGCGAGCAACCGCTGGTGATCGCGCATCGCGGGGCATCCTCCGAGGTCGCCGAGCACACCCTGCCGGCCTACCTGTCGGCCATCGAAACCGGCGCCGACGGCCTGGAATGTGACGTCCGGCTGACCCGGGACGGTCACCTGGTCTGCGTGCACGACCGGACGGTGAACCGGACTTCCAACGGCAGTGGCATCGTCAGCGAGCTGGACCTGTCCGGCCTGAAGGCGCTGGACTTCAGATCCTGGCACGACGAGCTGCCGCCCTCGCCCGACCAGCTACTCAACGACTCGCCCTATCTGGCCGGGGTGGCCCCCGATCGGCTGGCCGATGACCAGTCCACGGTGCTCACCCTCGAGACCTTGCTCGGCGTAGTGCGCGATGCCGGCCGGCCGCTGAAGCTGCTGATCGAGACCAAGCACCCGACCCGATACGGCGGCCTGGTCGAGAAGGAGCTGGTCCGGGTGCTCAAGCGATTCGGCTGGGCCAACGATGCCGCGCCCGAGGCGCCCGCGCGGCGCGAAACCAGCGAGGAGCGGATCGAGGCGGCCAGAGCCGTCGAGCTGGACTACCCGATCACCATCATGAGCTTTGCCAGCGTGGCCCTGCGCCGGATCCGGCTGCTCGCGCCGTCGGTGCCCTTGGTGCTGCTACTCGAACGGGGCTCCACCATCCGGCGGGACGGGTCGCTGCCGACCGGTGTGCAGACCGCCGGCCCCGGCATCCGGCTACTGCGTGGCGAGCCGGGCTACGTCGAGCGGGCCCATGCGGCCGGCAACCGGGTCTTCTGCTGGACGGTCGACCAACCCGCCGATGTCGAGCTCGTCCGCCAACTCGGGATCGATGCGATTATCACCAACCGGCCAGGGGACGTACGCCGTTTACTGGCCGACACTTATCCATAAATACCTCTAATCGAACACTGCAGGTCACAGTGCGGTGACGCCCGCCATTCCCGCTCATGGCCGGGTTTATCCGGGCACCGTTGCGGGTACAACAGTCGATGTCGAGGTGGTTCGCTGAAACGGACGGCGGGCCGACCTGTACGAAGATGGGGGAAACGGGTGTCCACACTGTGGGTTAGGCACGCCCCGTCAAGCGCCGCGGTCGCCCGCAAGGGTGTGCAGGTGGCCTTCCAGAAAGCCGGACTGTCGGCCGACGACGCCTACGATGCCGCGCTGATCGCCAGCGAACTGGTCGGAAACTCCGTCCGGCATGCCGCGCCGCTGCCGTCCGGACACCTGGCCATCGAGTGGACGCTGGACGAGCACGGCTACCTGCTCTCGGTCACCGACGGCGGTGGCGAGCATGACATTGCCGAACGGGCAGCCGACGGTCACGCGGTCGGCGGTCGCGGCCTGATGATCGTGGCCGCGCTCTCTCGCAGCTGGGGCGTTGCGGTTGGCAAGGACACCACCACGGTGTGGGCCCGCGGCAGCATCCAACCGGTGGGAACATCCCAAACCGGCGAGCTGCAGGCCAGCTACTAACCACTCTTGCGCGCGGCACCCGGCAACTCGCGAGACTGCTCAGGACGGCAGGCTGCGCATCACTCGCAGTGCCACCGACAGGGTCGCCAGGTCCACCGGGTCGCGTGACAACGCCTCGGCGAAGGTCGTCCGGGCCCGCTCGATCCGTTCCGGATTCTGCTTTGCCCACTGAGCCATCCGTTCGGTGGCGAGCAGGTTCGCGTCGGTGTTGTTGAGCACCGAGGTGCTGATCGAGGCCAGCGCCGCGTACACGTCGTGCCGCATCGCCGCCCGAGCGAGTGCCGACCACCGGTCCTCACGCGGCAGGTTGGTCACCGCGTACAGGATGTCGTCCACGCTGAGCTGCTCGGACAGCGCGAAATGCAGGTCGGCAATCTCGGCCGGTTCCCACTCGTTGGTCGCGGCGATCTCGACGACGTCCAGCAGCAGGAACGAGGTGAGCAGGTTGGTGATCCGCAGCGCCAGCTCGCGGGGCAGGCCGTGCCCGATCAGTCGATCGATCTCGGCGTAGAAGTTTTCCCTTTCCCGGCCACGTAAAAGGTCGGGCACCTTTGGGGTGAGCGCGGTGACGGTCGGCTTGAACCGCTCGATCTCGGTGGCCACGTCGCTGATCGGGAACCGGACGTCGACCAGCCAGCGCACCGCGCGGTCGATCGTCCGGCGGACCTCCCGGTAACCGATGTGCTGGGCGTTGGTCGGCACCTCGGTGTCCAGCTTCTCGAGCTCTCGCCAGATCTCGACCAGCCCGAACACCTCGCGGACCACGGTGTAGGCCCGGGCAACCTGGGCCGGATCCGCGCCGGTCTCCTCCTGGGCCCGGAAGACGAAGGTGATACCGCCCCGGTTGACCATGTCGTTGACGACGCAGGTGGTGATTATCTCGCGCCGCAAAGGGTGTTCGTCCAGCGACGCATCGAACCGGTCGGCGATCGGCTTCGGGAAGTAGCCGCGCAGCACCCGCCGGAACCACGGCTCGTCCGGCAGCGCGGTGTCACCGAGCCGTTCGGCCAGCACGATCTTGACGTAGGCGGTCAGCACCGCGAGCTCGGGAGAACTCAGCCCGGTGCCCTCGGCCTCGCGGGCGGCAAGTTCCTTGTCCGACGGCAGGAACTCGATCTCACGATCGAGCAGGCCGGCCTTCTCCATCTCACGTAGCAACCGCCGATGCACCGAGACGAGTGCCTTCGCACCGTGCCGGGCCACCCCGATAACCACGTTCTGCTCGTAGTTGTCGGTCAGAACCAGCTCGGCCACCTCGTCGGTCACCGATGCCAGCAGCTGGTTGCGGTGCGCCACATCGACCTCGCCGGCCCGGACGGCCTGGTCCAGCAGGATCTTGATGTTGACCTCGTGGTCGGAGGTGTCCACCCCGGCCGAGTTGTCCAGGGCATCGGTGTTGACCCGACCACCGTTACGGGCGAACTCGATCCGGCCGAGCTGGGTCAGGCCCAGGTTGCCGCCCTCGCCGACCACCTTGGCCCGCAGCTCCGAGCCGTTCGCGCGCAGGGCGTCGTTCGCCTTGTCGCCGGCGTCCAGGTCGGATTCGGTGGACGCCTTGACGTAGGTGCCGATCCCGCCGTTCCACAGCAGGTCCACCGGCGCGGTGAGGATCGCGTGCATCAGCGCGGCCGGCGACAGCGACCGGGTGCCAACGCTGATGCCCAGCGCCCGGCAGACCTCGTCGCTGATCGGAATGGCCTTCAACAGTCGGGGATAGATGCCGCCACCGGCCGAGATCAGATCGGTGTCGTAGTCACCCCAGCTCGATCTCGGCAGCTCGAACAGCCGGCGGCGCTCGGCGAACGAGCGGGCCGCATCCGGGTTCGGGTCCAGGAAGATGTGCCGGTGGTCGAAGGCCGCGATCAGCCGGATGTGCTCGCTCAGCAGCATCCCGTTGCCGAACACGTCGCCGGACATGTCGCCGATCCCGACCACGGTGAAGTCCTGCGACTGGGTGTCGACGGCCAGCTCGCGGAAGTGGTACTTCACCGACTCCCAGGCACCCCTGGCGGTGATCCCCATCGCCTTGTGGTCATAGCCCACTGAGCCGCCGGAGGCGAAGGCGTCGCCCAGCCAGAAACCCCGCTCGATCGCGATTCCATTTGCGATATCGGAGAAAGTGGCGGTGCCCTTGTCCGCGGCAACCACCAGGTACGGGTCGTCCCCGTCATAGCAGCGGGTGGCCGGCGGCTTGGCGACGTACTGGATGCCGGCCGCGTCCCGCCGGTAGTTGTCGGTGAGTTCGAGCAGCGAGGTGATCAGGATCTTGTAGCAGGCGACCCCCTCGGCGAGCCACGCATCACGATCCACCGCGGGGTCCGGTAGCGACTTCGCGACGAAGCCACCCTTGGAACCCACCGGCACGATAACGGTGTTCTTCACCATCTGGGCCTTGACCAGGCCGAGTACCTCGGTGCGGAAGTCCTCCCGGCGGTCCGACCAGCGCAGGCCGCCCCGGGCGACCGCGCCGAACCGCAGGTGGACGCCCTCGACCCGCGGCGAGTACACCCAGATCTCGACCTTCGGCCGCGGCTCCGGCAGGTCGGTGACAGCATGCGAATCCAGCTTTACCGCAAAGGCATCCGGCGGATTGTCGCCGGCGTCACGGCGGAAGTAGTTCGTCCGCAACGAGGCGTTGATCAGGTTCAGCATCGAGCGCAGGATCCGGTCCTGGTCCAGGCTCGACACCTCGGCCAGCGCCTCGTCGATGTTGGCTCGAAGGGCGGTCTGCGCCCCTTCGGAGATCTCCTCCAACGCAGGATCGAAGCGGGCTTCGAACAGCTCCACCAGCAGCCGGGCGATCGTGGTGTTCTGGCTCAGCGTCAACTCGATGTAGCCCTGGCTGAAGGTGGTCCCGGCCTGCCGCAGGTACTTGGCATAGGCCCGCAACACGGTGGTCTGCTGCCAGGTCAGCCCGGCCCGGACGACGAGGGCGTTGAAGCCGTCCTGCTCAACACCGCCCTGCCACAGCACTCGCAGGGTGTCCAGCACCGCGGCCGAGCGCTCCGGGCCGAAGTCGACCCCTTCGCCGAGCTTGAGCCCGAAGTCATACACCCAGGCCGAGGTGCCGTCGGTTCGCTCTATTTCATAAGGGCGTTCGTCCAACACCTCGATGCCCATCAGCTCCAGCATCGGCAGCGTGCGGCCCAGCGACAGCGGCGTTCCGGTCCGGAAGATCTTCAGCCGGCGATCGGCCGGATCGTCCGCACTCGGGGTGTAGACGTCGAAGCTCAGGCCGTCCAGATCGGGCAGTTGTTCGAGCCGGCGCAGGTCGGCCACCGCGGTCGAGGCACCGAAATCCTCTTTGTACGCCTCGGGAAACGCCCCGGTGTAGCGGCGCAGCACCCGGTCGGCCTCTTGCTCGCCCAGACCCACGGTGAGCAGGTCAGCCAGGTCATCACTCCAGCGCCGGGTGACCCGGGCCACCGCACCCTCGACGGTCGCCCGGTCCGGGTTGGGCACCTCTTCGCCGGGACGCAGCGCGATCAGGAACTGCATCCGCGCCATCTCGAGCTCGACGATCCGGTCGTCCCGGCCGATGATCTTTCCCGGCCAGTTCGCCAGCACCACGTCGCGGACCCGGCGCCGGGTTTCCGGCCCGAGCCGGTCACCCGGGAAGTAGACCAGGACGGTCACGAAGTCCCGGTTGAGATGCACCCGCGCGAAGACGCCGATCCCGCGACGCTCGGCCCGGTCCACCACCAGCTGGGACAGCCGCAGCAGGTCCGGCGCCGGCGCTTCGAGCAGCTCGTCGCGGGGCAGCGTGCGCAGCGCGGCCAGCAACTGCCGGCCGGTGTGGCTGTTCGCCCGGGCCCCCGAACGGTTGAGCACCTCGGCGATCCGCCGGCGCACGACCGGCACCCGGCCGACCGTCCCATCCGTCTCGTCGGTGATCAGGCCGAGAAACACGTGGATCTTGGCGGTTTCCTCGCCCTGGCCCGGTGCGATGACGGTGACGCAGTCATAGCGGGTCGAACGCCGCACGGTCGACACCATCGGGGACTTGAAGATCACCATCGGAGCGCCCGACCGGTAGGCGGGCAGCAGTTCCAACGGCGAGATGCTGGCCTCGCCACGCAGCACCCCGCGCTCGACCGTGGCGGCGGTCGCGGACCGGGACGGGTTGGTCAGCTCATTGGCCGAGTACGCAGCGTGGCCCAGGATCATGAAGTTGCCGTCGGCCAGCCAGCGCAGCAAGGCGCCGGCCTCGGCCGAGGTGTCCCGATCGAACTCGCCGGGGTCGGCCTCGATCCGGTCGGCGAGCTCGCGGATCAGCGCATACATACCCGGCGCGTCGGCGACCGCGTTGTGCACGTCGGTCAGCACCCGGTGCAGGTCGGTCGCGATCGCCGGCTGCTCGGACGCCGGGATCAGCGCGGTTTCGATGTGCATCCAGGATTCGGTGGCGGCACCCTCGGGAACCTCGGCGGTGTCCTCGAGATCGAGTACCTCGATGATCCTGCCGGCCTCGTCCCGGCACACCACGATCTGCGGATGCAGGAAGTGCTCGATCAGGTGACCGGTACGAAGTAGCTCCGCCCGAACCGAGTCCACCAGGTACGGCGCATCCACCGTGACGATGTCGATGGCGGTGGTGTCACCGTCCAGGTCGGAGACGGCGATCACGATCTCACCCGGCAGCCGCAGCTTGGCCGCGGCGAAGTGGTTGGCGGCGATCTCCTCCAGCGCCCGGTTCTGCCGTCCGGGTAGCTGGTTGGCGGCGCGCAGCAGGTAACGACGTCGAAAGATCTCGTCGCTGCGGGCCGGATCTGTCGTGTCCGACACGGTCTCGGATACGTCGGTCATATGCTCGGTCACCTCGTTGTGACTGAAAGATTCTGCCTGCGTTTTACGGCAAGCGGCGGGTGGTAGTCCTGGTGCGGGCGAGGATGCCGTCGTTGGTATCGTGCCCGCCCCTATCGAACCACAACCGGCTTCGAGCCGGGCCAACTGCGGGGCTACTCACCGGTTCGTCGAAGTTTGGTTGTCGGCTGTTGGCTTGTTGGCCCCCGGCTTTGGCACGATGGGCGGATGGCCCTGCCGGATTCTGCCCATCCCCGTCCGATTCCCACCTCCGCGTCGTACTCGATCACCGTCCGGGTCTACGCCGTACCGGACTCGGCGGTGGTCGGCCGGCTGGCCACCGCCGTCTCGGAGGCCGGTGGCCTGGTCACCGCGGTGGACGTCTCGGAGTCCCGGCACGACCGGATCACCATCGACGTCACCTGCTCGGCCGTCAACGGCGAGCATGCCGAGCAGATCGTCGAGGAGCTGCGGGCGCTGTCGGGCGTCGAGGTGCACCGGGTCTCGGATCGAACCTTCCTGCTGCACCTCGGCGGCAAGATCTCGGTCGAGTCCAAGGTGCCGTTGAAGACCCGCGACGACCTGTCGATGGCCTACACCCCCGGCGTCGGCCGGGTATCGCTGGCGCTGGCCGCGCACCCGGAGGACGTCGCCAAGCTGACCATCAAGGGCAACAGCGTCGCGGTGGTCACCGACGGTTCGGCGGTGCTCGGGCTCGGCAATATCGGGCCGGGCGCGGCGCTGCCGGTGATGGAGGGCAAGGCGGCACTGTTCAAGCGATTCGCCAACATCGATGCGTGGCCGATCTGCCTGGACACCCAGGACGTCGACCTGATCGTGCAGACCGTGCAGCTGATCGCACCGGGTTTCGGCGGGATCAACCTGGAAGACATTTCGGCGCCCCGGTGCTTCGAGGTCGAGGCACGGCTGCGCGAGCTGCTGGACATCCCGGTGTTCCACGACGACCAGCACGGCACCGCGATCGTGGTGCTGGCGGCGCTGACGAACGCGCTGCGCTGCGTGCGCAAGACGCTCGGCTCGGTGCGGGTGGTGGTATCCGGCGGCGGTGCGGCCGGCACCGCGATCGTTGACCTGCTGCTGGCCGCGGGGGTCCGGCACCTGCTGGTCTGGGATCGCGAAGGGATCCTCGCGCCGGCCGATCCGGCGCTCAACGCGGCGAAGAAATCCCTTGCCCAAAAGACCAATCCCGAAGGCGTCACCGGCGATCTGCACGACGCGCTACGCGGGGCGGACGTGTTCATCGGGGTATCGGCACCCGGCGTGCTGCCGGCCGAGTGGATCGCCGACATGGCCGAGGATTCGGTGGTGTTCGCGCTGGCCAACCCCGACCCGGAGACCGATGTGGACGCGGCCCGGCACTACGCGACGATCCTTGCGACGGGGCGTTCTGACTACCCGAACCAGATCAACAACGTGCTGGCGTTTCCCGGCGTGTTCCGTGGGCTGCTGGATGCCCAGGCCCGCCAAGTGACCACCGAGATGCTGCTGCGGGCGGCGGCCGCGCTGGCGCACTGCGTGAGCGACAGCCAGCTGAACACCGCCTACATCGTCCCGTCGGTGTTCGACCCGTCGGTTCCCAAGGCGGTGGCGGCGGCGGTGGTCGAGGCCGCCAAGCCGACCACCCGGGTGTCCGGTGACCGGGGCATGGAGTAGCCAGCCGGCCCTGCCAAGAGAGTGGAAGAAACTCGTGGTCTGAGCACTGAAATCTTCCACCCTCTTGGGAGCGTCGAACCACTGTCTTGGATCCGAGGACAATGGGGGACAGATCGGATACCCTTCCGTGACGACGCACGAAAGTATGTACGTTCTACCGACAGTGCGGCGAAGTGCGAGGGTTAGTTCCAAATCACGTTACGCATGCGATCACCCCCTCGAGCTAGGACGGACCAGTTAGTGGCGAGGGGAACGAGCGTGCAAAGAACACTCAGGCACTGGGAATTATGGTCGGTACCCCGAGCGACGGTGGCCATAATCTTCGCGGTGGAGTTCTCCGCTATGGCGGGTCCGTGGATGGTTTCAGCTCCGCTCACTATCACAGAGTTCTGGACAGCAGCCCTTCTCGCGTCATTAAGTATCGCGTATTCGATTCAAACTGTCAGTTCGGAAGGTGCCCGCGGAGTCCTGACCAGGCGCGCGCCCGCGTCCTGGAACAGCCTGGCCACCTGGACGTTTGCGGCAGCCGTGATCTTGCCCATGCGGCTTGCCTTCGCCGTGATCGTGATTGCCGCGGTCTGCCAATGGCCGGTGAAAAATATTGAGGGCAGCGCGCGGCTCTACCGTTACGTCTACAGTTACGCCGCCGTGCTGCTTGCTGCCGAGGCCGCCAACGCCCTGATGAGGACGTCCTACCCAGCGCCCGTCAAGCTGCTGGCAGCGGGTGTCGCCTACCTGTTCATAAATCTGTTTTTGGTTGCGTTGGCTAGCATTTCTATTGGTAAATTATCCGATCTCAAGTTTTTCCTGGATGTGAAAACAAATTTCAACGAGGCTTTGACAGTCTTGATCGGAATAGGCCAAGCACTGCTGTGGCTGCACCACATTCCGCTGATCTGGCTTTCACTCCCGGCCGCAATTGCCCTCCAGCGGCTCGCGATGAGGTCAGAGGTCAAGCGCACCAGCCAGCAGATCACCAAGCCGATGAGCGAGAAGATCTGGACGATGGTCGCGCGCGAGGTGGTGAAGGCCTGTGCCACCACCTCGATCCTTCGGGTGGATACCGACAACCCGGCGGCCGCGAACGAGCTGGCTCAGCTACAGGCAGGCTGCGACGCCATCGGCACGGTGGGCAAATCCGGCCTGGCCATCCTGCTCACCGACTGTCCCGGCACCAATGCGGACTCCCTCGCCCACCGGCTGCGGTCGGCCTTCATCAACGGCGGCATCAGCGCCCACGTGGTGGTGGCCGCCAAGCCTCGGGACGGTCAGTCCTTGGAGGAGTTGCTCGCGGTTTCCGAGGCCGAGCTGATCACCAGGGATGCCGCCACCTGGTCCGCCAGGTCCGGACGCCCGGAGGAGTGAAGCTGGTCGAGAAAGCCGATCAGGTCGACCTGCTCGTTCACCGAAACTAAGACCTCGGCTGCGGCCGGCTGCAGCTCCCGGCGCGAATCAAGGTCTTCGGCTGGCTGCAGTTCTCGGCGTAAATCAAGGTCGTCGGCTGGCTGCAACTCCCGGCGTGAATCAAGGTCTTCGGCTGGCTGCAGTTCTCGGCGTGGAGCGGTCGCTACGAGGTCCTCGACCGGCGCCACCATCGTCTTGATCAGTGCCTCGAGTGCCTTGCGCTGCGCCGGGGTCAACCGGTTCGCCTCGAGCGGCGGGATCCACGGCGCTTCGATGCCCACCGGTTGATTGGCCGCCGCTCGCAGCTGAACGATCGTGACGCCAGGCAGCACCGAGGCAAACGCCCGCAACACCGAATCGTGCGGGTTTTGAGGGTGATTGCCGGCCAAGTACTTGTAAACGGTGGCGCGATCGAGCTTGCCGAGCATCGCCTCGACCAACTGCGGCTTCTGCCAGCCGTCGGGCAGCTGCTGGTTCAGGTAGTCGGACAGCGTGCTCACCGGACAGGTCGCTCCTTCGATCCTCGGCGACGACAGCGGACAGCCTGGTTGGTTGCTGTCTTCACCTGCCGTCCCCGCTTGCGCGGTCCCAGAGGCCTAGATACATTGCTAGTCGTCAGTCGCTAACGACTATAGACGAAATATTCGCCAGTTCGCTGCTCGTCCGGGCAGCGAAGCCGACCGGCTCTCACTGCTACGGCTGCATTTTACAGAGGGTAAGGACACAGGTGGCCGTGACAGCCAGCATCGACTTCATCGGGCCGCTCGACCGGGCCAGCCAGTCGTGGTGTGATGAGGTCATCGAGGCAGACTGCGTCGCCGCGCTCTCCGAACACCCGGAGCTGGTCGCCCGCAGACGCGAAGCCTCGATCGCCGGTTACCAGCACACCGTCACCAAATTGCTGCTGCTCGGCGATATCGACGCAGCCCGGACGATTGCTTTCGGCGCGGTGGCCGAATCGCGCGCGCTGGCCGAATTCGAGGCTGCCACCCGGTCGCACAGCCTCGACGCCGAATGGCACCGGTTCGGCGGCTAGCGCAGCGCGCGGGCCGCGCTGAGGAACTTGTCGTTCTCATCGGCGGTGCTGATGGTGATTCGTACGCCGGAATCGGCAAACACCCGCGGGATGATCCCGTGACTCTCGCAGCCGGCACCGAAGGCCACCGGATCGACTCCGCCGGCCGCTGCCTCGCCCTTGGCCAACCAGACGAAGTTGGCCTGTGAGTCCGGCACCGAATACCCGTAGGAACGCAGCTCGGAAGCCACCCGGCCACGCTCACCGATCAGCTCCACGATCCGCTCCGCCAGTTGCTTCTCCGCCTCGTCCTCCAGGCTTGCCAGCGCAGCGGCCTGGGCAACCTGGGTCACCGCGAACGGCACCTGGGTCTGGCGCACCGCCATCGCCACCGCCGGGTCGGCGGCCAGGCCGTAGCCGATCCGCAGCCCTGCCAGGCCGTAGGCCTTGGAGAACGTCCGCAGCACGATCAGGTTCGGGTACCGGCCCAGCAGGCTGACCCCGTCGGTCACCGACGGGTCGGTCACGAACTCGGTGTACGCCTCGTCCAGCACCACCAGCACGTCGGCCGGCACCTGGTCCAGGAACGCGGTCAGCGCCGCTCCGGACACCACCGTCCCGGTCGGGTTGTTCGGGTTGCAGACGAAGATCAACCGGGTCCGGTCGGTGATCGCTGCCGCCATCGCCGGCAGGTCGTGCACGTGCGAATCCAGCGGCACCTGAACCGCGCTGGCCCCGGCGATCGCGGTGATGATCGGGTAGGCCTCGAAGGACCGCCAGCCGAAGATCACCTCGTCATTCTCGCCAGCGGTGGCCAGCACCAGTTGCTGGCACAGCGACACCGACCCGCAGCCGACCACGAGCCGGTCGACCGGCACCTCGAACTTGTCGGCCAGCGCCTGCATCAGCACGCTGGAATTGGTGTCCGGGTAGCGGTTCACGCCGGCCGCCGCCTCGGTGATCCGGGCCAGGACGTGCGGCAGCGGGCCGTAGGAATTCTCGTTGCTGGCGAGCTTGATCGCTCCCGGGACGTTCTTGCCCGGCACATAGGCGGGCAACGCGGCAAGGGTGGGACGAAGCCGAACGGTCATGACGGTCAGGTTATCCCGACCGCGCCGGCTAGCCTCGGATGGCTGCCACCAGGGCCACCACCGCGAACGCCGCGAACAGCACGGCGGCCAACCGGTGGATTAGCACCAGCGGCACCCGGCGCAGGATGACCTTGCCCAGCACCACCGCCAGCCCGGCCACTCCGACGAGCGCGACGAACGCTCCCAGCCCGATCGCCACCGGCTGGCCGTAGCGGGCGACCAGGCCGGCCGTCGCCAGCTGCGAGGCGTCGCCCCACTCGGCGGCGAACAGCACCCCGAACGAGATGCCGAACACCCGGCGATCGCTCAGGGTGGCATCGCCCGAGTCCTCGGGCTCGACCTGCTCGTCCTCGGCGGCCAGGCTCTCACGGAACAGCAGGAAGGCGCCGGCCGCGAACAGCAGCGCGACGATCACTTCCAGCGTGCGGTGCGGCAGCAGGTGCAGCAGGCCACCGGCGGTGACCGCGATGATGCACTGGATCGCGAACGCGCAGGCCACTCCCACCAGTACTGGTCGCGGCCGGTACTTCGTCGACAGCACCAGGGTGGCGACCAGCGTCTTGTCCGGAAGCTCGACCAGCAGAACGGCTCCGAAGGCGATAGCGAAGACCGCGAGGAAGGAAGACATCCTGGCCCATTGTGCCGGGCGCCCTCCGGCCCGGAATTCCGCCCCGGCCGGCCGCCGTGTCCTGACCCGGAACCGGCCGGGCAGGCGAATACCCTGGTTGAAATGAGCAGCTGGCTGTCGATCGCCGCCGTGGTCTTTGGCCTGGCCGGCCTTGTCACCGGCACTTTAGCCTTGCGTACGCTGGGAAAACTCCGCCGCTCGGTGGCGCTGCTCTCGCGCGGGTCGTCCGGCCGGGAGACCATCCTCGAGGTCGCCGACAAGCACATGGCCGCCAGCGAGGCAGTGCGCAAGGACATCCTCGAACTGCAGCGGGACCTGACCGCCGCCCACCAGGACATGCAGGCTCAGCTAGCCGCCGAGCGCGCCGACATCGCCGGGACCGTCCAGTCGATCGGCAGGTCGGTAGGCACCGTGCTGCGCCGGGTGGCGCTGGTCCGCTATGACGCCTTCGACGAGCTCGGTGGCCGGCTGTCCTTCTCGCTGGCGATCATGGACGACAACGGCAACGGGATCACGCTGACCTCGATCGCCAGCACCACCGACACCCGGCTGTATGCCAAGTCGCTGTCACACGGGGTCGGCGAGCACGCCCTGTCGCCGGAAGAGACGCAGGCCGTACAGGCGGCAATGACCCGCTGATTTCGGCTCAAATCCCGGCCGGAGTGGCGCGCTCTATGCTGCACGGGTGTCGGCACGCTGCGCATTCCTGGGACCCGCGGGCACCTTCGCGCATGCCGCCGCCCAGCAGCTGACCGGCAGCGCGGGTGCCGAACTGGTCCCGCATGCCACGGTCACCCACGCCATCGACGCCCTGCACGCCGGTGCCGTCCAGGCTGCGGTGGTGCCGCTGGAGAACTCCGTCGAGGGTGCGGTACCGGCCACCCTGGACGCGCTGGCCGGCGAAGCGCCGCTGGTGATCGTGGCCGAGACGTTCCTACCGGTGGTGTTCGACCTGATGGCCCGTCCTGGCACCGACCTCGCCGCGATCCGGACCATCGCCACCCACCCGCACGCCGAAGCCCAGGTCCGGCGCTACCTGCTGTCCGAGCTGCCGGCCGCGAGCGTGACGCTGGTCGGATCGACCGCGGGCGGCGCGCAGGCCGTCGCTGCCGGCCAGTACGACGCGGCGGTCGCCCCGGTGATCTCGGCGCAGCTGTACGGGCTCGCGACGCTGGCCCACGACATCGCCGACAACCAGGGTGCGGTGACCAGGTTCGTGCTGCTGAGTACGCCCCGGCCGGCGCCGCCACCGACCGGCAATGACCGGACCAGCCTGGTCTGCTACCTGCGCGAGGACCATTCCGGGGCACTGCTGCAGATTCTCACCGAGTTCGCCTCCCGGGGCGTCAACCTGACCCGGATCGAGTCACGTCCGACCAAGGGCCGGATCGGCCAGTACTGCTTTTCCATCGACTGCGAGGGCCACCTGACCGATGCCCGGGTGGCCGATGCGCTGACCGCGCTGCACCGGGTCTGCGCAAGCGTTCGCTACCTCGGCTCGTACCGTCGCGAGGACGGCCAGCAGGCCGCGATCAGCGCCGGGCATACCGACGCCGACTTCGGCGACGCAGCCGATTGGCTGGCGAAGATCAGCCAGCACGGGACGGCCTGAACCCGGTCGGTCAGAGGTATGGCTGGATCGCTGAGCGGGTCGTTGTTGAGCGGCCTGCTAGGTCTCGGCGGTGTGGGTGGGATCGTAAGGTTCAGAGAGTCCGATCGAATCAACCAGAAGGCTGCTGTCGGCGCGGAGGTATTCGGCGGGCAGTTCGGCGTCAAGCGCCGCCACGCTAGGTTGCTGTGCCGGCGAACTCAGCGCACTGGCATCGTCAGGATCGAGTTTGCCTTCAGCCACGGCTTGTGTCCCCCGATGGCCGGACGGCGTCGTGATGCTGTACTCCGCCGCTCTCACGGATGGAGTCGACAAGTAGGCCAGGATCGGCCTGCATGAGTTCGGCTGGTAGTGGAGCTACGGGTACGGATGGCTCGGTGATAGACATCGGTTGATCGTCCGGCTCGCTCATCGCTCCCTGAGCTCCGATCGCCGCTCGCGAGCCGCACTCTGCAGTTCCTGCAGACCGCGCTTGTCACCTTCTGGGCTAGCCATGAGTTCGGGGTCGGCTGGGTACAAGGCTTCGATATCGAGCCCCGCTTCTTCCTCGTGTGCGGTGCTCTGTGTCGCAGGAGCTGTCGTGGTCATCGTGACCTCTCAGTGCCGGATCTGTTCAACGATACCGCCGATTGCGATGGTCGAGGCTGATGTGAGCAGAAATCCGGCGGCAACCTTGAGTCGCTTTGCCTTCTCCACGAGGCGCTCTTCGTTGCGCTCGTGCAACGGGATTCGGGTGTTCAGGACGACCAGCCGCGTGACAACAGAATCAGTCTGCAGGTAGCGATCTCGCAACTGACGGGGACCGATAGCCTTATCCACGCGCGGCAGGATCGTGAACACCGCAGCGACGCCGGCGGCGATCGCCGCGATCTGCGCGATCAAACCCGCGACGCTGGCATGGGTGCCGACTAGGGCGACGATGACGCCGGCAGCGCTAAGGATCACGCCGGCTTTGGAGTCGAGGCCGTTGGCCCGCTCTCGGTAGGACTCGTCTTCGCGCTGCAGCGCGGCTTCAACTATCGCCAGCGAGGGAACCTGATCCTCACGGATGGGTGGCATCACCCCTGGCAGTGGGTGCTGGCTCATACAGCTAGTCCACTCGGCCGGGCTCTGAGGTGGCTGGTCATGCAAGAAATTTTTGGGGGCGTCCTCCGACAACCAGGGCCGCTAGCGCTCTTCCGGGCGCGCGGCGTTTTGTCCCAAACACCACAGCCCGGCCGCCCTGCACTGTGGCCAGCTGGCAGATGTGCCATTAGGGCTCTGCGAGCGCAATCAGAGGTAGAGACCGGTGTTCGACTCGACCCGCTGGGCGGCCACCGCGTGCACGTCCCGTTCCCGCAGCAGCAGGTAGTCCTCGCCGGAGATCTCGACCTCGTGCCGGTCGTCCGGGCTGAACAGCACCTGGTCGGCCACCTCCACCGAGCGGACGTGGTTGCCGACCGCGAGCACCTCGCCCCAGATCAGCCGCTTGGCGACCTGCGCGGTGGCCGGGATCAGGATGCCACCGGACGAGCGCCGCTCGCCGTCCTCACTCGACACCTTCACCAGGACGCGGTCGTGCAACATCTTGATGGGAAGTCGATCGGATGACACCGTCACGTAGCTCCGCTCCTCGCTGGCCGGCCTGTCACCCTGCAGCCTAGAGCGCGTTACTTGGCCAGTACCGCCCAGAGTCCGACGGCGACCCCGGCCAGCACGATGAGCAGGCAGCCGGCCGCGATCAGCCGCTGGCCGGCCGCCCCGGCCGGGTGCTCGTCGGCGGTCACCAGCGCGCGGACCGCCACCGAGAACAGCAGGGTGATGCCGAGGCCGGCAACCAGCGCCACCACCACGACATTGCGCAGGGTGCTCAGATCCAGGTAGCTGCTCACCGGCTAGCTCGCCTTCTGTTCGAGCACCTGCTGCACCGGCAGCTCGGCATCCAGGATCGCCCGGTCGGCGGGGTCGACATAGTCGTTCACGTTCTCGGCCGTCACCGGGTGCCGGTGCGACCAGCGCCACACGCCGAGCAGGCCGAGGGCCGCGACCACGGTGACCAGGATGATCTGGACCGATCCGCCGCCGTCGACGATCTTGCCGATCCCGGCAGCGACCAGGGCAGCGGCCGGCAGCGTCAGCACCCAGGCGATCACCATGGAGCCGGCCACCCCCCACCGGATCTGCGCGTCCTTCTTGCCGACGCCGCTACCGAGCACGGCACCCGAGGTGATGTGGGTGGTCGACAGCGGCAAACCGCCCTGGGTCGCGGTCAGCAGCACCGCCGCCGCCGCGGTCTGGGCGGCGAAGCCCTGGGGTGGCTCGATGTGGGTCAGCCGGTGGCCCATCGTCCGGATCACTCGCCAGCCACCGAGGTAGGTGCCGGCCGCGATCGCCACCGCGCAGGCGATGATCACCCAGACCGGCGGATCGGCCTTCGCACCGAGCCGGTGGTCGGCGATCAGCGCCAGGGTGATCACCCCCATCGTCTTCTGGGCATCGTTCGTGCCGTGCGCCAGCGATACCAGCGAGGCTGAGGCGAGCTGGCCGTAGCGAAAGTACCGGTGGCTCTTGGGCCGCTCGTCCGGCTGTGCGGTCCGGTAGGCCAGCCGGGTGGCCAGCATCGCGACCAGCCCGGCGATGATCGGCGACAGCACCGCCGGTATGACCACCTTCGCCACGATCGAGTGGCCGTGTATCGCCGAGGTACCCGCCGACACCAGAGTGGCACCGATGACGCCGCCGATCAGCGCGTGTGAGGACGAGGACGGCAGCCCGAAGGACCAGGTGAGCAGGTTCCAGACGATCGCCCCGAGCAGGGCGGCAAACACGATCGGCAGGGTGATGGCGGTCGAGGACACGATGCCGCTGGCGATGGTTGCGGCCACCTTGACCGACAGGAAGGCGCCAACCAGATTCAGTACAGCCGACAGCGCAACGGCTGCTTTCGGCTTCAGCGCCCCAGTAGCGATCGAGGTCGCCATGGCGTTGGCGGTGTCGTGAAAACCGTTGGTGAAATCAAAGGTAAGAGCGGTGATCACCACGATGAACAGCAGGACGGCATCGTGCACATCGCGAACGATTCACGACCTCTCGGCCTTTGGCAAACGTTCACCGGGATTTAACATGGCAACGCCTCGCGGATGTCGCCAGCGGCCTAGTGAAATTGCGGGACGATCAGCCACAAGCCGTACAGGACGGCGGCCGCGCACAGCACGAAGCAGCTACCGGCCAGCGCCAGCCGGCCGGGTGACGCGGCGGCCGTCGCGGACTGCTCGCCCGCACCGGGTTCCGGCAGCTGCGAGAGCCCCAGCAGGCCCAACGAAAAGACCGCGACGATGCCGACCCCGAAAGCGAAGCTGACCGCGGCGACCTTGAGCAGGGCTGTCCAGTCGATGTTCATGCTCGTCCCCCTACACCGCAACCAGAACCGGAGCCGGCTCCGGCGCTTCGTTGACGTTGTGGGCGGTGACCGGAGTGCGACGGGACACCAGATAGATCGTGCCGACGATGGCGATCGCCACCGCCGCGATGATCGCCACCCCGGCGTTGCCGGAATCGGCGACCTTGCCTGCCAGCGCGCCGACCGCGGCGGCGGCCGGCAAGGTGAACAGCCAGCCCAGCGCCATCCGACCGGCCAGGTTCCAGCGCACCTCGGCAAGCTTGCGACCCAGACCCGCGCCGAGAATGCCACCGGAGGCCACCTGGGTGGTGGACAGCGCGAACCCCAGGTGGGACGAGGCCAGCAGCACCGCGGTCGAAGCGCTCTCGGCGGCGAAACCCTGCGGCGACTCGATGTCGGTCAGGCCTTTGCCCATCGTTCGGATGATCCGCCAGCCGCCGAGGTAGGTACCCAGCGCGATGGCCAGGCCGGCCGCCAGGATCACCCAGACCGGCGGCCCGGAACCCTCCTTCAGATGACCGGAGGTGATCAGCAGCAGGGTGATCACCCCCATCGTCTTCTGGGCGTCACCGGTGCCGTGCGCCAGCGAGACCATCGAGGCCGAGATGGTCTGGCCGTGCCGGAAACCGCTCGTCACCACGTCTTTGCGGGCCCGCCGGGTGATCGTGTACGCCAGGTAGGTGGCAGCCAGCGCCACCAGGCCGCAGACGATCGGAGACGCCAGGGCCGGCAGGACGATCTTGGACAGCACCTTGTCGAAGTGGATCGCGCCGGAACCGGCGGCGACCCAGACCGCACCGATCAGCCCACCGAACAAGGCATGCGAGGACGAGGACGGCAGGCCGAGCAGCCAGGTGAACAGGTTCCACAGGATCGCCCCGACCAGGCCACCGAAGATGATCGCCGGAGTCACCTTGGCGTCGTCCACCAGACCACCCGAGATGGTCTTCGCCACCTCGGTGGACAGGAACGCGCCCACCAGGTTCAGCACTCCCGAGATCGCGACCGCGACCTTGGGCCGCAACGCTCCGGTGGCGATCGAGGTCGCCATCGCGTTGGCCGTGTCGTGAAAGCCGTTGGTGAAGTCGAAGGCCAGTGCCGTCACGATCACGACGATCACCAGGAATGAGAAGTCCACGCATCCTCCATCTGCAGAGCAGCTCCGGGGGCTTGACGGGCACCACGGTAGGCACCGCAGATGAACGGCAGGTGGCGGCGATCGCCAGGCTGGCCAAACCCCTTCCGGCGGGCCGATATCGTGTTGTTGTGATCGACCTGCGCATCCTCCGAGACAATCCCGAGCTGGTCCGAGCCTCCCAGCGCGCCCGAGGGGCAGCCGAATCCAGCGTGGACGCCCTGATCGCCGCCGACGAGGCGCGCCGGTCGGCGATCGCGGCGGCGGACGCGCTGCGAGCCGAGCAGAAGGCGGTGAGCAACTCCGTCCGGCAGGCAAGTGCTGAGGACCGGCCGGCGATCCTGACGCAGGCCAAGGAGCTCGCCGGGACCGTCAAGCGGGCCGAGGCCGCCCAGGCCGAGGCCGAACAGGCGCTGCGGCTGGCCCACCTGGCGGTACCCAACATCGCCGCGGCCGACACCCCGCCCGGCGGCGAGGACGACTTCGTGACGCTGGAGCTCGTCGGCACGCCACCGGTGCTGGCCAACCCTCGCGATCACCTCGAGATCGGCAACAGCCTCAAGGCGATCGACACTGAACGCGGTGCCAAGGTCTCCGGCGCCCGGTTCTACTTCCTGACCGGCATCGGCGCCCAGCTCGAACTGGCCCTGGTGAACCTGGCGATGGCTAAGGCCGACGCGCTCGGCTTCACCCCGGTCATCGCGCCGGCCCTGGTGAAGCCCGAGACGATGGAGGGCACCGGCTTTCTCGGCGCGCACGCCGACGAGGTCTACAAGCTGGCCGACGATGACCTCTACCTGGTCGGGACCTCCGAGGTCGCGCTGGCCGGCTTCCACTCCAATGAGATCCTCGACCTGGCGGAACTGCCTTTGCGCTACGCGGGATTCTCCTCCTGCTTCCGACGCGAGGCCGGCTCCTACGGCAAGGACACCAAGGGCATCATCCGGGTGCACTGGTTCGACAAGGTGGAGATGTTCAGCTACGTCCCGGTGGAGCAGGCCGAGGACGAGCATCAGCGGTTGCTGGCCTGGGAGCGGGAATTCCTCGACTCGCTGGAGCTCAGCTACCGGGTGATCGACGTGGCCGCCGGCGACCTCGGCTCCAGTGCCTCCCGCAAGTTCGATATCGAGGCATGGTTCCCGTCCCAGGGCGCCTACCGGGAGTTGACGTCCACCTCGAACTGCACCACGTTCCAAGCCCGCCGGCTCAACATCCGGGCTCGCGGCAGCGCCGGGACGGCACCGGTGGCCACCCTCAACGGCACCCTGTGCGCGGTCGCACGCACCATCGCCTGCCTGTTCGACCACCACCAGCAACCGGACGGTTCGGTGTACGTACCGCACGCCCTGCGCCCCTGGCTCGGCGGCCGCGAACTGCTCAGCCCGGTTCAGTGAGCCGCCCGCCGGCTGGCATCCGGATGCTGGCCAGCGACCTGGACGGCACCCTGCTGCGTACCGACGGGACCGTCAGCGACGCCACCCGCGAGGCACTGGCGGCCGCCGAACAGGCCGGCCTGATCATTGCCTTCGTCACCGGCCGGCCACCCCGCTGGCTGCACGAGGTGGCGGCCGCGACCGGGCACACCGGGGTGGCGGTCGGTGCGAACGGGGCGGTCACCTACGACCTACACACCGAGACGGTGCTGGCCGAGCATCCACTCACACCGCAGCTGCTCGATCAGGTGACCAGGGTGCTGCGCACGGCCATCCCGGAGGCCAGGTTCGCGATGGAATACGGCCTGGACTTCGCCCACGAGCCGGAATATCGCCACGACTGGGAGATCACGCCGGTCGCCGACCGCAACGGCCGGACGATGCCCGCCGCCAGCACCGGCGAACTGGCCAGCCTGCTGACCAAACCGGCGGTCAAGCTGCTCGCCAAGGGCCGCGGCATGGCGCCGGACGAGTTCATGGACCAGGTCGAGCAGCTGGTCGGTGACCTGGTCACCGTCACCCGATCCGGCCACTCACCGCTGGTCGAGATCTCGGCCGCCGGGATCACCAAGGCCTCCGGGCTGGCTGAGCTGGCCAGGTCCCTGCAGGTCGGCCAGCACGAGATCGCGGCGGTCGGCGACATGCCCAACGACGTGCCGATGCTGGCGTGGGCGGGCCAGTCCTACGCGGTGGCCAATGCCCATTCGGCCGCCCGCGCGGCAGCCGGCACGGTACTGGCCGAGACCAACGACGAGGACGCGGTCGCCAAGCTCATCTGGCGGCTGATCGAATCAGCGTGACGGCCTGGCTGGCTGACTCGGCCTAGCTACCCGACTCGGCCTAGCTACCTGACTCGGCCTAGCTACCTGAACCGACCTAGCTAGAGGTACTGGCCGGTTCCGTGGCCGCCGTCGCCCTCGCCCCGACCGGGCATCCCACCGATGACCTGACCAGGCCCGATCTGGCCGGGCAGTGCCCGGCCGCGCATCTGTTCCAGCTGCGCGCGGGCCGCCATCTGCTGGGCGAACAGGGCGGTCTGGATACCGTGGAACAGCCCCTCGAGCCAGCCCACCAGCTGCGCCTGAGCGATCCGCAACTCGGCCTCGCTGGGCACCGTGTCATCCTCGAACGGCAGGGTCAGCCGATCCAGTTCGTCCCGTAGATCTTGGGACAAACCCTCTTCAAGTTCCTTGATGGACGACCGGTGGATCTCACGCAGCCGGACGCGGCCGGCCTCGTCCAGCGGCGCCGCCCGGACCTCTTCGAGCAGCTGCTTGATCATGGTGCCGATCCGCATCACCTTGGCCGGCTGCTCGACCTGGGCCATCACGTCCTGGACTTCTTCGCCGTCCTCGGCGGGCCGCTGGGCGTCCAGCATGAGGATCTGATCAGCCGCACTGGGCTGCTGCTCGTCCTGCGGACTTGCGCTGGCTTCGGGTGCCGTCATGGCCACATCCTGTCCTAGATACCTGGTTACCTGCTCGTACAGCTCGATCTTGTTCATACTGGCCACTCGGTCTGAGTCGCCAATCGCCCGGTCATCGCTCATGTGCTGCCAATCGCTCCGGGCCTCGCTCGTGCCTCGCTCGATCCTCACTCATAAGCCGGTGGCCAGGACCACTTTGCCGATATGCGTGCTGGCCTCGACCACCCGGTGGGCCTGCGCGGCCTCGGCCAGCGGCAGCACCTGATCCACCACCGGACGTACCCGGCCGGCTTCGATCAGCGGCCAGACGTGCGCTTCGGTGCCGGCCACGATCGCCGCCTTCTGCTCGATCGGACGGGCCCGGAGCCCGGCAGCGAAGATCGTCGCACGCTTGGCCAGCAAGGTGCCCAGGCTGAGCTCGCCGGTGTTGCCGCCGACCATCCCGATCACGGTGAGCCGGCCGCCGATAGCCAGCGAGGCGAGGTTTCGCGGCAGGTACTTTGCCCCGACCGTGTCGAGGATGACGTCCACCCCGGTGCCGCCGGTCTCGGCCTTGATCACCTCGGCGAAATCGGCTTCGCGGTAGTTGATCGCCACCTCTGCCCCATAGTCCTGGCAGGCTTGCACCTTCTGCTCGGTACCGGCGGTGGCGAACACCCGGGCACCCTGGGCAACCGCTAGCTGGATTGCCATGGTGCCGATACCGGAGCTGCCGCCATGCACCAGGAAGCTTTCGCCCACCGTCAAATGTGCGGCCGGGGCGCTGTCGAAGATCATCGACCACACCGTGCAGGTCACCTCGGGCAGCGCGGCCGCGGTCACCAGGTCGAGCCCGGCCGGCACTCGCATCAGCTGGACGGCCGGCACGCAGACCAGCTCGGCGTAGCCGCCGCCGGACAGCAGCGCGCACACCTCGTCGCCGACCTGCCAGCCGGTCACACCCTCGCCCAACCTGGCGATCCGGCCACTGCACTCCAGGCCCAGGATCTGCGACGCGCCGGGCGGCGGTGGATAGTGCCCGGCGCGCTGGATCAGATCCGCCCGGTTGACCGCGGTCGCGGCCACCTCGAGCAGCACCTCGCCCGCCGCCGGTTCGGGATCGGCCACCTCGCCGAGGGACAGGACGTCCGGGTCACCGGGTTCAGAAATGACTACTGCCTTCATGGCATCGAACGTACCGGCAGCCGACCGGCGGCGTCGCGCCCACTCTCAGCTCACGCTGATCGCCTGGGCCGGGCACATGTCGGCCGCTGTCCGAACCGCGTCCTGCAGCGGCTCGGCCGGTTCGGCATCCAGCAGCTCGACCACCCCGTCGTAGTCGGACTGGTCGAAGACCTTCGGGGCGGTCATCGCGCACAGCCCGGAGCTGCAGCACTTGTCTTGATCCACGCTGATCCGCATCGCCGTTACCCCGTCTACCAGGTAACCGGCAGCTGCTGGACGCCGTAGACCACCATCTGATCCCGGAAGGCGATCTCGTCCATCGGCCCGGCCAGCGCCAGGTTCGGCAGCCGGCGCAGCACCGTTTCCAGCGCTACCTGCAGCTCGATCCGAGCCAGCGGCTGGCCCAGGCACTGGTGCACGCCGTAGCCGAACGCGACGTGCCGGCGGGCATCGCGGTGCACGTCCAACTCGGTGTTCGGGCCGAACTGCTCGTCGTCGCGGTTGGCGACGTTGATCATGCACAGCACGCCCTCGCCGGCCCGGATCAGCGTGTCGCCGACGTGGATATCCTCGGTCGCCAATCGGGCAACGCCGCTGTGCACCACCGACAGGTAGCGCAGCAGCTCCTCGACCGCGCCCGGGATCAGTTCTGGATCGGCGCGCAGCGCGGCCAGCTGATCGGGGTGCCGCAACAGCGACAGGATGCCCAGGCCGGTCATGTTGGCCGTCGTCTCATGCCCGGCGATCAGCAGCAGCCTGGCCATCTGGGTGGTCTCGTCCCGGCTGATCTCACCGGGCAGCTCGTGCTCGTGGACCAGCTCGCTGAGCAGGCCGCTGTCCGGCGCGGCGATCTTGCGGCCGGCCAGTGCGGACAGGTAATCGCTGAGTTCCCGGTTGGCCTGCAGGACGATCTCCGGCGCGGAGTTGCGATTGAGCAGTAGCCGACTGCGCTCCTGGAAGAAGTCGTGGTCCTCATACGGCACTCCCAGCAGCAGGCAGATCACCAGCGAGGGCATCGGAAACGCGAAGTTCGAGACCAGCTCGGCGGGTGGTCCGGTGGCGATCATCCGGTCCACCAGTCCGTCGACGATCTGCTGGATCTGGGGCTGGAGTTCCAGCATCCGCTTCAGCCGGAAGTCGCCGGTCAGCATCCGGCGCAGTCGCTGATGCTGCGGGTCGTCCATCCGGATGAAGCTGCGGCTCTGCAGGCCGGTCGCGGCGGTGGCCGCCGAGGTGAACGGAAAGCCGGTGGCGGTGTTGTCGGCACTGAATCGCCGGTCGCCCAGGACGGCCCGCACGTCTGCGTAGCGGGTGATCAACCAGGGCGAGCTGCCGTCCCACAACCGAACTCGGGCCAGCTCGGGCCTGGACCTGGCGACGGTGTAGACCTCCGGCGGATCGAACGGGCAGCTCCCGCGACTGGCGGGGTAGTCCAACACGGCGGTGGAGTTCGGGTCGACTTGGGTCTCAGTCATGGCAGCCTCCAGGTGAGATAGTTCCATTTAGCAATCAATTTCACCGTACGCCGTTATATACCCACTTCGCATCGGACGAAGCATCTATTCACGGCCAAAGTGGTTCACCATCAGAGGCCGTCACCAGCCCGCTCGGGATACGGCAAGATGGCCTCATGACAACGGTGTCGGTGGGCACAGGCCCCATTTCTGAAACTGAACTGGTTGCGGTCGCCCGGCACGGGGCGGCCATCGAATTGACCGCGCAGTCACTGACCGCGATGGCCGACTCGCGTGCGGTCGTCGAGGGACTGGCCGACGATGTCGAACCGCACTACGGCATCTCCACCGGCTTCGGGGCGCTGGCCACCAAGCACATCCCGGTCGAGCGGCGGGCTCAGCTGCAACGCTCACTGATCCGCTCGCATGCTGCCGGCGCGGGACCCGAGATCGAGCGTGAGGCGATCCGGTCGCTGATGCTGCTGCGGCTCTCGACGCTGGCCACCGGACGTACCGGCGTGCAGGTCCGCACCGCCCAGACGTTGGCCGCGCTGCTCAACGCCGGGATCACCCCGGTGGTGCGTGAGTACGGCTCGCTGGGCTGCTCCGGCGACCTGGCCCCGCTCTCGCACGTCGCGCTGACCCTGATCGGTGAGGGCGAGGTACGCGACGCCACCGGCACCCTGATGTCGACTACCGCGGCCTTCGCGGCGGCCGGGATCGAGCCGATTACCCTTGCCGAAAAAGAGGGTCTGGCACTCATCAACGGCACCGACGGGATGCTCGGGCAGCTGCTGCTGGCCTGCACCGACTTCGAGTTGCTGCTGCGGACGGCCGACCTGACCGCAGCCATGTCGATCGAGGCGATGCTCGGCACCGTCCGGGTGTTCGCCGCCGACCTGCACGCGCTTCGACCGCAACCGGGCCAGGCGCTGGCCGCCGCGAACATGCGCGCGCTGCTGGCCGACTCACCGATCGTTGCCTCGCATGCCGGGCCGGATTGCACCTACGTCCAGGACGCCTACTCGATGCGCTGCGCGCCCCAGGTCGCTGGTGCCGGCCGGGACACCCTCGCGCATGCCCGGCTGGTGGCCGGCTACGAGCTGGCTTCGGCGGTCGACAACCCGGTGGTCACGCTGGACGGCCGGGTCGAGTCGAACGGCAACTTCCACGGCGCGCCGATCGGGTACGTGCTGGACTTCCTGGCCATCCCGGTGGCCGACCTGGCGAGCATGTCCGAGCGGCGGACCGATCGGTTGCTGGACGTGGCCCGCTCGCGTGGCCTGCCGCCGTTCCTGACCGACGATGCCGGGGTGGATTCCGGGCACATGATCGCCCAGTACACCCAGGCGGCCATCGTCTCGGAGCTCAAACGGCTGGCGGTGCCGGCCTCGGTGGACTCGATCCCGTCCTCGGCCATGCAGGAAGACCACGTGTCGATGGGCTGGTCGGCGGCCCGCAAGCTGCGTAAGGCCATCGACGGACTGGGTCGGGTGCTGGCCGTGGAGCTGCTGTCCGCGGCTCGGGCGCTGGACCTGCGCGCACCGCTGCAGCCCGGCCCGGCGACCGGAGCGGTGGTGTCGGCACTGCGCGAGCAGGTGGCCGGCCCCGGGCCGGACCGGTTCCTGTCCCCGGAGATCGAGGCGACGTACGAGTTCGTCCGATCCGGTGCCGCGGTGGCCGCCGCCGAATCCGCGCTGCCCCAGCCCCTGCTCTAGGCCCCCCGCCCTGACGCATTTCGCGGCCCGAGTTTGCAGCTCGCTCGGCGTGTCGTGGAAACTCGGGCCGCGAAATGGCTGCGGGGCGAGGGTTACAGGGCGGTGCTGAAGGCTTGCTCGCGGAGCGCGTCCAGCTCGGCGCCGAGTTCGGCGACCTGGTCCCAGTCGATCGTCGCGCCGCAGCGCACCAGCCAGTTGGCCAGCATCCGGTGCCCGCCTTGGGTCAGCACCGACTCCGGATGGAACTGCACGCCCTCGATCGGCAGGTTCCGGTGCCGCAGCGCCATCACCACGCCGGAGGCGGTCCGTCCGGTCACCTCGATCTCGTCCGGCAGCGTCTCGGCCCGGACGGCGAGCGAGTGATAGCGGGTCGCGGTGAACGGCTGCGGCAGCCCCGCCAGCACGCCAGCCCCGGAGTGCAGCACCTCGCTGACCTTGCCGTGCAGCAGTTCCGGTGCCCGGTCGACAACCGCGCCGAAGGCCGCGCCGATCGCCTGATGCCCCAGGCACACCCCGAACAGCGGCAGGCCCAGCCGGGACGCCTCGTCCACCATGGCCATGCTGATCCCGGCCTGCTCCGGGACGCCCGGGCCGGGTGAGATCAGCACGCCGTCGACGGCCAGTCCGGCCAGCTCGCCGGTGTTGATCGCGTCGTTGCGCCGTACCAATACCTCGGCTCCGAGCTGGCCCAGGTACTGGACGAGGTTGTAGACGAAGCTGTCGTAGTTGTCTACAACGAGGATGCGGGTCACCTGTGCGAGCCTATTGGCCGACGGTGCCCGGTCCGGTGATCGGGTTGGCCGGCAACCGCGGCTCGATCACCGGAAATATCACGAACAGCAGCAGGGCGGACACCGCGGCAACCAGCAGCAATGCCTGCAGTAGCCGCAGGCCGGTTGCGCCCGGCAGGTGACGCCAGATCCAGACATACATAGCTAGAGCGTCCCTCCGGACAGTTCCTTGGGCAGCGCCGAACCCTTGTCGGGCACCGCCCGGGTCAGCACCGCGTGCACGATCATCCTTTGATTCGCGGTGTATTTGGGATGGCAGGTAGTAAGCGTCAGCAGCGCCCGGTTGGGCGTCGCGTCCGGATGATCGGGTACCGGGGCGATCACCTGCACCGCGTTCGGCGACACGATCTCGCGACCCGGCACGCCCTGGCTGTCCGGTGCCGACAGCGACGCGGTGATGGCGGCGTCCCGGCCGGACTTGTTGCCGATCTTCAGCGCGGCGGCGTAGGCGTTCTGATCGCCCAGGACGGTGTAGATGTACCAGTTGTTCGCGGTCTGCACGACGATCTTGTCGCCGGGGTGCAGCTGGTCGAGGTTCAGGAACGGCTCGCCCTTGCCGACCCGGTGGCCGGCTACCGCGAAGTTGCCGATCTGGCCGGGCAGCTGGCTGTTGGCGTAGTGCCCGGGACCGCGATCCAGGTCCCCGTCGTCGGTGCCCTGGACGATGGTCTTGACGAAGTCCTTGCCGAACTGCGGGATGTAGAGGTTGGCGAAACCGGCGCCGGCCGGCAGCACCACCTGCTTGCCGAGCGGCAGGTTGAGCCGGTCCTCGCCCTTGAGCGGGTCCTGGCCCTGCTTGATGGCGTTGGCGTACTGGTGCCGGACCTGGTTCTGCTTGCGGTCAGCGAACAGGTTGGATACCCAGACCTCGTAGACCACGAACAGCAGCAGGACCAGCCCAAGGGTGATCAGGGTCTGCCCGACGCCCCGGATCACGGTACGGATCGTGTCGCCGCGACCGGGTTGCTGGCCGCCGTAGCGCGGTCCGCCGGCCACTCCGGTCGGCGGGGACGGCGGCGGCGGACCATCGCCGGCCCCGGCCGTCGACAGCGTGTCCAGGCCACCGGCCGGGGTGGCGGCGGAGTCGGAGAAGTCCCAGCCGCCCCTGCTCAGCTCGCTCATCTAACGGTTCCCATCGTGAATGCCACCTCAGCCACCCGCGACGGCATAGCTCAGCCCGATCGGCGCGTCGTAGGCCGGGACCGAGATCTTGCCCTCGCCGTTGAGGTCATAGCCCAGGCCATAGGTGTCAGCGTCCTTGCGATACTGCCGCAGACCGGCCGATCGGTTGAGCGCGGCGCGCATGGAACCGGCCGGTCCGATAGCTGCAATGCTAAATGGCGGTGAGTAAACCCGCCCATTCAGCAGCAAGGTGTTACCCACGCAGCGGATCGCGCTGGTCTGGACGAGTCGCTGATCCATCACCATGATGGCCTCCGCCCCGCCGGCCCACAGCGCGTTGACCGCGGCCTGCATGTCGGATTGGTGGACCACGATGGCATTCGCCTCGTCCGGGTCGGTGGGTTCGACCGCCGGGTGCGCATCGTCCAGGGTGAGGGTGAGCCCGGGCCCGGTCATCGCGACCAGACCGGCCGGCACTCGCAGCGGGGCGGCCGCGGAGTTGATGGCCGCCACCGTTTGGTCGGATTGCGCAAGCTTGTTGGTGGAATCGGCGACGTTGTGCTGCAACTGCTTGACCAGGTTGTCATCGGTGCCGACCTTGCCTTCGGCCTGCCGGATCAGGTCAGCGATGTTGGTAGGCCCGGCCGAGCGCAGGTCGGTGCCACGCGCGGTGTGCGCGGTGGTCGCGCCGAGCAGCCCGGCCAGCAGTGCCACTACCGGGACGAGCAGTTGCCACGGCCCGAACCGGGGTCGGTGGAGCTTGACCATGACTACCTCTCTGGCGGATCCGGCGGGTCACTGCTGACTACACGCAGCGGCGCTGCCCATCCGTTGACTACCTGCACGTGCTTAGGGTAGATGCGACGATTACGCTAACTGCACCGTTGCCAGCCGGTCGGCGGCACCACCGTCATCGGTACAGTTCCACAGCAACGACTGAGCCACCTAGGAGACCTGCAGTGCCGAAGTCCAAGGTTCGCAAGAAGACGAGCTACGCGCCGTCGCCCGCTACCGTGTCCGGCTCTGCGGGCACCGGCAAGGTCGTCAAGCCCAGCCCGAGTTGGTACCCGATGGTGATGGCCGCTTTTCTGGTCATCGGCCTGGCCTACATCGTCGTGTACTACATGGCCGCCGAGAGCATCCCGTTCATGAACAGCCTGGGTAGCTGGAACTTCGCGGTCGGCTTCGGCTTCTTGGTGGTCGGCCTCGGCATGGCCGTCCGCTGGCGCTAGCGGCCGGTTATCCACAGCTTCTTCCACTGCTGTGATTACAACGGTGTAGTTCTCCCCAGCTCCGTCCACACTGTGGATGAAGCAGCGGGTGGGGCTAGCGCGGCCCTCGCACCGACCTGACCGGTCGGCGCGACGAACATCTGATGGATGTCCTCGGTCCGCCAGATCGCCGCGACCACCAGCACGATCAGGATCCCGGCCAGGCTGAGTAGTTGGATGTTGCGTAGCTGACTGCTCACCGGTCGGCGCTGCAGGCTCCAGCCCATCAACGCCAGGGTGGCCAGTCCGCCGACCACGAAGCCGCCGATGTGACCGAGCTTGGAGATACCGGGCACCGAGAACGTGAAGACGAAGTTGATGCCGATCGTGATCAGCAGCGAGCGGGTGTTGAAGCCGACGCTGCGCGAGAGCACCAGGGCCGCCGCGAACAGGCCGAAGATCGCACCGGACGCGCCGACCACCGGCTGCCGGATGTCGCCGAGCAGCAGGATCGCCACCGAACCGCCGAGCGCGGCGAGCAGGTAGACGGCCAGGAACCGCCGCCAACCGAGCACCTTCTCCAGGGCCGGGCCGACCATGTAGAGCGCGAACATGTTGAGCAGGATGTGCAGCGGCCCGTAGTGCAAGAAGGCGGCGGTGACCAGCCGCAGGTACTCATGGTCATAGCCCACCAGGACCGGAGCCAGCTCCCACTTCTGAAAGAGCCGGCCACCGGTGTTGTCGACCAGCGTGCCGCCCGGGCTGAGCGCGGTGATCAGGTACATCGCGATATTGGTCGCGATGAGCAGGTAGCTCACCACCGGCGGAGCATTGCTGACCGCCGCGCCGACGACCGTCCGACCCCGCCGGACGGTGGCCGCGCCGGCCTTCACATCGTCCGGGCACTGGAAGCCGACCGACGCCGACCGCTGGCAGTCCGGGCAGATCGGCCGGTTGCAGCGGACGCACCGCACGCCGGTGAGCCGGTCCGGATGCCGGTAGCACCCGGCAAATCCGTACAGGGGATCAGGACCGGCGGGCGGTTGCGTCGGCTGCATGTCAGATCAACGGCTATGCGTCGCCGATAGTTACCGAGTTGATGGTGATGTCCTGCGCCGGACGGTCACCGGCCCCGGTCTTGGTGGTGCCGATCGAATCGACGACCTTGCGGCTCTCGTCGTCGGCGACCTCGCCGAAGATCGTGTGCTTGAAGTTCAGGTGCGGGGTCTTGGTGGTGGTGATGAAGAACTGGCTGCCGTTGGTGTTCGGTCCGGCGTTGGCCATCGCGAACAGGTACGGCCGGTCGAAGCTCAGCTCGGGATGGAACTCGTCGGCGAAGTTGTAGCCCGGGCCGCCGGTGCCACGCCCGAGCGGGTCGCCGCCCTGGATCATGAAGTTGTCGATGACCCGGTGGAAGACGGTGCCGTCGTAGAGATTGGCGGTGGTCTTCTGACCGGTCTGCGGGTGGGTCCATTCCTTGGCGCCGGTCGCCAGTTCGACGAAGTTCGCCACCGTCTTCGGAGCGTGGTTGCCGAACAGGTTGATCTTGATATCGCCGGCCGAGGTGTGCAGGGTGGCGGTCTGAGTTGCTGACACGGGTAGTTCTCCTGTCATGGTTCGTCTTGCTGCGGTTACTTGATCTTCGGGACAATCTCGCGTGCGAGATTCAGTGCATTCAGTGCAGGGTAGGGCTGCCTGGTGCGGACGGTGACCACCGAGGTGCCCTTGGCGAACACGCACTGCCAGGTTTCGGTGCCTTGCAACGTGGTCTGAAAGGCCACCGCGCCGGCCCCGATGGACGGATCGGACTGCACCTCCGGGTGCCCTTTGGCCGAGAGCACCATCGCGTTGTACGCCTGGGTCGTGGTGCCGAAGACGTCCACGTCGATCTCACCGATCACCGCGCTGGAGTCGTACTGGAAGTAGAAGCGACAGCCGACCGGCTTGGTTTGCAGCACCGTCACCCGGCCGACCCGGTCACCCTCGCCGTCGGCGAAGTCCTGGTTGCTGATGTACGGACACGTGCCGTCGACCTCCTTGACGCCGTGCGGGGTACTCAGGCTCGGCTTCGGAGTGGTCAGGATGGTGCTGCGCGGCGCGCTGCTCTGCTCACCGCCGCCACCGCCCAGGCCGGCCGATTGGCTGGCCGACGGTGCAGGGGTGGCCTTACCGCTCGACCCGCCGGTGCAGCCGGCGAGCAATCCGATCACGGCGACGGCGGCCAGCAGGGCCGGCCGGTTTTGCAGTGCCGGCCGGTTCAGCGGGGCCATGGGGTTTAGCGGGGCCGCCCGGTTCAGCGGGGCCATGGGGCTCATCGGGGCCAGCCGGTTCAGCGGGGCCGCCCGGTTCAGCGGGGCCATGGGGCTCATCGGGGCCGCCCGCTGGCGACCTCGGCAGCGGCCAGCGCCAGCGAATCGTCCAATGGTTGCAGGCGATCCACGCTGCCGCGCCTGGTCAGCGCCCGGCGCAACAGCTCGTCGGCGAAGGCTGGGCTCTTGGCCAGCACCGGCCCGTGCAGGTACGTGCCGAAGACGTTGTCGCGGACGGCGCCCTCGGTCTGGTCCCGGCCGTTGTTGCCCCGACCGGTGGTGGTTCGGCCGAGCGGTTGCACTCCCGGGCCGAGCTCGGTGAGCCCGCTGTGGTTCTCGAAACCGACCAGCCGGCCCCACTCGGTGCTGAGGTGGTTGTTGCCGATCAGCCGGCTGTCCGAACCGGTGGTGGTCACGTCCAGCACGCCGACCCCCTCGATCCGGTCGCCGTCCTTGGTCAGGAAGTGATGCCCGAGCATCTGGTACGTGCCGCAGATGCTCAGCATCACCACTCCGTCGTCGGCCATCGCGCGCAACGTCGGGCCGCGATCCAGGAAGTCCCGGCCGATGTCACCCTGCGCCGCGTCCTGACCGCCGCCACCCAGCACGATGTCGGCGTCGGCGGGCAGCGGATCGCCAATGTTGATGGCGACTACCTTCGCGTCCAGGCCGCGCCAGCGCAGTCGCTGACGCAGCACCAGCACGTTGCCGGTGTCGCCGTAGATGTTCATCTCGCGCGGGTAGAGGTGCACCAGAGTCAGGACGGTCACGCCGCTACCCCGATCTTCACCAGCGTCGCGTGCAGTTCCCACATCGCGGTGTAGGTGGAGAACACCACCACCGTCTCACCAGGTGTCACGTGCAACGTCGCCTGCCGGACGGCCTCGGCCAGCTGCGGTTGCACCAGGCCGGTCGGCAGGTCGTCGTAATGCAGCCGGACGGCCATGTCGGCCGCCCGCGTCCCGGACGTCACCAACCAGCCGGCTTTGCCTTGCAGTACCGGGGCAAACTCGACGTCCCAGAGCCAGGACAGGTCCCGGCCATCGGCATAGTCGTCGTTGATCGCGATCACCGTGGCGGCTGGCTGCAGGCTGGCCACGGTCCGCAACGACTGCCGGAAACCGGCCGGGTTCTTGACCAGCTGAAGCACCACCCGCCGGCCGTCCAGGGTGAAGGACTGGCCGCGTCCGAATGCCGGCTCGACCGCGCGTAATCCGTCCGCGATGGTGTCCGGGTCCAGGCCGAAGGTGAGCGCCAGGGCAGCCGCGCCGGCCGCGTTCTGGGCATTGTGCGCACCTTCCGCCAGCAGTGTTATCTGTTCAGTTTTACCGTTTATCTGCAAGGACATCTCGGTAGTGATACCCAGCTCTACCGTCTGCAGTTCGGCGCTGGCGAACCGGTCGGACTGGATGAGCTGGCCGCCGTACATTTCCTCGTCCGTCGGGAACAGCTCGCGCAATCCGGCCGCCACCCCGAAGTAGCTCACCTGGGCGGCCAGGCCGTCGGCCAGCGCGGCCAGCCGCGGGTCGTCCCGGTTCAGCACCACGTAACCGGTCGTCCTGGTGGCCACCCTGCCCAGCAGTTGCGCGGTGGTGTCGATCTCACCGAACCGGTCCAGTTGGTCGCGCAGCACGTTGAGCAGCAGCAACCGTTCCGGCTGGTGTACCTGGCAGAACCGCACCGCATGTGCCTCGTCCAGCTCGAAGACGGCGACCTCGGCGGCACTGCGACCGAGCCAGGACGCGTCCGCCACCACAGCGGTGATGCAGCCCCGGACGAAGTTGCCGCCGGTGTCGTTGGTGAGCACCTGGTATCGCCGTGCCAGGACGGTGGCCACCATCTTGGTGGTGGTGGTCTTGCCGTTCGTCCCGCTGATCACCACCACGCCCTGCGGCAGCGCGGCCAGCCGCCGGGTCAGGAACCGCGGGAACACCTTCTCGACCACCAGGCCCGGTAGCGCGGTGCCGCGCCGGCCAGTGGCCCGCAATGCCAGCAAGGTCAGTTTGCCGAGCCAGATCGCGAGGATGTCCATGGTGATGCCAGGCTACCGACCCCGGCTGAGCACGCCTGGTGATGGTCACTCGGCCGGTCGCGCCGATAAAGGCAGACTGTCTATAGCCGGCTTAACCTAGATCTCATACCCTTCCGCAGGGCTGCCGATCTACGGCCGGCACCGGAGGGATTCGAATGAGACCGATCTGGGCAGTCCGCGGGCCAGTGGCCGCGCTGGCGGCTGCCGCGCTGTTGACCATCGGCCTCGCCGGCTGCAAGACCAGCGACACCGCGGCTGCTCATCCCGCTTCCGTCCGGTCGGCCACGGTCGTCACCAGCTCGAGCATCAGTGCTCACCTCACTACCAAGGCAGCGCCCAAGCTTGCCGTGCCGACCTCGACCCGACCCGTCGTCGCGCCGACCACCAGCAGCCATCCGGTGGTTGCGCCCAGCAGCAGCCGTCCGGTTGTGGTGGCCAAGCCGACCGTGCACGCTGCGCCGACCCGGCCGGTCGCCGCCGGCCTGTGCGGCGCGCCGGCCAACCCGTTCGGCTACAACTTCTGCAGCGGCAATGTCATCTACTCCCCAGACCCGGCAGTGTGCGGCTACTTCTCCTGTATCCCTAACTTCAGCAACGGAAAGGGTTACCTGGAGCAGTGCCGGGACGGGATGTACAGCATGTCCGGTGGCCGGAGCGGCGCCTGCTCCTACCACGGCGGCGAGAACCGGCCGGTACTCAAGCGTTAACCGTTCTGCCAAGCTGGCGGGGTGATTCTCACTAACGAGCAGATCCATCAGCTGGCGCCTTTCACCGGCTTCGTCGGCGTTCAGTACACCGAGATCAGCAAGGAGCGAGTGGTCGCCACCATGGCGGTGACCACCGAGCGCAGCACCGTCGGGGGATCGTTGCACGGTGGTGCCCAGATGACCCTGGCCGATTCGGCGGCAGCCGCACTGGCGACCGCGAATCTGCCCGAGGGCTCGACCGGGACGGTCACCATCGACTCGACCACCCACTTTCTTGGCGCCGCGCGCGACGGGGTGGTCACCGCGACCGCCCGCGCACTGCACGTCGGCCGGAGCACCATCGTGCTCGAGGTCGATCTGCGGGCGGATTCCGGCAAGCTGGTTGCCCGGACCACTCAGGTGCAGGCCGTCCTCGGGCCGAAATGAGCGTTGTCGGACCGGGCTGCCAGGCTGACGGCATGCAGGATTCGACCGGACGGGTGCGGCGCTTTCGCTGCGAGCGGTGCGGGGACGAGGTGATCGTGCTGCCCCGGGCCAGCGATCGGGTGCTCGTCGAGTTCTATGCGCGCAGCTTTCCCACCGAGGAGTTGCCAGCCGGTGATCGGTAGGCATTCGCGCGGCACCGGGGCGTCTATTCGATCGACGGGTTGCTCCGGCCGCCGGCCGATTGTCTGGTCAGCCACCCCTGCGTTTAGCGGGCGGCCGGCACCTCTACGACCGGTTCTGGTTGCCGATGCTGTTCCGGGCGGGAAACCAGGTAGGCCGCGGCCAGGGCCAGCAGCAGTCCGATGGCCAGCAGGATCAGCCGGTAGTCCACGATCGCCACCAGCGCCGCCCCGACCGCGATCGCGATGGTCTGGGGCGTGGTCAGCAGGAAGCTCAGGGCCGCGTTCGCCCGACCGGCCAGCTCCAGCGGAGTGCGCCGCTGCAGCAGCGTCGAGATGCCGACCAGGAGCCAGGACACGCTCATGCCGGCCAGCACGTAGGCGGCCAGCACGACACCAACATTTGCCGTGATCTGCAATAAGAACGAGGCTCCGGCGGCTGCTAGCCCGAGCGTGACCAGCAGCCCCTCGGTGAGGGCGCGCATCAGCCGCGGGGCCAATACCGCCGCCAAGATCGCACCGGCACCCTGGCCGGAAAGCAGGATTCCCAGGAAGGTCGCCGGCCGGTGCAGGCCCACGGTCACCACCGAGAACGAGACCGTCTCGGTCATTCCGAAGGCGATCAGCGCGAGCGTGCTGGCGAACGCGACCTGGCGAAGCGGGACCGTACGGTAGATGTGCCGGACGCCTGCGGTGACATCCCGCCGCCAGTGTTCGGTGGACGGGACGGGCTTGGTCTCGGCGACCCGGACCCCGAGCAGGGCGACGGTGCTGATCAAGAATGTCGCACAATCGGCGACGATGATCGGGCCGGCCCCGAACGCCGTGAACAGGCCGGCGCAGATCAGCGGCGTGATCAGCCGGGAGCCCTGGCCGCAGGTCTGCAGCAGCGCGTTGGCCTCGCCCAGCAGGTCCTCGGCCACAATGCTTTTGGTCAGGGCCGTCTGCGCGGATCCGACGATGCTGACCGAGACGCCGTAGCCGAACATGACAATGTCGATGAGCCATACCTCGCCGGGACTGTGCACTGCGAGCAGGGCGCTGACCAGCAGGCCGGTCAGCACGTTGACCACAATCAAGAGGGGACGACGGCGGACCCGGTCCACCAGCACTCCGGTGAACGGCCCGCTCAGGGTGCCGAGGGTCAGCATGAAGATGGACAGGCCGGCGGCGGACGTGCTGCCGGTGAGCACCTTGACCCAGATGGCCAGCGTCAGCCAGAGCGCGCTGTCACCGATGGTCGAGGTAATGGACCCGAACAGGTAGCGGCGGCTGTTGCGATCGCGTAGCAGCGTTCGCATCCGGCGACTCCTGGCTCGGCGTGGGTCGCCGTCCAGCGACATGTCTGGAAAACGTACTTTCGAGGCGGCACCGGCGCAAGCGTCGTTTCGGTGGACCCATAGCTAGAGGGCGATCCAGTAACGGTCCTCGGTACCGGTACGCGGGGCGGGGACGCCACCGTTGGCGATGATGACCCGTCGCGACGCCTCGTTGCTCGGGTCGCAGGTCAGCAGGGCACTATCGAGACCGATGGTGCGACACTCGTCAAGCCCGAGCCGCAGCATGCGGGTGGCGTGGCCCTGCCGCCGCCACGGCGCAACGACGTGATAGCCGATGTTGCCGCCCTCGCTGGTCAGGTCGTCGGTCAGCTCGTGACGGATCACCAGCGTTCCCAAGTAGTGCTCACCTGCGACGTACCAGTCGGACATCACCAACCTGAGTACCAGGCGCAAACGACTGATCAGCACACAACGCCGCATCAGCCTCAGCTAAATCGCCCTTGGCACTAGACAGACTGTCATTCGCAGCCGCCAGCACCTGACTCCGCGGGGTAGGGGACATCGCGTTGTCGAAGCTCTCCTGCTGCCGCTCATCCGCATGCCGGGACTCCCGATCGATCCGTCAGCTCTAGTCGCCATTGAATCGGAGCTCTGAATCGGTAGCTAGCGTCGCTCGGTCACAAAGGCCTGCAATCTTCAACAGCAGCTCTCGGCCCTGTCCTGTAGCTGCCTCAGCCAGCAGACGGCACTCGTCGGCCAAGTCCGACAGGCGGTCATACGCGACCACAAGCTCCCCATACGGGCTTACGCTGTCGAGGATTGGATAGTCGTGCTTGGCAGCGTCCAGGGCAATCTCGACGTCATCCCACCACTCCTCGACGCCGTCTGTAAGCACGCCGCACTCCCAGAGCTCTACACGAAGCGCCACGATCAGCTCTTGGAACTCGTGCCTGGGAACATCGTGAGTACAGAACCGTTCGGCTTCCGGATGACGGTGTAGACATCCGTCGGCTGGCCGGTGTCCCGATCTACGCCTATGTCTTGCGTCCCGCGCATGACGAAGCGCGTGTTTCCGTTCTTCTGCAACACACCAGTCCTACCGTTAGTGTTCGAGAGCCATCCCAGATCCTCACCGTCGAAGAACTGGCTCTTGCCCGCAGTAACACCCGGATACTGGTGGATGCCAGCATGGCCAACATCTGCGGCCGCGCAGTTGTGGACCAAGACGCTAGCAGCAACCGTCTCGATGTAGAAGTCATGCGCACCCGACACTGTCAGATCCCACATGTCGGCTACACCAGCCACCACGGCAGTCCCGCTCACCACAGCCACCGCGCCATCAGCAGTCCGCAACCGATCGCCCGGACGCAAACGGTCAGCCTCCACCCAGCCATGCCGTGACTCGTCCCAGAACGGATGATGCTGCGTCGAATGAATCACCGACGACCCAGCAGCCGAGGACACCCGCACGTCCATCAGGTCATCATCATGATCAACCCATAGCCTCAGCACCGACCGCGCGCTGCTGCGACCCGTCACCGGGTCGGTCGCCAACACCTTCTCACCGACCCTGACCTGATCCAGGGGCTTGGTCGATCCGTCAGCCATTACCACCTGAGTACTAGGCGTAAAGGACTGACCAGCACACAGCGCCGCGTCAGCTTCAGCTAGATCGCTCTTCGCACTAGACAGGCTGTCATTCGCCGCGGCTAACGCCTGACTCTCCGGGGTAGCGGCCATCGCGTTGTCGAGGCTCTCCTGCTGCCGCTCATCCGCATGCCGAGCCTCCCGATCAATCTGCTCATCAGCGGACCCCCGAATACCATCACAACCACCGCCGCCCTCATGCTCACTGGCGATCGAGCCACATCCCGCCGCGGCCATCAACCCGCTCACCAAGTTCTCATAGATCATCAACCACTTCGATGAATACTGATACTCCTTGTCATAGCTCCGCTGCGCCTGAGCCTGAAAACCCTGAGCTTCAGTCACCGAATACTGATCACCCGCGGCCGTAGCCACCTGATTCTGCGTGTGCTGCCACTGATTGAGATCCTGCCCGGTAATCGCCCCACCATCGTCAGCCGGCCGCAGACCAGACGGATCCGCCCTGGTCAGCGGATTGTTCCAGCTATAGGAATACCCGTTCGATTGCTGGGGATTGCCCGGATCAAGCATCGAATCAACCGACAAGAACCGGCCCAGGCCCGGGTCATACTCCCGCGCCCCCAGATGGGTCGTCCCCGACAAGGCATCGGTCGGGGCGTTCAGGAAACCCCGCTCATCCGGCCACCCCGACGGTGCCGCACCACGCGGCCCACCAAACGGATCGAAATACCGCCGAGCCACCCCAGCCACGCTTGTACTGTTGGTCCGGACCACCTCATCAGCAGTCTCCTGCGCGTCCAGGCCCGTCCAATACAAACTCGTCGGAAACGCCTCACCCGGCGTCGCCACCCGCACCGCCATCGACTGCCCCAACACGCTGTACGTCCGGGTTCCGATCGTCTGCTGCTGCCCCAACCCCACATGCAACTCGGTATCACCCAGATACAACGTCGCACCCGCATTCACACCAGCCGACTCCACCTGCACCAACCGGTTACCATCCGCGTCATACAGATCGCTCTGACTGCCACCCGTCGAACTCAACCGCGCCAGCCGACCCTCCGCGTCATACCCCAGCGTTTGCCCACCCGGCCGACTCACCGTGTCACCCGAGGCGTCATAACCATAAGAATCCGTACCGGAAGCAGAACCCGAATGCACCACCGAAGAAACAGCATTCGGCAACGGCGTACCGCCGACGGCCGGCGACGCGTACTGATAGGTATCAGAGGAATCAGTCCCACCAGCGGTGGTCGCATGGCGCACCACACCAGTCCGATCACCGACCGTGTCATAGCTGTAGGACTGCCAGTACGGCGCCGGCCCGGCGAGTGAACCACTCGACGCGGCGGCCTGACAATCACCACCACTCGGCGTCCACGCCTGGGTGATCCGCTGCGCATAATCGTAGGAGAAACACTGGGAATCCCCGGCAACCGTGTCGGCCTCCGATGTGACATCACCCGCCGGGTCATAGCCGTAGACCCGGCTGGCCACCTGGGTCCCGGTCGCGATGCCATGCGCCGGATCCAACGTCGACTCGATCGCCTCGGTGATCCCGGTCGTCCGACCGGTAGCCGGATCATAGCCATAGGCCACCGTGCTCGTGGTGGTCGCGGCCTTCTGGATCTGCGCCAGCTGCCCGATGCCGGTCCACTTGACGCTCAGCGCATAGGCCGTCCCGCCATGGAAGCTGGTGAGGTTGCCCAATCCGTCGTAGTTGTAGGCAAGGGTGTCCTCCTCCAGCCCGCCCGCGTCCGGCTCGATCATCGTGTTGACGCTGCCGTCGACGTTGTAGGACGTGCTGGTCGAGTACGTCCCGGCCAGCTGCTGCAACTCCACCGACACGGCCGGATCCTGCGGGATCGTCACTGCCGTCCCGGTCGGCCGGCCCGCGTTGTCGAAGCCGGTCACCTCGCTGGTGTACGCCACCCCATCGGCATAGCGGGTCGAGGACGTCAGCTGTCCCAGCTCAGTAGTCGTGCCATCGGACAGCGTGTCGTACTGCCAGCCCGCCAACTGCCGACCACTCGTCGACCCAAGGAACTCGCCGGTCTTGCGACCCAACTCGTCATAGCTGTACGCGAGGGTGACCCCACTGGCGGTCGGCGTCACCGTCCCGCCGAAGTCGGTGAAGCTGGTACGGCCGTCGGTACTGGTCAGCAATTGGCCGGCATCGTCGTAGGTCGAGGTGGTGGTGCCCTTGTCCGGATCGGCCGCCTGGGTCTGCCGGCCGAGCAGGTCGAACTGCCAGGTCCAGTGGTTGGCCGCGTCATCAGACATCGAGGTCAGCTGGCCCTGCAGGTCATAGCCGTATTGCGTTCGATCATAAGCCGAACGCTGATCGCGAGTGGTGGCGTTCAGCGCGCCGTGGAACTGGCGCAACTCGGTGGTCCGGCCACGAGAGTCGGTGAACGTGCTGGTGATCGCCGCTCCGGTCGGCGGTGTGACGTCGGTACGGTCACCGCCCGGATAGGCCCACGACGTCTGCGCACCGGTCACCTTCGGATCGGTCGCTCCGGGTGCCGGGTCGGCGGTGTAGAGCTGCTGCAGCAGGCTGCGTCCGGCCCCGTCATAGGACGTGAAGGTCTGCGACGGGATCTGGGCCGCGGACACCGGCTGCAGCAACGAGCCGTCCAGCGCGTGGTTCGCCCAGTACGGCGAGTAGCTGTCGGAGACCTCACCCTGGGCGTTGTAGAACGTGTCCGACAGGACCACGCCGGTGCCGGCAGGCGAGACGGCTTGGGACTGCCGTTGCCGCAACAGGCCGTCGTACAAGACATAGGACCAGGGCGTCAGGCCGGCGGCCTTGAGGGTCTTGGTGCCGACCGAAACGAGTTTGGTGTTATCGAACGGGGTCATCGTCGTCGCGGAGCCGGCGACGTTCGAGCCGTCGCTGGCCACGGTCATGCTCAGCGCCGAGATCGCGGCGCCGGCCGGGTAGCTGTAGCTGTACTGCGCGGACGGGTTCGGATTGCTGACCGGGTTGCCCGGCAGCCAGACCGCGGTGGTCCGGCCGAGGGCGTCGTAGTGGGCGGTGGTAGTCCGCCCGTTCACGTCCAGCACCGAGGTCGGGTTACCCCAGGACGGGTCGAGGCTGGTGACCGTGGTCCAGCCCTTGGGGTTGGTGGTGGTCTCGGTCAGCAGTGGCCCGCCGGCCGGCGGGTCGTAGCCGTAGCCGGTGGAGTGGCCGAGCGGGTCGGTGGTCTTGGTGGTCCGGCCGAGGGTGTCGTACTCGCTCGTGACCGAGACCCAGGCGGTCGGCCCGCTGCCGTCATAGGTCTTGGCGGTGTCGACCTCGGTAGCATCCCCGGTGGTCGGGGCAACGCCGTAGGCCTGGCCGTCGTAACTGGTCCGGGTGTCGCTGATCGCGTCTGCCGGGTAGCTGGGCGTGGACGCGCACGGCACGCCCACCACGGTGACCTCCTTGGGCAGACCGAGCAGGTTGTCGGTGACGTCGTCGGCGTAGCTGGTCGAGGTGCAGGACGTCCCGGCGTCCGGTGTCTGGCTCTCGAGCTTGATCACTCGGCCGTAGGTCGTCTCATGGGTGTTGGTGACCGTGGTGGTACGGGTACCGCCAGCGGCCAGCGGAGTGCTGGTGGTGGTCGTATCGTCGCCGACCTGTCGAGCCGTGGTGGTGAAGCTGCCGGCGTAGCTGTGTGCGCCGGTGCCGTCGTTCTCGGTGTGGCTATAGCTGAAAGTGCTCGATGCCTTGGCGGCTGAGGACCATGGCCGGCTGATCGTGTCCGACACCGTGGCGCCACCGACGCCATTGCGCACGACGGTCTCCAGCGTGCGGCCGGACAGCCAGCGGTAGTCGGTGACCGCCGCACCGGACGAGGGGGTGACCGAGGCGGTACGCAGCTGGCTCGATGGTGCGGTCAGCGGCCCGTCCGGATCACCGTCCAGCCCCTGCAGAAAGGTGTAGGTGGTGCTCTGCAACGGGTGCAGGGTTTGCTGGGTGGCGTCGCCGTGCCGGATCTCGACCGTCTTGAAACCGGCGAATTCCGACCAGGTCCGCTTGCTGGCCGGAACCAGTGGCGAGGTGTCGAAGCGCCAGGCCGGGTTGCTGTAGAGGTAGGTCATGACGTCGCTGTCCTGGCCGGCGCCCGGATTGGTCGCGACCTGCGAGACGACGTAGGTGTTGAACCAGTCCTCCTGGGACGGTGGCGGTGGCACGTTCGGCGCGGTCGGCGGCGTCCACCACTGCTGGTAGCAGAGCTGATGGTCATCGGACGGGTCGGCCGGCGTGCCGCCGCTGCCGGTGGTGCATTGCAGAGCGCTGTTCGGGTCCGGGGCATAGCCCGGTGCCGAGTACGTGACGCTGACCGTCGCGCCGGATTCGGTGTGGATGGCGTTCACCCGGAACCGGTCCAGGGAGGCGTAACCATCCACCGGCCACACTCGGTTCTGCATGCCCAGGCCGCCGAAGGTGACGCTCGGCAGGGTGAGGTCGGTGCCCGCCTCGCCGACATGGCTGACGCCGGCCAGCCAGAGCGCGGCGTCACCGCCATCGCCGGGAGTCGGGAAGGTGTGGGTCAGGTTCCAGCGGTCGACATCCTGGTAGCTGCCGGCGGTCAGCACCTGGGTCCGGACGTCGGCCAGCCGCTTGGTGGTCCAGAAGGTCGGTGACTGGGCACTGCACGGGGTGGCCGTGCAGTACTGGTCCCATGGCACGTCCGGCCAGTACTTCGCGGTACCGGATGATCCGCTGGTGGCCGGCTGGGTGGCGCAGTCGGTGCCCGACTCACCACTGGCCCCGGACTCGCATCGGTCCCCGGTCTCGAGCAGCACCTTGCCCGACGGTGCGCCGAGGCTGGTCGCGGTGGCTCGGCTGCCGTACTCGATCCGGCTGAGCTGGCCACCGCGGATGTAGCTGGTCAGCGTGCTGGGATGCCCGATCGAATCGCTGTACTTCTGATAGCTGCCGGTTTCGGGGGAGTAGTAGAACGCCTCGGCGTTGTGGTGGACGTCCACCACGTAGTCGAGGTTCCACCGCCAGCCCTGGTCGGCGAACGGGCCGATCGAGGCGCCCGAACCGGAACAGGCGGTGCTGGCCGAGCCACAGACCGGGACGGTCCAGGCCGAGCTCGTCGTGCCGCCGCCGGGCAGCACGCCGCGTCCGAAGTAGTACTGGGTTCCGTCCGTGGTGGTCAGCCGCCAGTAGCCGCCGTCGGCAGTGCCGTTCGAGGCGCCGGTCAGGTACTCGATCTTGGTGTTGTCATCCGATTCCAGTTGCCAGTTGCCGGACGAGTCCTTGATCAGCCGCCCGGAGTGGCCGGCGAACGAGACGGTGGCGTTGTCGTCCAGCCAGCACAGATCACCCGTGTTGATCGGGTTAGTGGCTTGGTTGCACGGCACGTAGGAGCGGTCGATGGAACCGGCGCCGGCCAGCGACCAGCCATCCCCGATCATCGACGGCTGGTTGTTCGTCGATCCCGTTTCACCATCGACAGACTGGGAATCGTAGGACAGCGCGAGCTGCGGGGCCGGGCCGGCCGCAGCTGGCGGAGCCGCCATCGGGTAGCTCCACGCGAACGAGCCGGTCTGCGCGGACACCTGCCAGGACGAGGCCGGCCGCAGCGGGGTGGCCGTGAAGTCACCCTTACCGTCGGCCGAGGACGGTGCGGACAGCGCAGTGAGAAAGATCGAGGACGCCGAGGTGCTGGCCGTCCGCAGTACCTGCACGTTCGATCGCGGTAACTGCTGGCCGCCGGCCGCCAACTGCCGAGCGGTGGGCCGGCTCAACTGCCCCGGGTTGGCGAGCTGCACCCACCGCAGCCGGCTCGGGTAGTCCGCGCCGTACAGGCCGGCGAGCACGCTGGCCGGCAGGTCGATCGCCAGCGGCTCAAGGCCGTGCTGTCCATCGGCCTGGCTGATCCGCAGCGTCGGCGCGGACCTGCCATCGCCACCGAGGACGTCCACCGTCAGCCGGTGCGCCGCCGAGGTGGCCGACATAGCGGTTTCCTGGTCCTGGCCCGGAGTGGTGGTGCTGCTGTCCGCGATAGCGATCCCGGAACTGCCCAGCGCGGCCCACCCCCGATCGGCCAGCGCCGCCGGTACCAGACCGGACGTGCTGGCCGGATCGACCTGTCCGCGAAGGGTCAGCTGGTAGCGCTGCCCGGCCGGCCACCGGCTCTGCACCGGGGTTGCCTGCGGCAGTTTCTGCGGCGTCGCTGCGGCCGTCGGTTGCCACGGCTTGACCGCGATCGGCTTGTCGGCCGCCAGCCGCAGCCCAGCCACCTTGGCGGTCGCGTGCTCGACGTCGGCGCTGAGTACCGAGATCAGCAGCGCTGCCGCCGTCAGCGACGCGACGTTGCGGCGGAGCCTGCTGCGCATCAAGGATCTTCCTTTCCCGGTAAGGCGAATCATGATCGGGACGTCCGGCCGGCTAGTCACCGGGCAGCAATCGGCAGGTCAGGCTGGTCACTGGGCACTGCAATCGCAAGAAGCCCTGCTGCACCGAATCCGCGACGCCGGGAACGACGCTCACGTCGGCGATCCAGCCGTGGAACCAGTTCTGATCGGTGGCGCCCAGGGCCCGGCCGATCACGAACGAGCCGGTAGTCACCGGCGTGGACAGGTGGGTGGCCTGCGCGGCCAGCGCACCGTTCACGTACAGCCGCATTTGCTTGTTCGCCGGATCCCAGACCCCCGACACGAACGCCCAGGTGTTCACGGTGGCCGTGGCGGCAGCGGTTACGCAGTCGCCGGCGAAGGTTGCCGAGATAACGCTCGGCAGGCAGAAGCGCCACTGGTTGGACGGCGGCAGCTGAAGGTAGAAGCCACTCACCGTCTTGCCCGGCCCGGCATCTTGGGAGACCGCCGTCTGGTAGCCGCCGAGCGCCGCCGGCCGGATCCAGGCCGACACCGTGAACGCCTTGGAGGTGTCGACCGCTGGCGAACCGGACGAGGCCGAAGCGCCAGTCCCGGTCGTCCCGTTGAACCGCAGCGACCCGGTCAGCGTCGGATCGCCCTGCGCCGGGTTCGCCGGATCGGCGGTGGCCGAATGCAGCACCAGCGGCTGCCCGCAGGCATAGCCGCACGAGCTGCCGCTCATCGTCGAGGAGTCATCGACCTCGGTGCTGGTCAGGTGCACGCCGTCATCGGTGACCCAGCTATGCCCCGAGGCGAACGCGGCAAAGTCGCCCGGTGCCCAGAACTGGTAGCCGGTCGCGGTCGAGATGTTCTGCGCCGCGTCGATGCTGGCAACCCAGAAGGTCGCCGGTGAGTCCGGTGGTGCGACCAGCACGCTGGTAGCGCCGGTGCCATCCGGACAGCCGAAGCTCGCGGTGCCGGAACTCGAACCACAGGCCGGCAGGGTGGTGGTGGCAACCGTGACCGGCGCGGGCGCCGCGGTCACCGACTGCGCGGTCGGCACCCACCAGTACTCGAACCGCACGACCTTGTCGCTGAGATTCGAGGAAAGCTTCATCGTCACCGGTTTGCCGACCGCCGAGGGCGGTAGGCCGGCCACCCGGACCGAGGGCGGTGCCGGCGGCGTGTTGTCCACCGTGAAGTAGCAGCTCACCGACGCGGTCTTGCTGGTGTCCAGCCCGTCGTAGCCGTAGGCATACCAGCGGTAGGAGCCTTGCGGCAGCGTGTCCTTCGGCAGGATGATCGGTGGTTGGACCCCGTTGGCGTTGAAGCCGGAACTGGAAAGGTAGCCGGTCGGAAAGGTCCCGGACGGCAGGACGTTGGCGCCGGTCGCGGCATTGACCACGTGCACCCGCACCTCGACGCCCTGATCGTCGACGTCGTTCTCGCTCATCCCTAGCTTGAGGTCTTGCACGTGATCGTTGACCGGCACCCCGGGCGACGTGCCGCCGCAGGCAACAGTCGGCTGGGTGAAGGTGAGGGCGGTCGGTGCGTCCGGGTAGGAGTTGAAGACGACCTCGACGCTCGCCCCGGAATTGAACTTCTTCCAGGCGGTCTGATCGGTCTCGTCGTGCGCTTTGAGCACCAGGTCGAAAGTCGCATAGTTCGACGCGGCCAGGGCGGTGACCAGCGAGGTGATGTCGAACCCGACGGCGCCACCCGGGCAGGACGAGCTGTAGCCCTTCGCGACCGTCTGCGAGCCCCAGCCTCCGGTCATGGCCGGCTTGGTGTTCCAGGTCAGACTGGGACCCCAGTTGGCGCTGTGCTCGACGTCGACCTGCTTCGCGGTGCAGCTGTAGGACCAGGATTCGGTGGTGTTGAAGTGGGCAGTGTGGATGTCTTGGCCCTCGAAGATGGTCGCCGGAAAGTCCCAGTAGGCGCGGTTGATCGTGTCCACACCGGGTTCGGCACCGACGTGCAGTCTGTTGCTGTCCCAGCCGTCCTTGTAGTACGTCTGATCGGGATGGTTCTGATCTATGTAGTCGAAAGACGACTGCGGGTAGGTCTTGTCCTGCCAGGTCGGGTCGAGGGTGACCGGGTACCGGGTGGCCGGATCGGCCAGAAAGCTCTGCGGCAGCAGCAGGTGCTGGACCGTCTGGTGGGTACCGTCGGCGGGCAGGCCGTCGGCATCCCACTGCGAGGTGGCGCTGGCCGTCCGTGGATCACCGGACTGCTCGTCAACGCTGGAATCCCACAGGAACGGCGCGGGTCCGACCCCGACCTGGTTGCCGTCGGCATCGGCGAGCGTGGTGTTGCCGGCCGGGTCGGTGGCGACCGCCAGGTCGGTGATGGTGACCGGAAAATCGATGCTGGTCAGCTCACTCACGGCCGCAGCGGACTTGAGCACCAGCAGGATCTCGAAGCCGTCGTCGGAGACGCTGACCCGCAGGTCGATGCCCGGCAGCACCTCGGCATAGGTAGCGCTCGATCCGGCAACGGACGGTTCGGGTAACGGCCCGTACCAGCCGTAGCTCAGCGATCCGGTGCCGAAGGTCATGGTCGCGAGCGGCGTCACCACCGCATCCGTCTCGGCTTGTGCATGGGTAAGAAAGCCTTGCGTAATATGACTATTCCTCGCCGGCGTGGAGCTCACCGCTGGGTGCTTGGCGCTGCCGTCGGTCAGCCGGACGGTCGCGGCGGTAGCCTTCGGCCGCAGGTACCCGTCACTGCCTAGCGCCAACGTTGCGTCGATGTCGACCAGCCGGCCGGCCTTGCGCACCCGGATCGGTTGTGATTCCAGCCGGGCGGTCTTCGTGCCGTCCGGGTTGGCGAACACCGAGTAGTCGATGCCATCCTGACTCGCGATCCGTACCCGGTGGTCGTACTTGACCGCGATCTGGTGCGCCTGACCCGCAGTACCGGCTGATACCGCATCGGTAATCTTGGCCGGCCGCGCTACCAGTTGGCTGGGGTGTTTTTGGGTGCGATAGGTGACCAGGCCGGCAACCGCCAGGCACAGCACAACCAGCACACTCAACGCCGGCCATAGCCAACCACGGCGCGGACGCGCTCGATGCGCCGTCATCGGAAAATTCCGCGCAGGAATGCCAAGCAACCAGACAACGAAGACCCCCGTGAACCCGACCGTCCATCGCCGCGATGCCGTCCGGGCCGCTGGACCTGAAATAGGTGTTAGCTCGAAAACCTAACAGGCGAAAGCGCTGGCTGGGACGGGTTTCGACTAAATTGCGCTCACCGCGAACCAGGCTCGCGTGGGGGAGCACGAAGTCGCTGTCGATCTCTGTCTTGGCGGATACCAGTGAGAGGATATTCGCCCACCGTCGGAATGGGAGCTTATTCTCCCTATCGATCTGGCACGTCCACCGTGGCGAACACGATGCTGCTTCTGTCGTACACCGGTCCTAGCCTGAGCGCGGCACAGCAACATCAGACCCACAGGAGGAGCCGATGACCTGTACGCACCCACTACTTGCACCCAGCTGGCGCGTACGGCGAGAACCCTGCTGCCAGTACACAGCCGACCGCGCTGCCACCCGCCGGCAATGGACGAGAGCCGTCGCGATCACCATCGTGGCGGACATCGCCGCAATCGAAGGCCTCTCCCAGACCGCTCAGGTGGGGCTCATGAGTCCCGCCTACGCATGGTTGCTGGCATCCGCCGCCGTCCTCTATGCAGGGCTGTTTTTCGCCGTGTGGTGCGTGCGTGGTGTCCCACACCCAGGCAAGGAACTCAACAGCGGGACCTTCTTCGGCCTGCAGTTGTCGGTACCCTTCACGGTAGTCAGCGTATGGGCAGCCTCGGCAGGCATGCCGACGATTCCGCATGTGATCGCGACCGGGCTAACCACCACTTACTTCGGCATCGCGACATGGTGCCTCGCACTGCGCGGGCCGAGCTTAATAGACGAAATGATCATGACCCCATCCGGGCACATCACCGTTGCGGACGCTGCGTACAACCGAGCAGCCCGCGCCCACCAGGAACACCGTCACGGTCGGCACGGCATTGGCCGACAGAAGGCTCACGCAGCTTGGCATGCCGCGATGTTGCGCCGTCGAAACGCCAGGCACTCACCGCGCATCCAACAATTCAACCAGCGGGCCTCCGACTGGTTGATGCCCTGGGCAAACGCTGACGCGTGGGCCAACACCGCTACGGCCACCGTCACCATCATCACGTTGCTGGCAGTGAGTGGACCGCCGACCGCTGTAGGCCGGATACTCGTCCTTCTCCCCGGTCCGGCATACGCGATCACCTGTCGGCTAAGAGAACGTCGACACGCGGGCGCCTGACTCGGAGAGAACCCGTTGCCGCAAATATTGCTTGTGGAGACGAGGGGAATCGAACCCCTAACCCCTGCCTTGCAAAGGCAGTGCTCTGCCAATTGAGCTACGTCCCCTGGAACAGCAAACTGCGCCTGATCCTAGCTGCCCACCAACCTGGTCGAGCTACGGACGGGTGGCCTGCCGCCAGACGTCACTGCTGTGCTGGCCCTTCTTGCGCTTGAGGACGTATCGCACACCGGCCACCGCCACCGCGACTGTGAGTAGTTTCTTCATCGGTTCTCCTGCCATACCCAACGGCCGGGGGGCGACCGTGTCTAACATCGTGCAAGTGGGCCTAGGAGGACTTGAACCTCCGGCCTCATCCTTATCAGGGATGCGCTCTAACCATCTGAGCTATAGGCCCATCGTGCTATCCGTACCGCGCTTGACACGCGAGGAGTGACTTTACCGGTTGCTCCCCGCGCGCCCAAACCGGCCCCTGCCGGGCCGATCAGCGGCTATTCACGTTCGGACAGCGTCACCTCGGCGCCGCCAACCAGGTCTGCGCAGAGGTTGTAGATCATCGCCCCGATCGTGCTCAGCGCGATGAAGAGCACGATGTTGACCACGCCGATGATGATCGCGGCACCGAACACCAGCGAGCCGGTCACCACGTCGTTGGTCTTACCGTCGCCCGAGATCGTATGTACGGTGTCGTTCACCTTTGTGAACACACCCGAAACGTCGAGGATGCCGTACAACACGCCCACCATGATCAGCCAGACGAAGAACAGCGCGATCGCCAGCACGCAGGAGAACTTGAACACCGAGTACACGTTGACGTGGCTCAAGGTCAGGCGCGCTCGACGGGGCTGCCGGGCTCCGCGACCGGCTCGCTTCGGGGTCCGAGCGGCCTTGCTCTCGGCCTCGTTCGCGGCAGTCCTGATCGCACCCTTGGCGCTGGTGGCCGCGGTCGTCGCGGTAGCCGCAGCCGAGGATGCCGCAGCGGCCAGCCGAGCACCGAGACCGCCGGACTCTTCGCTCGATCCGGCGTCCGGACGGTTCACCGGCGGCCAGCCGCCGGCTTGCGGAGCAGCATTCTGCGACGGCGGTGACACCCTGGGCAGCGTGGTGGTGTCCTGATCGGCACTCGCGCTGCGCCGGGAGGTCGGTGGCTGATATCCCTCAGTCACGATAACTACTCCTGGTCCTCGGGTTCGTCGGCATTGCGGGCGATCGAGATCAGGCTGACGCCCTCGTCCAGATTGATCAGCCGGACACCCATCGTCTGACGCTGGGCCCGCCGAACCTCGGCCACCGATGTCCGGATGACCACTCCCTCCGACGTGATCGCATAGATCTCGTCGTCAGGATGCACGGTCATCGCACCGACCAATCCACCTCTGGTCGAGACTATACGCGCGGTGAGCACGCCCTTCCCGCCTCGACCTTGGACCGGATACTCCTCGACCTTGGTCCGCTTGGCGTAGCCGCCGTCGGTTGCGATCAGGATTTCCATGTCGTCCTGGACGACCTCCATGGCCAGCAACTCGTCATCGCCGCCGAACCGCATCCCGATCACGCCGGACGTCGCCCGGCCCATCGGACGCAGCGTCTCATCGTCGGCGGAGAACCGGATCGACTGGGCTCGCTTGCTCACCAGCAGCAGATCGTCTTCGGCCGAGATCAGCGCCGCGTCGATCAGTTCGTCCTCGTCCCGCAGGTTGATGGCCACGATGCCACCGGACCGGTTGGAGTCGAAATCGGTCAACTTGGTCTTCTTGACCAGGCCGGCCTTGGTCGCCAGCACCAGGTACGGGGCCACCTCGTAGTTCTTGATGGTGATGACCTCGGCGATGGTCTCATCCGGCTGGAAGGCCAGCAGGTTGGCCACGTGCTGACCCCGGGCGTTGCGGTTCGCCTCGGGCAGCTCGTAGGCCTTGGTCCGGTACACCCGGCCCTTGTTGGTGAAGAACAGGATCCAGTCGTGGGTGGAGCAGACGAAGAAGTGCGCCACCAGGTCGTCGGTCTTCAACGCCGCGCCCTGCACCCCACGGCCGCCCCGGCGCTGGGCGCGGTAGAGATCGGTCTTGGTGCGCTTGGCATAGCCGGTCCGGGTGATCGTGACGACCACGTCCTCGGCGGCGATCAGGTCTTCCATCGACATGTCGCCGTCGTAGGGAACCAGCCGGGTCCGTCGAGCATCGCCGTACTTGTCGACGATCTCGTTCAGCTCGTCCCGGATGATCGTGCGCTGCCGGCCCGGCTTGGCCAGGATGTCCTCGAAGTCAGCGATCTTGGCTTCGATCTCGTTGGCTTCTTCCTGGATCCGCAGGCGTTCCAGGGCGGCCAGCCGGCGCAGCTGCAGGTCCAGGATCGCCACAGCCTGAATCTCATCGATCGTGAGCAGTTCCATCAACCCGGTTCGGGCCGCCTCCGCCGACGGCGAGCTGCGGATCAGGGCGATCACCGCATCCAGCGCGTCGAGGGCCTTGAGGTAGGCCCGCAAGATATGCGCGCGTTCCTCGGCCTTGCGGAGCCGGTACTGGGTACGCCGGACGATGACCTCGATCTGGTGCGTGACGTAGTAGCTGACCATCTGGTCGAGCCGCAACGTGCGGGGTACCCCGTCCACGATCGACAGCATCGTGACGCCGAAGGTGGTCTGCAGCTGGGTGTGCTTGTAGAGGTTGTTCAGCACCACCTTGGCGACCGCGTCGCGCTTGAGCGTGACCACGATCCGCATGCCGATCCGGTCGGAGGACTCGTCATTGATGTCGGCGATGCCGCCGACCTTGCCGTCCCGGGCCAGGCCGGCGATGGTCTCGACCAGGTTGTCGGGGTTGACCTGGTACGGCAGCTCGGTGACCACCAGGATCGTCCGACCCCGGCTGTCCTCCTCGACCGTCACCACCGCTCGCATCCGGATCGAGCCACGGCCGGTCCGGTAGGCGTCAGAGATACCATCCCGGCCGACGATCAGCGCCTTCGTCGGGAAGTCCGGGCCGGGGATGAACTCCATCAGCTTCTCGAGCAGCTCGTCGGCGGTGGCGTCCGGGTGATCGAGGGACCAGGTCACCCCGGCCGAGACCTCGCGCAGGTTGTGCGGCGGCAGGTTCGTCGCCATCCCGACCGCGATCCCACCACCGCCGTTGACCAGCAGGTTCGGAATCCGGGACGGCAGCACCACCGGTTCCTGCGAGCGGCCGTCGTAGTTCGGCTTGAAATCGACGGTCTCCTCGTCGATGTCACGCAGCATTTCCATCGCCAGTGGGGACAGCCGCGCCTCGGTGTTGTGCGAGACGAAGCCGTTGGTGATGAAGGCATGGTCGGCCGAGTCGACGCGCAGCGAGTAGACGGCCTGGACGCCGGCCGACTCGACGGCGCTGACCCGGCGCAGCGAGAACTCCCGGGGGTCGCCACCGTCATCGGGCAGCTGCCGGGCCCTGTCGGACAGGTACGCGGCGGTGACATCGGGCAGCAACGGCAGCGCCGAGGCCCAACTGGCGTGTGAGCCTTCCGAATCCCGGATCACCAGGACGTCGTTGACGTCGAGCTCGCCGGCCAGCTTCCAGATCAGGGTCGGGACGCCGTGCACCCGGCCGATCGCCAGCAACGGGTGGTTGGTGGTCGCGGTGACCGAACGATCGCCGGCCCGGACCGTGACCACCGGGTGCTCGCCGGAGTGGTGGAAAGCGGTGACCGTGACCTGCACCCCGTGCCGGCCGATCACCTTGAGGTCGACCTCGGTGGTGCTGTTCGACCGCGCGTCCGGCACTAACTCGGCGATCGGGATGTCACCGTCAGCAGTGCGGATTCCGGTGTCGCCGACCACGCAGTAACGCATCGCGGCGGCCGGGTCGTTGCCGGGCGAGCCGAAGTTGCCCTGACCGTCGATCAGCGGCGCGCGCATCGACCACGGCTGGGACAGCCGGACGAGGGTGTCATAGATCGAGGTGTCACCGTGCGGGTGATAGTTGCCCATCACGTCGCCGACGACCCGCGAACACTTCACGTGCCCACGGTCGGGCCGGTAGCCACCGTCGTACATCGCATAGAGCACCCGCCGGTGTACCGGCTTCAGCCCGTCCCGCACATCCGGCAGCGCCCGGGCCACGATGACGCTCATCGCATAGTCGAGGAAGCTGCGCTGCATCTCCTGCTGGATGTCGACCGGCTCGATCCGGTCGGTGATCGGCGGGGGCGGCGGGGTCTCGGTCACAAGTGGCCTTTCTCAGGTGCTCGCGCAGGTTGAAGATAGCTTCGGGCTGGCCTCGAAATAGCTGAGTTTCGCCTTGAAAGCATGAGAGAAACTAGCTTTGCTCAGATGTCGAGGAACCGGACGTCCTTGGCATTGTTGACGATGAACGTCCGGCGGGCCTCGACGTCGTCGCCCATCAGGGTGGAGAAGATCGAGTCCGCGGTTGCGGCATCGTCCAAGGTCACCCGCAGCAGCACCCGGGTGGCCGGGTCCATCGTGGTCTCCCACAGTTCGGTGGCGTTCATCTCGCCCAGACCCTTGTACCGCTGGATCGAATCGCCGGCCGCGCGCCGACGACCGGCCGCCTCGCCCTGGGCGATCAGCCCGTCCCGCTCGCGGTCGGAGTAGGCGAAGTCCGGCTCGCCCTTGGACCACTTGACCTTGTACAGCGGCGGCTGGGACAGGAACACCCGGCCGTTCTCGATCAACGGACGCATGAACCGGAACAGCAGCGTGAGCAGCAGGGTGGTGATGTGCTGGCCGTCGACGTCGGCATCGGCCATCAGCACGATCTTGTGATACCGCAGCTTGGTCAGGTCGAACTCGTCGTGAATACCGGTGCCCAGCGCGGTGATCAGCGACTGGACCTCGGTGTTCTTCAGCACCCGATCGATCCGGGCCTTCTCGACGTTGATGATCTTTCCGCGGATCGGCAGGATCGCCTGGTACATGGAGTCGCGGCCCGACTTGGCCGAGCCACCGGCCGAGTCACCCTCGACGATGTAGATCTCGCTCTTCTCCGGATCGGTCGAGCGGCAGTCGGCGAGCTTGCCCGGCAGGCCCATGGTGTCCAGGGCATTCTTGCGAGCGAGCTTGCGGGCCTGCTGCGCCGCCTTGCGTGCCCGGGCCGCCGAGGCGGCCTTGTTGACGATGATCCGACCCTCGGTGGGGTTGCGCTCGAACCAGTCCGCCAGCCACTCGTTGCAGACCTTCTGGATGAACGACTTGGCCTCGGAGTTACCGAGCTTGGTCTTGGTCTGGCCCTCGAACTGCGGTTCGGCCATCTTGATCGAGATGATCGCGGCCAGGCCCTCGCGGATGTCGTCGCCGGTGAGCTTGTCCTCGGTCGGCTTGAAGATCTTCTTCTCGGTCGCCCACTTGTTCACGACCGTGGTCAGCGCCGACCGGAAGCCTTCCTCGTGCGTGCCGCCCTCGTGGGTGTTGATGGTGTTGGCAAAGGTGTAGACCGACTCGCCGTAGGACTCATTCCACTGCAGGGCGATCTCGGCCGATATCCGCTGCGCCTTGTCCTCGGCCTCGAAGTAGACGACCGAGTTGTGGATCGGTGACTTGGTCGAGTTGAGGTGCTTGACGAAGTCCGCGATACCGCCGGCGTAGTGGTAGTCGACCTGGCGTGCGAGGTGGTCACCACCGCGCTCGTCGGACACGATGATGGTCAAGCCCTTGTTCAGGAATGCCATCTCTTGCAGACGCCGGATGATGGTCTCGAAGGAGAACTCGATCGACTCGAAGATCGACGCGTCCGGCCAGAAGGTGACGGTGGTACCGGTCTCGCGACTCGGCTCGCCCTTGGCCAGCGGGGCCGCCGGCTTCTGATCGACGTACGGCTGGCGCCAGACGAAGCCCTCGCGCTTGATCTCGACCTCGAGCCGGGTCGACAGTGCGTTGACCACCGAGATGCCGACACCGTGCAAGCCGCCGGACACCGCGTAGGAGTCGCTGTTGAACTTTCCGCCGGCGTGCAGGACCGTCAGGATCACCTCGACGGCCGGCTTCTTCTGCGCGGTGTTCATGCCGACCGGCATGCCGCGGCCGTTGTCGACGACCCGGACGCCGCCACCTTCGAGCAGCGTGACCTCGATCCGGTCGCAGAAGCCGGCCAGTGCCTCGTCGACGGAGTTGTCCACGACCTCTTGCACCAGGTGGTGCAGGCCTCGTTCGCCAGTGGAGCCGATGTACATACCGGGGCGTTTCCGCACGGCCTCGAGACCCTCGAGGACCTGGATCGAATCCGCTCCGTATTCAGACGCAGCCTTAGCCGCCACTCGGTGCTCCTTCATCTGGGAAAAGCCGTCACCAGCCCACCACCCGGGTGAACGGCTTTCAGTCTACTGGGTAGCTGGGACAGAACGCGGCTGCAGCACCGCTGAGCGCGCCGCAGAGCGATTTTTGGTCGGGTCGTGAATCGGGATACGAGCGGCCGCTTGACGAAACCGCCTTTGCCGTACTCAGAGACCTGGCCGTCACCTGCTCAGCCATAGGTGTCGCGGACGCCGCGGCCACCACGCATCGACCAGGGCCCGCGCTTCCACGAGGGCGCGGATGGGCCGGTGATGACCAGCTTCGCGACGGTGCCGGCCGGTAGCTCGCGTCCGATCCTGGCCAGCAGCTGTGGTGTCATCAACCGGAGCTGGGTTGCCCAGGCGGTCGATTCGGCCGAGATCTTGAGCTCACCGTCGACCAGGCTCATCGGTTGGCAGCGGGCCGCGATGTCAGCACCGACCACGCTCGCCCACTGACCGAACAACCTGCCCTCGGCCAGCGGCGCGGTCCAGCCCAGTTCCTGGATCGACTGGCCGAGGATCTTGCCCAGCGGCGCCGGATCCCGACCGTCCGGCCGGGCCCCGCTGTACCCGCCGTCGCCTGATCCTCGCCGCCGGCGGCGCAGCCGAGCCGACTTTCCACCACCACGGCCGGCGGCTATCGAGCGAGCCGACCGAAGCGCGTTACTGGCCAGATCCTGTCGAGCGTCCACTGTGGACAGCTCGGCGTCGTCCACTGTGGATAAGTCGCTGTTTTCTGGGGATTGACTACCCGTATCCCCGCTAAATCGGGCATCTTGCCGGTGGATATCTTGTGGATAATTAACCGATTCCTGGGCGTTTTCGGAGTCGACGCGGCGATTTTCGGGTCGATCACCGGACACGGCGCACCTCGCCATCCATCACGTCGTAACGAGCACCGCTCAGAGTTTCAGGTACGTCTGACACCACGGCGGACGAGATCAGCACCTGCTCCGCCTTGCTGGCGATGCGGCTGAGCTGATCACGGCGAGTGGTGTCGAGTTCGGCGAACACGTCGTCCAGGATCAGCACCGGTTCCGCGCCGTCGGCCGACAGCAGGTCATAACAGGCAAGGCGCAGCGCCAGGGCAGCCGACCAGCCCTCACCATGACTGGCATAGCCACGCAGTGGCAGCTCGTTGAGCCGCAGCTCCAGATCGTCGCGATGTGGACCGACCAGGGTCACACCGCGTTCGATCTCTTGCGGCCGAACCCTCGCCAATTCCGCCAAAAGGGCCGCTGTGAGCACCGAGATCTCGGGAATCACACCGGTGTCATTATCCATCGATCCGGCGATCGAGCTGACATAACTCAGCGTCATCGTGCCGCTGGCCGGCGCGAGTTGGGCATAGGCCTGCTCGGCATACGGGCTCAGCGCGGCGACCAGCTCCAGCCGAGCAGCCAGCAGTTGAGCGCCATGCTCGGCCAGGTGCCCGTCCCAGACGTCGAGCGTTCGCAGGTCACCGCTGCCACCGGCTCGCCGGGCGGCGCCAGCCGTCTTCAGCAAGGCGGCCCGCTGCTTGAGCACCCGGTCATAGTCCGCGCGAACGCCGGCCAGCCTGGGACTTCGCTGCACCAGCACGTCATCGAGAAAGCGCCGACGCTCGGACGGATCACCACGCACGACGGCCAGGTCCTCGGGTGCGAACAGCACCGTCCGCAGACCACCGAGGATGTCGCGCGGCCGGGGCACCGGGGAGCGGTTCAGCTTGGCCTTGTTCGCTCGGCCCGGCGTGATCTCGACCTCGAGCACCAGCTGTCGACCGGCCGAGACCACCGCGGCCTGCACGATCGCGCGCTCGGCGCCGGCCCGGACCAGCGGGGCGTCCGCGGCGACCCGGTGACTGGACAGGGTCGCCAGATAGCCGATGGCTTCGAGCAGGTTGGTCTTTCCCTGGCCGTTCGCGCCGACCAGCACGCTGGCGCCCGGTTCGAAGGCCACGTCGGCGTGTGGCCAGCTGCGAAAGTCGGCAACGCTGAGGTGCGCGACGTACATCAGCGCGAGGGCGGCGAGCTGATCAGGATCCGGACGGCGAACCGGGCGAGATCGCGTCCGAGGCCGAGACCGTGCCGGCCGATTCGACCGCGTGGCCGCCGAACTGGTTACGCAGCGCCGAGACCATCTTCATGGCCGGCGAGTCGTCCTGCCGCGATGCGAACCGGGCGAACAGCGCAGCGGTGATCACCGGCATCGGGACGGCGTTGTCGATGGCAGCCTCGACCGTCCAGCGGCCCTCGCCGGAATCGGCCGCGTAGCCCTTGAGCTTGCTCAGTCCCGGGTCCGCCTCCAGCGCCAGGACGGCCAGGTCCAGCAACCAGGATCGGATGACGGTGCCCTGCTGCCAGGATTTGAAGGTCTCGGTGACGTTGTCCAGCAGCGGCGAGGCCGCCATCAGCTCGTAGCCCTCGGCGTAGGCCTGCATGATGCCGTACTCGATGCCGTTGTGCACCATCTTCGCGAAGTGCCCCGCGCCGACCGTCGCACCGGCATGTACGAAGCCGGAATCCCCTTCTGGTTTCAGGGCATCGAAGATCGGCTGCACCTTGGCGACGTCCTCGGGCGCACCGCCGACCATCAGCGCATAGCCGTTCTTCAGGCCCCAGACGCCACCGGAAACCCCGGCATCGACGAAGCCGATTCCCTTGCCGGACAGCTGCTCGGCATGCCGGGCATCGTCGGTGTACTTGGAGTTGCCGCCGTCGATGATCAGGTCACCCTCGGCGAGCAGGTCAGCAAGCGCGTTGACGGTGTCGTCGGTCGGGCCACCGGCCGGCACCATGATCCAGACCGCGCGGGGAGCGGACAGCTTGTCGACCAGTTCGGCCAGCGACGCGACATCGCGAGCCGAGGACGCCGACTGGTCATAGCCGACGACGGTATGACCAGCGTTGCGGATTCGTTGGGCCATGTTGCCGCCCATCTTGCCCAGTCCGATGAGACCGATTTCCATGCCAGCCCTCCGCCTTCGTCTCTCGCGTGTGCCGATGGGGATCGGCGCCGGTGCAATCGTTTTCTACCGTAGTCCTGGCGAATCGGCGGCGCTGTCAGCAGCCTGTCCGTCGGTGGCTGGCCTGATCAGCCAGGCAGCCGAACCGGCATGATCAGGTAGGTGTAGTCCGAGGATCCGCCGGCCGGCCGGATCACCGCAGGCTTGGTCGAGGTGGTGAACAGCAGCCGGGCGATCGGCTCCTCGATGGCACCGAGGCCTTCGAGCAGGAAGCTCGGGTTGAACGCCGTGATGATCTCGTCGCCTTCGAAATCCGCCTCGAGGTTCTCCTCGGCCCGGCCTTCGTCGTCCCCGCCGGCGGTCAGCGTCAGCCCACCATCGGCGAACTGCAGCCGGACCGGGTTGCCGCGCTCAGCGACCAGGGCCACCCGCTTGACCGCCTCGGTCAACGTGGCGACCGGAACCTCGGCGGTCACCGAGAAGTCGGCCGGCAGCAGCGTCCGGTACGGCGGGAACTGCGCGTCCAGCAACCGGGTGGTGGTCCGGCGGCCGGTCCCGGAGAAGCCGATGATGCCTTCACCGCTACCGGAATTCGACAGCGAGATGGTCAGTTCGGCCTCGCCGGTCAGGCTCTTGGCGGCCTCGTTGAGCGTCCGAGCCGGCACCAGCACCTGGACGTCGGCACTCGCGGCGTTGGCCGGGTTCCAGGTCAGCTCGCGGATCGCCAACCGGTACCGGTCGGTCGCGGCCAGGGTCAGCCGATCACCGTCGATCTCGAGCCTTACCCCGGTCAGCATCGGCAGCGTGTCGTCCCGGCCGGCCGCGATCGCGACCTGGGACACCGCACGAGCGAACACCGAGCTCGACACGGTGCCGGCGGTGCTGGGCAGCTCCGGCAATCGCGGGTAGTCCTCGTCCGGCATCGTCGGCAGCGTGAAACGCGAACTTCCGCAGCTGATGGTCACCCGCGAACCGTCCGAGCTGAACTCCACCGGGTGGGCGGGCAGCGCCTTGGTGATGTCGGCGAGCAGCCGGCCGGACACCAGCGCGCGACCGGCGGCGCCGCCGTTCACCTCGAGCTGGGCCTGGGTCGAGACCTCGTAGTCGAAGCCCGAGATCGAGAGCTGGTCCTCGGCCACTTCGAGCAGCAACCCGGCAAGGACCGGAGCGGCCGGCCGGGCCGGCAGGCTGCGGGCCGACCACGCCACCGCCTCGGCGAGAGCGTCGCGCTCGATGCGGAACTTCATGGACCCTCCACTGTCATCGTTCTCGACCCGAGGAGGGCCCAGAGGCTTTTCGTCGAAAGCGTGCGGACGTGCATCACATCTTGGTGGTAGCTCGAACCTGGCGCTGCTTCGGGGTGACGGATCGAGCTAGCTGACCTGCCTGCGGCCGACCTGCCAACCCACAATCCCCAGCACCTTGTTCTTAGTTCTTGTCATTCAATTATGGAGAACAGTCATCGTCGTCATAAGGGCTGTGGATGCTGTGGATAGCCGCTGTTTTCCCTGGTCAGCGGGCTGCCGGCCTGTGGGTGACCGGCTGACAAGCTGGGCGTGCCGGCGACCGTGAGGTGGACGGCAGGTAACTACAAATTGTCGTCCACACGGCATCGCTACTTTGTCCACATCGCTACCCACACTGTGGAAGCAACCCGAGGGGGAGGGGACGGCCGGCGAGTGGTCAGGATCGGGCACGGCTACGGATCCGGCTGGTCAGCTCGGTGATCTGGTTGTAGACGTTGCGGCGTTCGATCATCAGGCCGCGAATCTTGCGCTCGGCATGCATCACCGTGGTGTGGTCGCGGCCGCCGAAGGTCTGACCGATCTTGGGCAGCGACAGCTCGGTGAGTTCGCGGCACAGGTACATCGCGATCTGGCGGGCCTGCACCAGCACCCGGGTCCGGGAGCCGCCGGTCAGATCGTCCAGCGAGACCCCGAAGTACTCCGAGGTGACCGCCATGATGGTCGAGGCGGTGATGTCCGGACGATCGGACTCAGATACCAGGTCCTTCAGCACGATCTCGGCGAGCTTGAGGTCGATCTCCTGCTTGTTCAGGCTGCCGAACGCGACCACCCGGATCAGCGCGCCCTCGAGCTCACGGATGTTGCTCTGGATCTTGGAGGCGATGAACTCCATCACGCCCGGCTGCAGCGTCATCCCGTCCTTGGCGGCCTTCTTGCGCAGGATCGCGATCCGCAGCTCCAGGTCCGGCGCTTGCACGTCGGTGATCAGGCCGGACTTGAACCTGGTCACCAGCCGGTTCTGCAGACCGGACAGCTGCTCGGGCTTGCGGTCACACGAGATCACGATCTGCTTGTTGGCCAACTGCAGGGTGTTGAAGGTGTGGAAGAAGGCTTCCTGGGTCTGCTCGGCGCGCTCGAGGAACTGGATGTCGTCGATCAGCAGCAGGTCGACGTCGCGGTAGCGGCGCTGGAAGGACTGGACGTCGTTGACCCGGACCGAGTTGATGAAGTCGTTGGTGAACTCTTCGCTCGAGACGTAGCGAACCCGCATGCTCGGTTCGAGCCGGCGGCCGTAGGTACCGATGGCGTGCAGCAGGTGGGTCTTGCCCAAGCCGGAGTCGCCGTAGATGAACAGCGGGTTGTAGGCCTTGGCCGGCGCCTCGGCGACCGCAACCGCGGCGGCGTGCGCGAACCGGTTGGACGAACCCGGGACGAAGGTGTCGAAGGTGTACTTCGGATTGAGTCTGGCCTCGTGGTCGACCCGCCCCATCCGGGAACTCTCGTGGAAGTTGCCGGAGTCATACATCCCGATCCCGGCCGGCGCATCGTCCAGGCGATCGGAGAACCGGTCGTAGGTGTCGACCTCACCGTCGTCGTAGTCGGCCTCGGGTTCGGGGACCGCCACCGAGCTGGCCACTGCCGACGAGCGGTCGCCGGGTTCCATCGGCTGGATCGTCACCGCGACGTTGATGTCACGACCGAGGGCCTCGCTGAGCGCCGCGGTGATCAGCGGCCGCAGGTTGTTCTCGAGGTAGTCCTTGGCGTAGGTGTTCGGCGCGGCAAGCAGGGCGGTGTCCTCGAGCAACCCGATGGGCCGGGTCAAGCTCAGCCAGGCCCGCTGGTGAGGTCGTACCGAGGGATCGTCCAACTGGTTTATCGCGCGATTCCAGACGTCCGCGAGATCCGCGAGTTCGTCCGCCACGTGGTGTCCACTCCCTCGTTCGATCATGCCCCCCGGTAACCGCATGGTGTCCTGAGCGACCGGGCGGACGTCGGCACAGGAGCAACCCGAACCCGACAGTAATCCACACCTATATCCACAGCATGTGGAGGGACGGCACGGCTACCGACGCAGGGGTCGGGGGCGCCTCTGACGGGTACGCAGCGGTTTTTCTTATCGGCCGACAACCTAACAGCGTGTAACCGGAACTCACAATGCCCGAACGAGCCGGATCCGGTTTTCGACGCTCTGTCACGGCGTGTCGAGACCCGGTACTGACGGACTGGCCATATGGTCGCGGATTCGCCCCGACTCGGCAACCGGAGACTCAGGCCGGGCCCAGCTGGCTCTCCGGAGGGAGTGCCGACTGCTGTCCGGTGGGGTGAGGTCGGTTTGACCTCGGTGGGGGTCGATCCGTACCGTTGAGGTCTCTGTGCCGCCCGCATCGTGGGTTGCACTGCCTGTGCTGTTCAACCAACGGATGAGCCTGCCGGTTCACTGCGTTGTCCAACCCAGTCGAGCGTGCCCGCGGGCCCGTCCGGCGCCTGATTGTGATGGAGCGAGACCGTGAGCAAGCGGACTTTCCAACCGAACAACCGCCGTCGGGCGAAGACCCACGGATTCCGGCTTCGGATGCGCACTCGCGCCGGCCGCGCCATCCTGCAGGCCCGCCGTCGCAAGGGCCGCACCGAACTGTCGGCCTGAGCCGACCAGCTTTCATGCTGCCCGCCGCTCACCGGCTGCGATCTTCCACTGACTTCAGCGCGGTGACCCGCCGGGGTCGTCGGGCACGCTGTGGCAGCGTGGTGGCGTACCTGCTGCCTGCCGAGGATTCGCCGGCTGGACGCGACAAACTCCGGACGATGTCTGATCAGACGGATCAGCCAGCGCAGATCGGCCTGATCGTCGGCCGGACGGTTGGTGGCAGCGTGGTCCGGCACCAGGTGTCACGCCGGCTGCGAGCTCAGCTGGCCCTGAATCTGGATCGGCTACCGGCCGGTTCTCGAATGGTGGTGCGTGCGTTGCCGGATACCGCGACCGCGCCGTCCAGTCAGCTCGGCGCCGATCTCGACGCCGCGCTGCGTCGGTTGACGGCGAGCCGTCGGCGATGAGTGCAGACCTCGGCCGAGCGGCCCGAGTGGGAATCACCCTGGTGCGGGTCTACCAGGCTGGCTGGAGTTCTCGTCGGCCGCCGTCCTGCCGCTACGACCCGAGCTGCAGCAACTACTGCCTCGAAGCGATCACCGAGTACGGCCTGGCTCGCGGAGTCCTGCTGGCCGTTCGCCGAATCGCCCGCTGCCATCCGTTCCATCGCGGTGGCTTCGACCCGGTGCCACCCCACCCGGCACGCACGGTTTCACAGTCTCGACCCGGCGGAACCGTTTGCCGGCCCGATTCGTCGGATGAGATGAACCTCGTAGAACAGGCTGGTTGATGCTGGACTTTCTCTATACCGCCGTCTCGTGGGTGCTGCTGCGCTGGTATCAGCTGTTCACCTTTCTCGGGATGGACCCCAAGGGCGGTCTGACCTGGGCGCTGTCGATCATCATGCTGGTGGTCACCGCCCGGTTGCTGCTGTTCCGGTTCTTCGTCAAGCAGGTGCACTACCAGCGCCGCATGCAAGAGATGCAGCCCAAGATCAAGAAGCTGCAGGAGAAGCACAAGGGCGACAAGGCCACCCTGCAGCGCGAGATGATGGCGATGCAGCAGGCCGAGGGGTTCAACCCCATCTCCGGCTGCCTGCCGATGTTCCTACAGATCCCGATCTTCATCTCGCTGTTCCACGTGCTCAAGCACATGTCGGCGGCGGTCTCACCGACCTACCCGCAGCACAAGCTGTCCCTGTACGGCTTCACCTCCACCCAGACCCTGGACGCGGCCAAGGCCAAGCTGTTCGGTGCTCCGCTGGCGGCGTCGCTGCACGAGACGTCGACCAAGATCCTGGCCCTCGGCGGCCAGGTCGCGACCACCCGTTCGGTCACCCTGGTGTTGGTGCTGGTGAGTGCCGCGGCCACCCTGATCACCCAGCGCGCGGTGATGGCGAACCAGACCACCCAGCCCGAAGGCCAAGCGGCCATGATCCAGAAGCTGATGCTGGTCGGCATCCCGATCTCGGTGCTGTTCTCCGGCTTCATCTTCCCGCTCGGGGTGCTGCTGTACTGGTTCACCAGCAACCTCTGGACGATGTTCCAGCAGTTCTACATCTTCAAGTTCCACCCGCACACCCCGGTCGGTGTGACGGTGGGCGCCGCCGCGGCCGAGACCGGGCCTGGCAAGACGCTGGCTCCCAGAGTCGGCCAGAAGCCGATCAGCCCGAAGGGCAGCCGGCCGGGTGTCAGTCCGACCGGCGGCACGCCTACCAACGGCAGTACGCCTGCTGACGGCGCCGCCGGCTCCAGCAATGGCGCGAACGGTGCGTCCGTGAACGGGAATTCCACTGACGCCACGAACAAGAACGGCCGGGCCGCCGTCCCACCGGGTGACTCCTCCACCGCGGGTACGCCGCCTGGTGGAGGGTCTGCCAACCGCCCGCCGAGGCCGAACGGCAACCGTCCTGGCAACAAGCGTTCGCCGAGCAAGAAGCGCCGCTAGCCCTAGAGCTCGCCGCTATCCCCTGATCCCCGCAGCCACTCAGTACTGCGTGCATAGAGAAGGAAGATCCATGACCGAGACCGCATCGACGGACCTTGAGACCGCCCCCGCCGACGTCGAGGAGCGTGGCGCCACCGGTGCCGAGCTGCTCGTCCAGGAAGGCGACATCGCCGCCGACTACCTCGAACGGCTGCTGGACATCGTTGACTACGACGGCGACATCGACCTGGACGTGGAGAACGGCCGCGCGATGGTAGCCATCGTCGGTTCGGACCTGCAGCCGCTGATCGGCCAGGCCGGTGCGACCCTCGACGCGTTGCAGGAGCTGACCCGGCTCGCGGTGCAGCAGCAGACCGGCGTCCGTAGCCGGCTGATGCTCGACGTCTCCGGTCACCGCAAGGCTCGTCGGGACGAGCTGACCGTGCTCGCCCAGCAGACCGCGGCCACGGTGCTCAGCTCGGGCGAGTCCACCCGGTTGAATGCGATGAACCCGTTCGAACGCAAGGTGGTGCACGATGTCATCTCGGCCACCGACGGCGTGATCAGCGAGTCCGAGGGCGAGGAGCCGAACCGGCGTGTCGTCGTCCTGCCCGCTCAGTGAGCGATAGTTCGGAAGAGTCACCCGTAGCAGCCCAGCAGGCGGAGCCGGTAGCCCCGGCTCCGCCTGCTGTCGTAACGGAGCGTTTCGCCAGCAGCGTGCCGGTGCTGGTCAGGTACGCAGGCTGGCTCGCCGGACCGGGCACGGTGCGTGGGCTGATCGGACCGCGCGAGGTGCCCCGCCTCTGGGATCGCCATCTGCTCAACTGCCTCGCGCTGGCCGAGCTGCTGCCGCCGTCTGTCCGGGTGGTGGACATCGGTTCTGGCGCTGGCTTGCCGGGTCTCGCGATTGCCTGTGTCCGGCCGGATCTGCGGATCGACCTGGTCGAGTCGATGCTGCGACGGACCGATTTTCTCACCGAGGCGGTGGCCGATCTGGGACTCGCCGACCGGGTCCGGGTGATCCGAGGACGTGCCGAGGACCGAGCGGTAGTGCGTGCGGCTGGTTCAGCGGAGATCGTCACGGCCCGTGCGGTGGCCCCGTTGGACAAGTTGGTCCGGTGGAGTTTCCCGTTGCTGAGCAGAGGTGGCAGTCTGTTGGCATTGAAGGGCAACTCGGCCGAGGAGGAGCTCGCCGAGCACGAGTTGTTCCTTCGTCGCAACAAGGCTGAAGTGCACGGGGTTGTCGAGTGCGGTGTCGGACTCGTCGATCCAGCTACCAGAGTGATCCACCTGACTCGCCGGTAGTCGTAGTAGACCGGCAAGATCAGCGAAGGTAGATCCACGAAGCATGAGGGGACCTCCGGTATGCCGGACGAAGTACACAGCACTGTTTCACGTGAAACACGACCCGGCTCGGATGTCTACGATGCGTTGCAGGCCGACCTGTCGGCCGAGGTCGGCGGCACTGTTTCACGTGAAACATCCTTCGATACCCCCATCGCCCGCGAAGCTATGCACGCGGTGCAGGTACGTAACGTGCGTCAGGAAGCGTGGCCGAAGCCGGCCCGTCGCCGGGTAATCACGATCGCCAACCAGAAGGGTGGCGTCGGCAAGACCACCTCGGCGGTCAACCTCGCGGTCGCACTGGCCCAGCATGGCCTGAACGTCCTGCTGATCGATTTGGATCCACAGGGCAACGCGAGCACCGCGCTGGCGGTGGATCACGCGGTCGGCACCCCGTCGGTGTATGACGTCCTGCTCGGCAGTTCCAGCCTGGACGAGGTCGCCGTCCCGGTCGAGGTTGCCCCGTCGCTGCGCTGCGTACCGGCCACCATCGACCTGGCGGGTGCTGATATCGAGCTCGCCTCGCAGGTCGCGCGCGAGCACCGGCTACGACGGGCGATCGAGGAGTACACCGAGGACGTCGACTACGTCCTGATCGACTGCCCGCCGACGCTGGGGCTGCTGACCCTGAACGCGCTGGTCGGCGCGAAAGAGATCTTGATTCCGATCCAGTGCGAGTACTACGCGCTGGAGGGTCTGGCCCAACTGCTGAACACGGTGGAGTTGGTGAAGAGTCAGCTCAACGAGACCCTTGAAGTGACCGCGGTGCTGCTCACCATGTACGACAGCCGGACCCGGCTTGCCGATCAGGTGGCGGACGAGGTTCGACAGCACTTCGGTGACAAGGTGATCCGGTCGGTCATCCCGCGCAACGTTCGGGTTTCTGAGGCGCCCGGCTATGGCCAGACGGTGATCACCTACGACCCCGGATCGCGTGGCGCGGTGAGCTATCTTGATGCGGCGCGCGAGCTCGCAGAACGCGGCGCGGCGATCAATGATTCGGACGGACGCAGCCACCAGGAGACCCAGCAGTGAACAAGACACCTCGCCGCGGCGGTCTCGGACGCGGCCTTGGCGCTCTCATCCCGACCGCACCGCCCGCCGCTGAGAGCGACCGGTCGGTTATGTCAACTGAGGAGGAAAGTCGCGATAGCGGGTCTGCTAAGAAAGGGTCGGCCCCGGCAGCCAATACCTCAGGTGGCGGTATCAAGGTCGTCAATCGAGTGCCTTCGGTAGCCGCCATCGCGGCCTCGTCGGCGACAGATTTCTATTTCGACCCGTCTCCAGTGCCGGGTGCGACGCTGCGCGAGGTCCGTCCCGACCAGATCACCACCAACCCGAAGCAGCCGCGACAGGTTTTCGACGAGGACGCCCTAGCTGAGCTCGCCTACTCCATCAAGGAGTTCGGCGTGCTGCAGCCGATCGTGGTCCGGGCCCAGGGCGACGGCTACGAACTGGTCATGGGTGAGCGACGGTTGCGTGCCTCGATCCTGGCTGGCCTGGAAAAGATCCCGGCGATCGTCCGGGACACCGCGGACGACGCGATGCTGCGGGACGCACTGCTGGAGAACATCCACCGCGCTCAGCTGAATCCGTTGGAAGAGGCAGCCGCCTACCAGCAGTTGCTGGAGGAGTTCGGTGCCACCCACGAGGAGCTGGCCAGCCGGATAGGTCGTAGCCGCTCGCAGGTCAGCAACACCATCCGGCTGATGAACCTGCCGGTCGCGGTGCAGCGCCGGGTGGCGGCCGGTGTGCTGTCCGCCGGGCACGCGCGAGCGCTGCTGGGGCTGTCCGATCGCGATCAGCAGGACGAATTCGCCGGCCGGATCGTCGCCGAGGGGCTGTCGGTGCGGGCAACCGAGGAGCTGGTGGCGCTGGCCGGCACCGGTGCCGGGAACGGCCGCAAGGTCACGCCGCGCAAGGCGGTCCCGAAGATCTCGGCGCCGGCGCTCGGGGAGCTTGCCGAGAAGTTGTCGGACACCCTCGATACCCGGGTACGGGTCGAGCTGGGACGGCGCAAGGGCAAGGTCACCATCGAGTTCGGTTCGATCGATGACCTGGAGCGGATCGTTGCGGTGATCGCGCCGAAGCTGGCCACCGTCCGCAAGCCGGCCAGCAACTAGCCGCCGGCTGCTCCGGGCTTGACGGCCGGATGCCTGAGCCGTCCGAGCTAACCGTCCGTGCCGGAGAACCGGCCGTAGGACAGCACCTGGTCCAACCCGCGCCGGCCCCGCTTGAGGGAGGCCGATTTGCGGTCGGCGGCACCGTAACCGAGGCTGGTGACCCCGACGATAGACATCCGGGCCGGTACCGCGAAGGCTTGCTTGACCGCCTGCTGATGCTCGGGCGGTACGCCGAAGAAGCAGCTGGCCAGGCCGCGATCCACCGCGCCGAGCATGATCAGCAGGCTGGCCATCCCGGTGTCGATATCCCAGTAGGGGACCGGCCAGTGCGCCTCGTCCCGGTCCGTCCAGCCCTTGTCCTCGGCGGCGTACCGATCGAGGTAGGCGTCCTTGTCCGACAGCGACAGGATCAGCACCGGCGCCGACTGCATGCCCCGTAGCCAGGAGTCAGGTTCACCGTCGTCGGTGGTCAGTCGCCAGAACTCCGATCGATTTTCTGCCGTGTCCAGAACGAGAAAGTGCCAGCCTTGGCTGAAGCCGGCGGACGGCGCCCGGATCGCCAGGCCGAGCAGCGCGTCGATCGTTTCCCGTTCGACGGGGCGGCTCGAATCGTAGTTGCGCACCATCCGGCGGGCCCGGACGACCTCGGTGAATTCCATGCCTAGTTGTCTACCACCGCGGGCAAACGGCATCGACGCGGAGCGTGCCGGAATCGGGGGTGCGCAACGGACCGGGGATGTGACAGCCTTAGCCGGTGCAGCTCACCCAGTCTTCCAAACTCGCCGCGGTCTGTTACGACATCCGGGGACCGGTGCTCGATGCTGCCAAGCTGCTCGAGGCTCAGGGCCACCGGATCCTCAAGCTGAACATCGGCAACCCAGCACCCTTCGGGTTCAGCGCGCCGGACGAGATCCTGGTCGACGTGACCCGCAACCTGTCCGACGCTCAGGGCTACTCGGACTCGCAGGGACTGCTGTCGGCCCGCACGGCGATCATCCAGCACTACCAGAGCCGTGGCCTGGACGAGACCGCCACCGTCGATGATGTGTGGCTCGGTAACGGCGTCAGCGAGCTGATCGTGATGGCGCTGCAGGCGATGCTCAACGACGGTGACGAGGTGCTGCTGCCGGCGCCGGACTACCCGCTGTGGACTGCGGCAACCTCGCTGGCCGGTGGCCGCCCGGTGCACTACCTGTGTGACGAGTCCGCCGGCTGGTTGCCGGACCTGGACGACCTGAAGTCCAAGATCACCGGGCGCACCAAGGCGATCGTGGTGATCAATCCGAACAACCCGACCGGCGCGGTGTACCCGGACGGGATCCTGCAGGGCATCGCCGAGCTGGCCCGCCAGCACGACCTGGTGGTGATGGCGGATGAGATCTACGACAAGATCCTGTACGACGACGCCCTGCACACGCCGTTCTCGGTGATCGCGCCGGACCTGTTTACCCTTACTTTCAATGGGCTTTCCAAGGCATACCGGTTGGCTGGCTTCCGTTCCGGCTGGTTGATGGCGGCCGGGCCCAAGCGGCACGCGGCCAGCTACCTGGAGGGTTTGACGATCCTGGCCAACATGCGGCTGTGCGCGAACGTGCCGGCTCAGCACGCGATCCAGACCGCACTCGGCGGCCGGCAGAGCATCAAGGACCTGATCCTGCCCGGCGGCCGGCTGCTCGAACAGCGCGATGCGGCCGTCCAGGCGCTGCGGGCCATCCCCGGCGACACCTGCATGGAACCGCAGGGCGCCCTCTATGTCTTCCCGAAGCTGGATCCGCAGGTGTACCCGATCGTCGACGATCAGCAGTTCGTACTGGAATTCCTGCGCGATCAGCACGTGCTGCTGGTGCAGGGATCCGGTTTCAACTGGCCGAACCCCGATCACCTGCGGATCGTCACGCTGCCCCATGCCGACGTGCTGACCGAGGCAATCGGCCGGCTCGGCACCTTCCTGGACAGCTACCAGCCGGCTGGGCATAGCTAGCACCATGTCGGTGTCGCGTCGGATCGTCCCGCTCACCCTGGACACCCTCAACGAGCTGCCGCCCTCGTGCCGCAGTTGCCTGTTCTGGGAGCTGGGGCCGCTGGCCGATCCGAACCCGCTGCCGTCGGAGGAGGCGGTGCTGGCCAAGGAGTCCTGGCTGTCGGCGACGCTGCTGGACTGGGGCAGTTGCGGCAAGATCGCCTACGTCGCCGGGGTGCCCGCCGGGTACGCGATGTTCGCCCCGCCCGGCTTCGTACCGCGTGCGATGTCCTTTCCGACCTCGCCGGTGACCGGCGACGCGGTGCTGATGATGAACGCGCACGTGCTACCGGAGTGGCGCTCGGCCGGGATCGGCCGGATGCTGGCGCAGGCGGTGGCCGCCGAGCTGGTGCCGCGCGGGGTCAAGGCAATCGAGGCGTTCGGCTCCACCGGGCCGCTGTCGCGTGGTTGCCTGATGCCGGCGGATTACCTGCGGTCGGTGGGCTTCAAGACGGTCCGGCCACACCCGAGCTACCCGCGGCTGCGGATGGAGCTGAAATCGACGGTGTCCTGGCGCTATGACGTCGAGTACGCGCTGGAGCGGATCTTTGGCACCAGCACCGGCATCGCCCTCAATCCGGTAAATACCCTCGCGCGGGAGTAGGGCCGCCTGATCAGCGGGAGCTATCTCGCATCCCGGACAAGTCGACCGGTAAATCAATAGCGGAGTGAGTGCTCACTCCGTTAAGGTGCCCGAGTGCGTACTCACGAAGCGGCCGGCCGGGCCGCGCCCATGTCGCGCGACGAGCGCCGCTCGGCGATCGTCGTCGCCACCCTGCCGTTGCTGCGCAAGCACGGCAACGCGGTCACCACCCGCCAGATAGCCGAGGCCAGCGGGATCGGTGAGGGCACCATCTTCCGGGTCTTCACCGACAAGGCCGAACTGATCGACGCCTGCATGACCGCGGCCTTCGATCAGACCCCGACGCTGGCACAGTTCGCGGCCATTGATCGCAACCTGCCACTCGAACCGCGACTGGTGGCCGCGGTGACCGTACTGCAGAACCGGTTGCTGTCGGTGGTAGAGCTGCTGATCGCGCTCGGCTTCCCCGGCCCGCCCGAGCCGCGGGACCGCAACCGGATGGATGCTCGGGCCCGGCACGGTCACAGCCAGGTGCTGGACGCGATCGCCGAACTGCTCGAACCCGACCGCGACCTGCTGCGTGAGAGCCCGGCCGAGACCGCGAAAGTCCTGCGGCTGCTGACCTTCGCCGCCAGCCATCCCAAGATCACTGACGAACAGCCGATGTCCGCCGACGAAATCGTGGCCGTGCTGCTGCACGGCCTGGCTCGCCGGACCCGGGCCACCGGTCCCGAGCAGGGCCAGACCGACCCCGTCCCAAGCCTGAACAGAGAGGAGCCCGCGGCATGTTGAGCAGGCTGCTACGTACCTACCTGCACCCCTACCGGCGCGACCTCGGCCTGGTGATCGCGCTGCAACTCATCCAGTCAGTCGCCGGGTTGTTCTTGCCCAGCCTGAACGCCGACATCATCGACAAGGGCGTTTCGGTCGGCAATACCGGCTACATCCTGTCCGCCGGCACCAACATGCTGATGGTGACCCTGGTGCAGATCGTCTGCTCGATCGGTGCGGTGTACTACGGCGCCCGGACCGCGATGTCCTTCGGCCGGGACGTCCGATCGGCAATCTTCCACCAGGTGGGCGGATTCTCCGCTCGCGAGGTGAACAGCTTCGGAGCACCCTCGCTGATCACCCGCAACACCAACGATGTGCAGCAGGTGCAGATGCTGGTGCTGATGACCTGCACGATGCTGATCGCCGCGCCGATCATGTGCGTCGGTGGCATCATCATGGCGATCCGGCAGGACGCCACGCTGTCCTGGCTGCTGGTGGTGAGCGTGCCGGTCCTGATCCTCTCGATCTCGCTGATCATCCGGCGGATGATTGGCCAGTTCCGGCTGATGCAAACCCGGATCGACGGCATCAACCGGGTGCTGCGCGAGCAGATCACCGGTATCCGGGTGGTCCGGGCCTTCGTCCGGGAACCTTATGAAGTAGACAGATTCTCCGACGCGAACAGTGCGGTGACCAACACCGCGCTGCGGGTCGGCCGGTTGCAGTCGCTGATGTTCCCGACCGTGATGCTGGTGGTCAACGCCTCGAGCGTTGCGGTGCTCTGGTTCGGTTCGCGGCTGATCAACGACGGCAGCATGCAGGTCGGTTCGCTGACCGCCTATCTCAGCTACCTGATGCTGATCCTGATGTCGGTGATGATGGCTACCTTTATGGCGATCCTGGTACCCCGGGCCGCGGTGTGTGCCGAGCGGATCGGCGAGGTGCTGGACACCGCGTCCTCGGTGGTGCCGCCAGCCAATCCGATAACTACCTTGATCGGACGGGGGAATCTCGAACTGCGCGACGTCGAGTTCTGCTATCCGGGCGCGGCGGACCCGGTGTTGAAGAACATCAGCTTCACCGCCGCCGCCGGCCAGCGCACCGCCATCATCGGCAGCACCGGCTCCGGCAAGAGCACCCTGATCGGCTTGATTCCGCGGCTGTTCGACGCCACCGCGGGCAGCGTGCTGGTGGACGGCCAGGACGTCCGTGACCTCGATCCGGACGTGCTGTGCAGTGTGATCGGCCTGGTGCCGCAGCGCGCGTACCTGTTCACCGGCACCGTCGCCAGCAACCTGCGCTACGGCAACCCGGCGGCCACCGACCACGAACTCTGGCAGGCGCTCGCGGTGGCCCAGGCCGACGACTTCGTCCGGGCGATGCCGGACGGGCTGGAATCGGCAATAACCCAAGGGGGAACCAACGTTTCCGGTGGCCAGCGACAGCGGCTGGCGATTGCCCGGGCGTTGGTCCGCAAACCGGAGATCTACCTGTTCGACGACTCGTTCTCAGCGCTGGACCTGGGCACCGACGCCAGGTTGCGGGCCGCGTTGCGACCACTGGTCGTGAACGCGACGGTGATCATCGTGGCCCAGCGGGTGTCGACGATCCTGGACGCCGACCAGATCATCGTGCTGGACGACGGTGAGATCATCGGACGCGGGACGCACCGGGAGCTGCTGAAGAGTTGCGCCACCTATGCCGAGATCGTGGACTCGCAGTTCAGCTCGTCGGAGGCGGTGGCATGACCACGACCCAGGCACAGCGGCCGACTGCGCCGCCGCCCCGGCCGCCGATGGCGCGAGGACCCTTTGCCGGAATGGGAATGACGGAGAAGTCGCTGAACTTCGGGCCGTCCGCCCGGCGGCTGCTCGGTCGGCTCTACCCGGAACGGATGATCATCTCGGTGGTCATGGTGCTGAGCCTGATCGGCGTGACACTGACCGTGGTCGGGCCGAAGATCCTCGGGCACGCCACCGATCTGATCTTTGCCGGAGTGCTCGGTAAGCGGCTGCCGGCCGGCGTCTCCAAGGCGCAGGTGGTAGCTCAGGCCCGTGCCTCGGGCAACGGCAAATTGGCTGACCTGTATGCCAAATCTCAACTGGTACCAGGCAAGGGAATCGATTTCACTGCGCTCAGCCACGTGCTGTCACTGGTGCTGGCGCTGTATTTCGTGGCCTCGTTCTTCGGCTGGCTGCAGGGCTACCTGCTCAACGGTGCCGTGCAACGCACGGTGTTCCAGCTTCGGCAGGACGTCGAGGGCAAGCTCAACCGGCTACCGCTGCGGTTCTTCGATGGTCAGCCGCGCGGTGAGGTGCTCAGCCGGGTCACCAACGACATCGACAACATCTCACAGACCCTGACCCAGACGATGAGCCAGATGCTCAACTCGGCGCTCACGATCATCGCGGTGCTCACCATGATGCTGGTGATCTCACCGTTGCTGGCACTGATCGCGCTGGTCAGCGTGCCGCTGTCGATCGTGCTCACCAAGGTGATCGCCGGCCGATCGCAGAAGCTCTTCGTGGCACAGTGGAAAACCACCGGCGAGCTGAACGGCCAGATCGAAGAGGCGTTCTCCGGCCACGCGCTGGTCAAGGTGTTCGGCAGGCAGCACGAGGTCGAGGCGAGCTTTTCAGACCGCAACGACGAGTTGTACCGCAGCAGCTTCGGTGCCCAGTTCGTCAGCGGTCTGATCATGCCGGCGGTCCAGTTCATCGGCAACCTGAACTACGTGGCGGTTGCCGTGGTGGGTGGCTTGCGGGTGGCCACCGGCACGATGAGCCTGGGTGACGTGCAGGCCTTCATCCAGTACTCGCGGCAGTTCACCCAGCCGCTCACCCAGGTCGCCTCGATGGCCAACGTCCTGCAGTCGGGCGTCGCCTCGGCCGAGCGGGTCTTCGAACTGCTCGATGCCGACGAGCAAAGGCCCGAGGTTGCCGTACCGGCCGTCATCGAGGCGGCCCACGGCCGGGTCGAGTTCGAGGGGGTGTCCTTCCGCTATGAACCGGAAACCCCTTTGATCGACGAGCTGTCCTTTGTGGCGGCACCCGGTCAGACGGTGGCGATCGTGGGTCCGACCGGAGCCGGTAAGACCACTCTGGTCAACCTGATCATGCGTTTCTACGAGCTCGATTCCGGCCGGATCACCCTGGACGGAGCCGACATCTCCGAGCTCACCCGGGCCGACCTTCGATCGAGAATCGGCATGGTGCTGCAGGATACCTGGTTGTTCGGTGGCACCATCCGCGACAACATCGGCTACGGAGATCCGGCGGCGGACGAGAGCGCGATCATTGCCGCGGCAAGGGCGACCTTCGTGGATCGGTTCGTGCACAGCCTGCCGGACGGTTACGACACGGTGATCGACGACGAGGGCAGCAATGTCAGTGCCGGTGAGAAGCAGCTGCTGACGATTGCCCGGGCGTTCCTGGCCAACCCGTCGCTGCTGATCCTGGACGAGGCCACCAGCTCGGTGGACACCCGTACCGAACTGCTGGTGCAGCAGGCGATGGCGGCGCTGCGTTCGGACCGCACCAGCTTCGTCATCGCCCACCGGCTGTCGACCATCCGGGATGCCGACCTGATCCTGGTGATGGAGGCCGGCCGGATCGTCGAGCAGGGCACCCACACCGAGCTGCTCGAAGCCAAGGGCGCGTACTACACCCTGTACAACGCCCAGTTCGCCGGCGCCGTCACCTAGGAACGCCCGTCCCTACAAACGCGTTGTGCGGCCCGAAACCGCGATCCTGCTGGAAAAACCGCGGTTTCGGGCCGCACAATGCGGTGAGTTGTGGAACGGGTTTAAGCGATGTAGTCGGCCAGGTCGTTCAGCAGTGCGGCCTTCGGCTTGGCACCGACGATGGTCTTGACGATCTCGCCGCCCTTGAACACCGACATGGTCGGGATCGACATGATCTGGTAGTCGCGGGCCACGTTCGGGTTCTCATCGATGTTCAGCTTCACGATGCGGAGCTTCTCGCCGTGCTCGCCAGCGATCTCTTCCAGAACCGGGCCGACCAACCGGCACGGGCCGCACCATTCGGCCCAGAAGTCGACCAGCACCGGAGTCTCGGACTCGAGGACGTCCTTGGCGAAGGTGGCGTCGGTGACGGCTGTGGTGTTTGTGCCCATCGGAGCATCTCCCTGCAATATCGATGAATCGTGTCTGAGGTTAACCCTGTGGTCCTAACAAGGGACGGGCGCGAACCCTTCCCGACCCGCGACCGGGCCGACTCAACTCTCGAGCGCGGCCAGCGAGGCGTCGCCGACCGACTCTAGAGCGGCCAGGAACTTCTCGGCGTCCAGGGCGGCCTGGCAACCGGTGCCAGCCGCGGTGATCGCCTGCCGGTAGACGTGATCGACCACGTCGCCGGCCGCGAATACCCCGGCCAGGTTGGTCCGGGTCGAGTGGGCATCGGTGAGGATGTAACCCTCGTCGTCCAGCTCGACCTGGCCCTTGACCAGCTCTGAGCGCGGGTCGTGGCCGATCGCGATGAACAGCCCGGTGGCCGCCAGCTCGCGGGTCTCGCCGGTGCGGGTGTCGCGCAACCTCAGCCCGGACACCTTCGAATCGCCGTGGATCTCGGCAATCTCGCTGTTCCAGGCGAAGGAGATCTTCGGGTTCGACTCGGCCCGCTCGGCCATGATCTTCGAGGCGCGCAGCGAGTCACGCCGGTGCACCACGGTCACCGTCTCGGCGAACCGGGTCAGGAAGGTCGCCTCTTCCATCGCGGTGTCGCCACCACCGACGACCACGATGTGGTGGCCGCGGAAGAAGAACCCGTCACAGGTCGCACACCAGGACACCCCGTGCCCGGACAGCTCGTCCTCGCGTTCGATGCCGAGCTTCTTGTACGCCGAACCCATCGCCAGGATCACCGCGTCGGCGGTGAACTCACCCGACAAGGTCCGGACCGTCTTGACCGGACCGTCCAGCTCGACCGAGATCACGTCGTCGCTGACCAGCTCGGCACCGAACCTCTCGGCCTGGCTACGGATCTGGCTCATCAACTCCGGCCCCATGATGCCGGCCGGGAAACCCGGGAAGTTCTCTACCTCGGTGGTGTTCATCAGGGCGCCGCCGTACTGGCTGCCTTCGAACACCAGCGGCCTGAGCTCTGCCCGCGCGGTGTACAGCGCGGCGGTGTAACCGGCCGGCCCGGATCCGACAACGATCACCTTGCGGTGGGTCTCGCTCACGACAACCTCTGTTCCCTCAGCCTGAGGATCGATGCACGCAGTCCGTGCGGAAACGCCGTCAAAACGAGTTTACGGGCCGCGCTATTCCGGCCCGGAGCTGTGGCTGGCCGGCCGCCGCCCGGCTATCCGGCGGCGGACCGCGGCAGCCAGCTGGGCGACTTCGGGCACCGGTAGCCGCAGCGCCACCAACGTGAGCACCACCAGGAACAGCGTCCCGCCGAGCAGTAGTTCCAGCACCGCGGCGCCCCGGCCGATCCCGAGCGTGTGGTTGCCCGCGAGTACGACGGCCAGGCCGATCGCGCCGCCAGCGGCCGCCGCCACTGCGATCCAACCGACCGTCCGGGCCACCGGCTGGAACCCGAGCGCGCCGAACCGCTGCCGGAGCAGGAAGTGCCCGACCACACAGCCCACCAGGTAGGACGCCGACGTCGACACCGTCAGCGCGACGATGATCGACCGGCCGTGCAGGGCGTGGCTGGCAGCGATCACCAGGATCACCTTGGTGGCGACCATGGCGATGTTGATGAAGGTGGGCGTCCGGGCGTCGCGCATCGCATAGAACACCCGCTGCTGCAGCATCACCAGCGCGAACGGCAGCAGGCCGAAGGCGCCCGCCGCGAGCGCGATGCCGGTCAGCCGGGCATTGGACTCGCTGAACCGGCCGAGCAGGATCGCGCTGGTGAAGGCGGGCCCGAAGACGATCAGCGCGGCTGAGATCGGTACCAGCGCGATGGCCGAGAGCCGGGTGCCCAGCCGCAGGTCATCCAGCACCGCGCCGGTGGCGCCACGCGCGGCGGCCCGGCTCATCCGTGGCATCAGCGCGGTCAGCAGCGAGACGCCGACGATGCCGTACGGAACCTGGAACAGCAGGTCGGCATTGGCGAAGATCGCCACCCCGCCGTGGTCGTTGGCGACCCGGTTGATGACCACCACCCCGAGCTGGCTGGCCAGCACGTAGCCGATCACCCACAACGTGAGCGTCCGGAACTCGGCTATCCGGCCGGCCTCGTTCGGGGCCGCGCGGAACCGCCACTGCCAGTGGAAACCGCTGCGACGCAACGGAATGATGAGCACCAGCGACTGCGCCACGATGCCCAGCGTGGTACCGATCCCAAGGATCAGGATCTGGGTGTCGCTGATGTTGCCGGTAGTCAGCTTGGCCGGCCCCGGAACCAGCAGGAACAGCAGCGCCGCGGCGATCGTGATGAGGTTGTTCAGCACCGGCGCCCAGGCCGGCCAGCCATAGATGTGTCGGGAGTTCAGCACCGCCGAGAACATCGCGCCCAGGCCGTAGAAGAAGATCTCGGGCAGCAGCAGGCTGGCCCACAGTGCGGCCACCGATTGGTACTGCGCCGGCCCGGAGAACAGGCTGATCAGCAGTGGTGCGGCCAGCACCGCGAGCAGAGTGGCGCCGCCGAGGCCCGCCGTCGCGATCGACAGCAACCGCTGGGTGTAGGCCACTCCCCGGTCCCGGTCGTCGGTCTGCGCCTTCACCAGCACTGGGATGATCACGCTGGTCAGCACCCCGCCGAGCAGCAGTTCATAGACCATGTTGGGCAGTGTGTTGGCTAGGCCATAGGCGTCGCCGACGCTGAAGAGACCGGAGCCGACCGCTGCCGCGATGACCAGGTTGCGCAGGAATCCGGTAGCCCGGCTGACCAGGCTGGCGATCGCCATCGTCCGGCTGCTGGCCAGCAGGCTGGGCGCCGGCTGCTCGTCCGCCTGGGTGTCCGGGACGCCGAGGGGCCCTGGGGTCTCGGCGCCCGGAGTTCCAGTGGCCCGGGTGTCGGCGCCGGGGGTTTCCGTGCCCGGAGTTCCAGTGGCCCGGGTGTCAGTGGCCCGGGTGTCGGCGCCGGGGGTTTCCGTGCCCGGAGTTCCAGTGGCCCGGGTGTCAGTGGCCCGGGTGTCGGCGCCCGGGGTTTCGGTGGCTGGGTTCTCGGTGGCCGTGGCGCCGAGCAGGTGACCAGCCCCGATCCGTTCGGACTGCGGCCGGTACCGGCGCGGGCCGTGATAGATCGGCGGGCTCCAGCCGTTGCCGGTGTCCGGTTGCGAGGTCTGCACCGCCAGCGCCGATCCGTCGCCGGGTACCGGCATCGGGGTTCCGTGGATCCGGGGCGTGGACCAGTCCTCGTCCGGACGGGGTTCGCTCATCCGGCGGCTGCCGGCGCAGGGGCCCGGCCACGCTTGATCCGCAGCACCAGCCGGCGCAGCAGTAACAGCACCAGGACGCTGACCGCGACCACGGTGATGATCTTGGTAACCGTCCCGATCGCGGTGGCCCGCAGGTTCAAGGTCACCGTCTGCCCCAGCTGCCGGCCGTCCGGCGTGAGCAGGGTGGCCACCACCTGGAACTGGCCGAGGCGCACGACATGGGTGGGCACCCGGATCGTCTCGATGCTGTTCGCCGGGATCGTCTGGGGTGCCAGGGCCGGCGACTCGAAGCCGATCACGCCATTGCCCGGTCTGACCACGACCTGCACGGTAACCGGTTTGGACAGCTGATTGGCCACCGTCACCACCACCGGCGAGTCCGAGGAGGACAGGCTGTACGTCCCGATCGCCGGTTTCACCAGGTGGATCGAGGAGGTGAGCGTGTCGATCCGGCTCTGCAGGCTTCGTACCAGGTTCGCGCCACCGACCGGATCGGTGCGCCAGGCGCTGGACTGCGCGCGTTGGATGCCGTTGTTGAAGCCGGCCAGCAGTTGGGCGGCGGCGTCGTTGTCGTGCAGCGCCTCGTTCATCGACGCTACTTGCTGCTGGACGTTGGACAGGTTGGCCAGCTGGGTCGTGCTGATCTCGGCGGCCGGATCCTCGGCGCTGGTCTGCAGCGCCCCGCGATCCACCGGGGTCACCGTGTCCAGGGCGCTGCGCAGCCTGATCGGCTGGCTCCAGGTGGTGCCGGTGATCGAGCTGATGGTGGCCGCCGCGCTTGCCGGATCGGGATCGACATAGCGGTCCGGGGCGATCACCACGAAGTGGCTCTTGGTCGGATCCTGCGCGGCCCGGATCGCCAGCTGGGCCAGCAGGGTCTGCTGGTCGTTCTGCGGCATCGCCGCCAGCTGCAGGGCCCGCCGCGCGGTGGCCTCGATGGCGGTATCGGTCACCAGGGCGACCGCCTTGCCGGCCGCGGACGGCAGCGGCGACAGCGCGTCCGGTCGGGGTTCGGTCTTGTTCTGCCCGGGCAGCGAGGCGTCACTGAGTAGCACCGTCGACGCGCCGCCGCCGACCAGCGCGTCCAGCGCCTTGCTGGTCAGCGCGCTGCCGATCGGCCAGGTCAGCAGGTCGGAGGAGAAGTCACCGTCCAGGGTCGGTGAGATCCTGGCCTGAACCTGCGGGTCTAGGGCCGTCGACCACTTCAGGCCGGCCCGGACGACCGCGTTGATGTCCGGGTCGGCGTAGGCGGTTAGCACCAGATCGTGCTCGTCCTTGACGGCGTGCAGCCGGGCCAGCCACTGTTCGGCGAGCCTGCCGCCGGTGCCGGCCACCGTGCCGGTTCCCGATTTGACCCGGTAGCCGGCCGGGCTGGCCATCACCGCGAGGCTGTCAAGCAGGTCAGGGTCGACCAGCAGCGTCAGCGGCACCGTGCCGGCGACCAGCTCGGCCACCTTCAGGGCGCGATCGAGCCGGCCGCCGGGGCCGACCTCGCCGGCCAGGCTCTCGTCGGTGAAGACGTTCTCGTCGATCGTGCGGTGTGGCTTGTCCAGCAGCGGCCAGACCCAGCCGACCGTGACCGGCTTGGGGGGATGCGGGAAGGACGGCACGAAGACCTGCGTCCGGCCGACCTCGACGAAACCGACGGCCGGGTCGCTGACCGCCTTGACCACCAGGGCGTAGGGGTAGACGCCGTCGAAGCACAGGCACAGGTCGTTGGCGGTGGTGTGGTAGCTGACGGCCAGCTGGCCGCGTGGCAGCAACTGCTTGTTCAGATCCAGCGGGGACGCCACGTCGTAGTCGGTCTCCGGCGGCGTCCGGATCGCGGCGTCCAGCAGGTTCTGCTGGGTGATCGGGAAGCCACGCTGCAGGCCGAACTGCACGTCGGAATAGGTGTTGTCGGTGTTGTTGGTGATGGTGGCCAGGATGGTCACCGGCTGGGCCGGCTTCCTCGCGTCCGGGCTGCGTGGGCTCATCGAGTTCAGCGTGACGCTGACGGTGGCGGCCCCGGTGGTGGTCGCGGCCCGTGGCAGGGTGCTGGCGGTGGCCGGGCCGGTCACGGTGCTGAGCGCCAGCACCGCGACGGCCGCCAGCAACGCGGGAAGTTTCTTGGTCATGCGGTGTCTCGGAGCAGCCGGCCGGCCTGGTCCAGGAGCCCTCGCTCGTCGGAGTAGGCCAGCTGATCGGCGATCTGCGGCAGCGGGAACCAGGCCACCTCGGTGACCTCGATGTCCTCGTCCGACAGCTCGCCGCCGACGGCTCGCATCAGGTAGTGGTGGACGGTCTTGTGGAT
>JALYVK010000043.1 GCA_030853265.1 Actinomycetota bacterium
ACTTCACCTACGAGATGCCCTTCGTGACAGGTCGAATCTTTCCCTAGAGAAGATCGATTCTCCTGCCACGCAAGGGCATTCTCGCTCTACGACCCGCCGATCAACCCATCACCACGGTGCATCCGGGTTAAGGCAGGGGTCCCACCGGAGGCCAACCCTGACGTGGTCCTGCCCTCGGACGAGGTCAATGATAGGGAAGTACACGCCGCCCCAGGCAATCGTCGCAGCCCGCGCCGCGGCGCAGACGTCCTCCACGGTTGGGTTTGCTGTCAGGATCGCGAGCCGGGACGGCCGCACCATCACTGATCCATGCAGAGAAGCATGCCTGGCAGTCTCTCAGCCCGGAACGAGCAACATCAGCAGGCGAGCCAGCGTAGGTAACAATCGGTGATGACAGCCGACTGATCTACATCCTCCCTGGGGCCCAATCCCGGTCGCTGGCTTCTGCAGCATCCCCTCATGCAGCCCGGGCGGTGCCCGAGATCAGCGCCCAGAACACTGTCGCGGTTCGCGCCGGGACAAGCCGCGCGGACATGAAGGGCATAATATTTGCCTATGCAATACGGCGATCCATGGACTGAGGACCAAGCGCGCCTCATCAATGAGATCGTCAAAGTCTGGCTGACCGACAACGTCTGGCCGTCCTACGGATTCCTTGCCGATACTCTGCTCGACGCAAACCTTGTTGCGATCGAGGTCCTGAACTCGTTCCCCAACCTGGGTATACGGACCCCGACGACCTTCTCCTACTCAGATGTCATCTACGACCACAACTTTCCTGAGCCGCCAGAAGACAGCAAAGTTGCAATCACAGTCGGTGCGGCCAATCGGCACGCCTTAGGGCAGCAGTTCGCCCAAGGTTTCATCGCCGTACTCCGTGTCGCAGCAGCGCGACGACGGTACGCGAAGCCCGACCCAACCAAGCCAGTCGATGTCACCTTGACCAGTCAGGAAGTCGCGGCCGAGCTAGCACCAATCTGGCTTCCAGAGCAATTGCGGCCAGTTGGGATGCTCCTTGAAAAGGACTGGCCACATGGCATGCGGGGCGTGTTCCCTCAACCTGACGGCTCCTGGCAAGTGCAACTCAGCCGCGACATCACGCAATATCTGGGAATCACAACGGTCGAAGAGTATCTAGATGCCATCAGACGGCAGGTCGATGCCAGTGCCGCCACTCAGTCTGCGTGGTACGGGACCTCATCAATCCAGGAGTCAGACGTGGCCGAAGCCAATGACATCTTCATCGTCCACGGCCACGATGGCGAAGCTAAGCACCACGTGGCACGAATCGTGCAGCAGCTCACCGATCACGTTCCAATCATCCTGGATGAGAAGGCAAGCCGAGGTTTGACGGTCATCGAAAAGTTTGAAGAGCACGGCGGCAACGCCGCCTTCGCGATCGTCCTGCTAACGCCAGACGATGTCGGAGGGCAGAAGAATGGTGAGACGCGACCACGTGCCCGGCAGAATGTGATCTTCGAGCTCGGATATTTCATCGGCCACCTCGGCCGCGGCCGCGTGGTCGCAATGACGAAGGGCGACGTCGAGATCCCCTCAGATTTCTCCGGTATTGTATACATCTCGCTCGACCAAGACGACTGGCCGCAACGGCTCGCCAAGGAGATGCGCGAGGTCGATGCGTTGGACGTCGACATGAATCGACTGTAGGCGTCGCCCGACGCTACAGCCGTGCTGTATAAAGCCCGTCACCTGGTGGACTGTTCGTTCGGCGACATCGCCGACCGGCCCTTGTTTTGACCTAGCCCGGATATTTCATGGCGTAGTTGGGGATCGCAGATCTGAGGCGGCAGCCTCTGTGATCGGAGATTGTGCCGGTAGGGCGTGACGTTTTGGCCGAGGTCGCTCGGTGCGCCGGTTCCACTGGCCGGTCGGTCTCCTGATCGCGGTTGCGGTGGTGCGGGGTTCAGCCGGGCTTGGGGAGGAGCCGGAGCCGGCTGATTGCCTCGGTGAGGAGTTCGGCCCAGGGCGCGTGTTGTGAGACCTTCGGGTGCGTCCGTGGTCGGCGATCCGGGTGGCGATGGAGTAATAGTCGCAGGCGCAGCCGCTTGGGCTCCCAACGGCGGGCCGGGTGTTCGGTGAAGGCGAGCATCTGCAGCCAGGCGGTGAGCTCGACCGCGAGGGCGACGATGGCGAGCCAGATCCGGTTCTGGTCGAAGTCGTGCAGTGGGAGGTTGCGCAGACCGGTGTCTTTCGAGATGCGGATGCGGTCCTCGCACCTGGCCCGGCGGCGGTGGCGCAGTTCGAGGTCGGCGAGCTGGCCGCGGCTGGTGTTGGTGGCGAAGGCGGTCACCCGGTTGCCGTCGTGGTCGGTGATCCTCAGTTGCGCGCCGGGGTGCGGTCGTTCTTTACGCACGATCACGCGCATCCCGGCCGGCCAGGAGCCCAGCTTCAGCAGGCCGCCGCCCGCGCCGAGTCGATCGCCTTCAACGCCCGGTCGGGGTCGGCGGCGAGGGTGTCGACCAGCCGCGACACGGTCGGGTCTGAGGCCACTCGGCCGAACACCGCGGGTTCGGCGCGCAGCACCGCCACGTCGGCCAGGCAGTCACCGCCCACGGCCAACGCCAAAGCGAGATCGGTGACGATCTTGCCCGGATCATGACGGGCCAGCGGCTTGCGCCACCGGCCCAGCGCCTGGGACAAGCTCCGGTCCAGGCCCGCGGCGCGGACCGTCTCGACCAACCCGACGGCACCGGCCTGGGACACGATCCTGGTCGCTGCCGTGTCAGTCTGGACACGCGGATACAACCCGATATTCTTCACCCCGAAGGTGCTCCTTGTTGGACGACGATCTTGCCTCAGAACCTCGATCATCGTTGGCATGGAGCACTTTTCAGTTCATCAACGCGCCGCCCTCATGAAAGCCCCGGGCTAGTAGCACCGGCGCCACCGCCAAAAAAGCCGATGCCGACGTCGCCGAAGGCGAGCGAGAGGTTGCCGCCCTGGAACGTGGCGCTGATACATCCGCCGGCGCACACGTTGACTGAAGCCGTCCAAGATCCTTAGTACACCTCATGGCCCTGTGGCAATCAGCAACAGCATTAACGACGCGCCAGACCCGCACGATCTAGGTCTGCCTACCGTGTCGACGTCAACGCGACTTCTGTGAAACCTGGCTATAAACGCTGTCTGGCATCGTACGATCTGCTAGCAATCTGGACGGCGGCCGGAGGATCAGGATGAGGACCAATGCAGGGCAACAGCGAAGCATGGCGCGACAGGTCACGGTAATTGCTGTCATGACTTTCGCGCTCGGTGGCTGCTCCCATAAGAGCCACCGAGCGACCGCTGTCGGAGCTACGTCCTCGCCGCTGACCTCGCAGCGGGCGAGCACGTTGTCCTCCGAACTCACCGCCGGCAGTGATGCGGCGCTGCGGGACGCTGTTGCGATTCCTTCGGGCGAAGCGCTCGACCCGAATGCGGCGAGGCAGATCGCTGCGCTTGCACCGATCACTTTCGATCCGGCCAGCTTCCACCAGGTCGATGGACAGAACGCCATGGTCGACGGAACGGTGAGTCATCCTGCGAAAGGGCAATCCAGCAAATGGACTTTCCAGCTGACGTACGCCGGCGGAAGTTGGCGCCTCGTGGACGGGCATCCGCAGTCATGAACCTCGGGACGTTCAGGCACAGACGACGGCTGGCCATCCTCACGGTGTTCGCACTCGCAAGCGCGGTCGTGCTGCCGCTGCGCGAATCTACTCCTGCTATCGCTGCGAGCTGCTCATCCGCGTCCACGCCGGCAACGAACGACCAGTCGTTGAGCCGCCGTCCCGTAATCTTTGTCCACGGCTGGACGTCGAATGGGTCTGCGCTAACGGGAGCTGCGAAGGAGCTGCGCACTCGAACTGGCGATTCGTTCACCCCGTACTTCTTTGACTACGCAGCACACTCAACAACATGGGCAGCGACGGACGTGGTAGAAGGCTGCCTAGCCCAGTACATCCAGCAGGTGTCGGCCGCGTACTACAACGTGCACGGTGACGGCAAGGTCTTGCTCGTCGCCCACTCGATGGGTGGTCTAGCGACGCTGTACGCATCGGCCGCGCCGAACGTCTCCGCCGACATCGGCGGCTTGATCACCTTCGATACGCCCTACCTAGGTTCGCCGTTCGGAGGAACCGGCACTGCGGCCGTCTTTCAGCGAAGCATGGAAGTACTACACAGCATCCAATTGCCAGCGGCCGGCTCGGACGCCCAACAGTGTCTGGTGCCGCATCAGAACGGTGCCGACCTAGCTGCGCCCTGTGAAGCGACCTTGCCCCCATACCTATCGAATTCGATCCCCTTGACCGAAATAGATGGGCAGGTCACGGTCCGTCGCACCTTCGCGGGCATCCACCTTTACGACATCAACCTGGATTCAGATGGCATCGTGCCCACCGAATCCAGCCACGGCTATATCGAAATCCAGAAGAAGGCACAGTGGCCCAAGGGGGAGCCGATCGAGATGCCGACGGCAACGTGCGTTATAAACAGTGACAATCTGACAACCGCCGCCGAGGCCGCCAAATGGAGCACGAGCTCGCTGGTCGGCTTGGCAGCCGGAGCCGGCCAAATTGCAGCCGACAACAACGCATTGGACGGCCTGCTCTCGGGGAACATGACCTGGGGGCTGAAGCTGTACCTCGGCGCAGCCACCTTGGCCGCCCCCTGCTCCCACATTCACATCTACAGCCAGGCGACGGCATTGGATGCCGCGGCCAACTCGATCACCGAGTACAACGCGCGACTCGCCGCTCACGACGCACTCACCTACCAGAACCTGCTCTCTACCCCGGTACCGCCGCTCTGCCAGTTCCACGCCGGCACCCTCACGAACGGCACTCTCGTCGGACACCACGAGTCGCAAGGGGAACCGCCGACGTTGGCCAAGCCCGACAAAGTGGCGTTCGGTGACCTCGACGGTAACGGTGTCGGCGGCGCGGCGGGCGTTGTCCAGTGCAACGCCGGCGGGGTCTCGTGGCCCGACAACATCGTGTTCTGGGTGCGTGGATCGAATGGGCAGCCGAAGGTGCTCGGGTCCTACTTCATGGGCGACGCTGTCGGTGACGCCCGCGGCTCGACGCAGAAGGTCACCTATCTGCCGGACGGCTCCGTACAGGTCGACACCCTGGACTCCCGAATGTTCGATTTCGCCTGCTGCCCGAGCGGACACGCGACAGTCGTACTCAAATGGAACGGCCACAAAGTGATCGCCACGCACATCGATCACCTGCCGGGGCCGAACGACATCACCTTCGCGGGCATCGGACCGATCAAGCTTGGTATGAGCGCCGCACAGCTGGACAGCATGGGCTACGCCGCGTCGGCCGGATCGGACGGTTGCGTCAACTATGCCGCCCCAGACGGTCAGCTCTACGTCGTGTTCGACCCCAAGAGCGGGAGGGTCGTCAAGATCAGTCCCAACCCGGATAGTAACCAGTTCAGGACGGCTGACGGGCTCGGGACTGGCGCCTTGATGAGCGAGGTGCGCAAGGTGTACGCCGGCAAGACCATCGAAGACCACGAAGATCGCAGCTTCGGCCAAGGTTCCAGCGGCCTCCTCGTCGGCGACGGCAGCGGCGGTTGGATCAGCTTCCTCGATGAAGGCGACGGCTTCATCATCGGCGGCATCGCCGTCAGCGACCATCAGCACTACGGAGCGTTAGAGGCCGGCTGTTAGCGACTCAAGCACGAATCGCCTCTGCGCGAACCCCACAATGGTGAGCGGGCAAAACATCAGGCTGCACTAACCTAGATATGACTTACCTGATCCGAAATGCCAGCTGCAATTGCCACATTGAGCGCTAGTCGGACGGATCCGCTCGACGTGAATCGGGACCCGAGTAGTAAACTGGTTCACCGCTCGCCACCACCAAACCCATAAGATAGTAACCCGCGTCGGGTGGCTGAGGCTTCTGAGCTTCAGCCTGTCCGAGCACGGCGATCGCCTGCTGGCGAGATGTCGTCAGCGCATCGACACGCTGGCGGCTGATCGAGGCGTGTCAAGACTCTGGACAGATCCTCGGTTGTTGATCTGCCTGGGCGATGCTTGTTACCTAGATGAAATCTGGGCTCGCGTCAAACTAGCTGCTAACTCTGTCCCGCGTCGGCTCGCTCGCCGTCGTAGGCCCTCACGATTACCCGGGCATGTTTCTGTAGTTGGCCAAATACGGCGCTGTCATCGTCAGTAAGGGCAGACCGCTGCCAACGATTTAGAGCCGACATCGCAGTGAGCGCCAACTCTCCATGCAAAGTGAGTCTCTGGTCTGCCTGCAGCTCTGCGGCGAGCGCCACATTACCGACCGCTATCAACTGATCTCGCTCAGTGACTGAGACATTATGTTTTTGTTCACCGCAAGCTATTACAACGGCCAACAGGTCATCCGGACCCTCAAAGGTCACACTTGCGTTTCGTTCTTGTTGCTGTAACTTCATGTTACTCTGCCTCCTTCGCAGACGTTTGACTGTCTTGTTAACCGGTCGGCTGCAAGGCGGGGCAACAATGTTAGCATCTCTAGCCCGACCTAACAGTCAAGGAGAGTGGCACGTTGCCCTACGAAACATCCGTCTCGGATGCACTGACCTCCCTTCGTGACCTGCGAACCGCAGTCGAGGGCTTGCGAGGCTCTGCGTCCATCTCTCAGGTGCAACGCGAAGCCCTCTCCACCGCGCTTACCAACGCGAGAAGGAAGGTCGGAGCCGCAGAGCCGGCCTACGTCGAGGCTCGCAGGAGCCTCCGTAATCCGCACGACCACACCGCGCGACGCGCCTGCAGCAGGATGCTGACCGTCGACACGACCTTGTGGACGATCGAATCGCAGACGCTGCAGGACTGGGTCAAGAGCGGGACGTTGGAGACTTACCGGCGCAACGCAGGCAAGGCCTTCAAGTCCAAGTCCCTGCCAAGCTTGCCTTTGGCCGCGGCGAGTTCTCCGCTTACGGACTTGTTGAACCAGATCAACGTCCCTGGACCCGTAGAACGTGTGAGGAACGTAGATCGCTTCACCAGGCGCCAACTCAGAGTCATTGACTCTTTGATTATTATACTCGCGAATACGCAAAATCCGATTGCCGCACCTATTTTTGAAGCGTCGTTCACTCTCAGTACAGGAGTGTCGATGCATCGTGGCTAGCAACTTGCCGGAGCAGCTCAGTTGATAATCGTCGTCGTAGCGGCACCTATCATCACGGCCGCCGGAGTCGCGGTGGCGATCGTCGTTGCCTTGCGCAACCGAAAAGGAAAGATTGCGCTGGAGGCTGCGCAGTCCATCACTCTTGAATACCTGCCGACGCCAAGGGCCGTTCGCATCTTGAACGATTCGAATGAGACCATTACCGTGCGCAACATCGCAGTAGGTCAACGGCTCCTTCTTCTGGAGCCGGCGGTTTTGAAAGGCAGGGCGGAGTCGGCCGACGTTCCGCTTCCTCCTGGGGCAAGCGACGACGAAGGTGATCGGGCGGTCGTGACCTGGGTGGATTTGCGCCTGTGGCTTTGGCAGCGCCGCTGCGGGGAAGCTCCCGTGCTGCTGTCCAAAAAATAGGCGTCGGACAAATTGGGCCTTTGTTCGACCGAAGGCGAGTTGGCTTCTTGCCAAGTGGATCTGACCCTGCGCGTGCTGGGGGTGGCTCGCGCGCCTCGCCAAGTCTGCGGCGCGCTCGTGCAATGCTGCACTGATGCGAGTTCGCAAGCTCCACCCCCTCCGGAACAAGCTTGGTTCTCGCGAGCAGACTAGAGCTTTCCGAGTCAAAAACTCGGCATTTGCGCGAGGCGGGGCGTCACGTGTCGCAATTCCATCCCAGCGAGGCCAAGCGGTTGCTCGGCATTCCCTCTATGGACCGGGATCATTTCCGGCAGATCTACCTCTTGATCTACGAGCAGTCTGGTCGCAAGGCTCCTTCAGCGAAGTGGGCCTGCCTAAGCTTCGAGGACATCGCGTCTGCGGCTGAGGTCCTCCGTCTGATGCGTGAGGCCGGCCACGCCGTCGGTGGTCGGCTCCATCTGCACCAGATTCGACGAGCTTGCATCCACCTCCATGATCTCGGCTTAGACAATCCCCTGCTGCAGGCGAGCCTGACGTGGCACGGCGACCGGCTCGAGGCCGATCTGGGTCGCATCATCTTGGACGCGCGGAGCGGCCAGACGATTGCAAGAGTCTTTGATCGCTTAAGGCCGCTCGAGCACAACGTCGAAGACGACCCCGAACTCCTCGCCAGAATCCAGTCAGCTCGAGAAGAAGCACGACGACGGCTCGACGATTTCCTACACGACCAACTCGGGCCAGAGGCTACGCACGGCGAGTGGACAGAACCCAGGCCTGGACATTAACTGCCGGGAACGGATCGAACAGAAAATGATGGAACTTGCGACGAAGAACCCTAGAGTTCGACACGTCACGCAGATTGCAAGCTGGGCGTGCGGACTCACGCCGGCTACGTCGACCGATCCGGCCAAGGGCGCCTGTCACGTTCTTGATCTTCGCGGATGCACCTGCTCGGCAGACGATGGCTCTCTGCTCCGTGTCTATCTGAATTGCCGAGTGGAGCTATCTCGGTAGCGATGCTCGGTCTGCTCGGTCGGCGACGCAGGAGGGCCATTCGATTGCCTCCGGGCATTCATCGTTCACCCCTGTCTGGCTAGAAGCGCGAGCTACTATCCGCGGCTGTGGGCTGGGTCCGCTTGGCTCCGGCCGGGATCCGGATAGCGCCTTTGCCGGGCAGTCGGATGGCTGATAGCTGCCCGCGTCGTATCCAGATCCGTACGGTGCCGGCGGTGACTCCGTACTGGGCGGCAACCTCATCGACTGTCATCAGCGGCTGATCGGCGCCGATGCTCTTGAGCACGCTGGCGTCGATCAGCCAGTGACTGTTCGCGGCACCGCCGGCCTGGCTGGCCGGCAGCGCGCCGCTTCTGATCCAGCGTCGGATGGTGGCTCGATCTACCCGTAGACGATCGGCGACCTCGAGAAGAGTGAGGCGGGGCGAGCCAGCACCGGGAGCTGCGGCAGCCGCCGGTAGCGGAAGCGCTACACCTCGGCCTTCCAATCGCTGGCCGCGTTCCTGCCAATCCTGCACCGATGCCTTCGACACCCCGAGGGCATCGGCTACCTCCGCCGGGCGCCAGCCTTGGGCAATGAGCACTGCCGTCAGCCGCTGATGAGCCAGCCATTGATGTCGTCGCTGCTGAGTAGTCGTGGCCGATTCGTACAACAGGTTTAAGCGGTGGTACAACATCCGCAAGTACAACACGTCAATGGTGGCGGCTGGCCGGGAGTTGGCAGCGGCATGCAGCCGGCGATGCACCACCGTGGCGGATTGATAGCTATTCCAGTCACTTGCAGGCAATCCAGGTACGAGGAATTCAGCGAGAGCAGTCAACTGCTCGCGGACTAATTCCGGTATCGCTATTCTCGCTCGCCAGTCACAGTACGGGGTATCTGAATAGCCGCCCATGGATATGAACCCCTCTCATAAGGAAATGGAAGGGTGTACCATATGCTATTTCTAGGAATTCGTCGAGATGACCTTTTCCGCAAACACGAATCGTCAACGATCGGGGCGTCGCCGATGATCTCGGCGACGTTCCTGGTTGGGTAATGGCCTCCGGACACTCCGGTGCGATTCATCATGCTGACTGCACCGGATCAGCATCGAATAATAATCGCGTCTACGAGCTGCCCTTCGTAGTGGACGGAATTGAACCCTAGAGAAGTCGAATTCTTCCACCACGCAAAGGCGTTCTCGCTCTACGGCAGCTCCGACCCCAGCTACGACGGTGCATCCAGGCCTAGGTAGTAGGCGATCAATATTACCGGCTCTAGGCGATCACTGGCTATCGGTTATTCCGCACCTGCGCTCCGCTCAGCTAACTACTTCGACAGATTTAGCCAAGTACGAGTATCGGAATGATCCACCGACGTGCCTGGTGGGCACCATGTCGGCTGCTATTCGCACTCTGGCGTGCGGGTGCAGCGTGTTGACGACGTCGGGCTCGATCGCGCTTCCATCTACCTGGTAACGCTCACCGTCCACGCTGTCTACGACCCAGCCTGTTAGATCACTCACCGTGCGCATCTCACCTTCTATGGTGACGTTCTCGGCATCCAGATTTCGGGCCTCCACAAGCCGCGCGACTTCGGCAGCCACTAGGTGATCCACAGACACCTTGACCGTCGCGCGCTGTGGGATGGCCCAGCCAACCTCGGTGTCAAAGTTTCCGGTTGAGAGAGCCATCGCGAAAGTCCGCAATGCGGCAGCGCTCCGCGGTCCGAGCGCTTCAACCCTCGTCAGGAACGGTGATGTGTCGGGATCGGGGCCGAGGTCCGTTGCATCGCCTAGGAGACCGACGAGCTCGGTCACGACCTGGTCTGCCAGCGGCGTCGCTTCTCCAAACATTGAGCCTTGGCCACCCGGGCTAACTTCGGCTTCTGGTGGCGCTTCCGGACTCAGATTTAGCACAAGCGAACCCGGAGCGGGTGACGCCACTAGTCGAAGTCTCGTTCGATGTTGGATGGTCGACGCAATCTGCCCGCGTAAGGACGTGTTACCCGCTTCAAGCGACGCGCCTACGGCAGTCACGAGACGCTGGAACCCGGTGATGACTGATGCAACATCTGACGCCGAGGCCGCATGACCAACGACGCCGTCACCTGTGAGGCGTATCAAGCCATGCGATGCCTGGGTGCGGACGATGAGCTGATCACCTATGAAGTTCTCAACACTGATACGTGTCGCGTCCTCGATACCTACCGTCCAGTCGACGTCGGGCGTCGATCCGGAGGCCGCAACAGCTGCAAGGAGCTCGTCGGAATTACGGGGCAGTGGCGTGGAATCCATCGATCGTCACCTCCACGAAGCCTCGCGTTGGCAGCCCGTCGTCTGGGTGGATCGAACCCTTCGCGCCGTGTCGCTGGCGTTGCCAAAGATCATCCCAGTATCCCCGCCACATCAAGGGGACCTGCGCGTCGATGTTCAGGTCCACTCCTGGACGATAGATCCAGGCTACGACGTAACTGTCGACCCGGAGCCCGAACCGTTTGAGCTTCTCTCCGCCCACAAACAGATCGAACGCAGCAGCTTCGACCGGCGTGCTGGGCCTCGTGCGCGCATCAACGAAGTAGACGCAGTCGATATCGTCAGGCTCCGTCTTGTTGGTGAAGAAGCTGCCGCTGAACCATACCGAACCTACGTGAACCAGACGAGAAATGGTCTGGTTCGCCACGGCCAAGTGCGCCCAGATCTCCTCACGGCGAGCTCCCTGACCGGTGACGAACGCATCTTCAACGTCACCGAGAGTCGCATGCCAACGGCCGAGCGGCAGGACTCCGTCCGAGGTCAGTGCGGGAAGAGCCACGTTTGCCCCCTCGCGCCTGGTCGGTGCGGGCGAATCGACTGGTGATGTTGATCCAGAAACTACCGGTCAAACACTCCATGTGGCCTTCAGACCGACAGCAACACTCGGACTCTTCATGGGCACGGGGCCGCAGTGGAGGCGTGGAGTACCTGCGAGGACACCGCGCCGTCAGCAACCGGCTAGCTGGCGATGGCATAGTACCGGCCTACTGGCACTCTCTTCGAATGACCTCGATCTTCGACCAGCTTGTAGATCCCGCGGAACCACGCAACCACCCGGGCGTGGGGTATGAGCTAGTGTACCGGTTCACTGACCGCGATGGCCTGCTCACCCACATGCTGCCATCGAAGAAGCTACGGATGAACTCTTGGTCACGGATGAATGATCCTAGGGAAACAAAAGCATGGGACCTCACCGGTCACTGGAACACCGCAGGCACGCTGACTAAAGCGCAGGTCCACACGCGCGTCGATCAGCTTGTCCGTCGCAGCGCTCGTCTCCTTTCGACGCCCCGCGACCGGATCCGCAAAATGAAGACTCCGGGCGGCAAGGTGGTTCTCTTCGAACGACGCTCTTGCCTCAAACCTCGAGGCTATCGATGACCCGACGAACGTCGAGGAGTGAGCCGGACACCGACGACGACCTCACCGCACATAGTCGAACATTGCTGGAGCTGGGGGGCTCCGTCGGCCTCGTCCCTCAGCCTCCTCCTCGAATCACTGAGCCTATGACGTCAGAAGACCCGCCCCAAAGAACGGGGCGGGTCTTTTGACGTTGTGGAGCTGAGGGGATTCGAACCCCTGGCCCCCTCGATGCGAACGAGGTGCGCTACCGGACTGCGCCACAGCCCCAAACAGTGCGAAAGATTACCAGCCAGCCGACCGGCGCCGTCACACTGCCCGGCGCTCAGCCAACCGGCGCCGTCACACTGCCCGGCGCTCAGCCAACCGGCGCCGTCACACTGCCCGGCGCATCGGCCGCTCGTCGAACTCTTCTTCGACGTAGAGACCGGTCAAGTCGATGGTGTCGGCCATGCCGCGCAGTTCCAGATCCTCGTCGTCGATCCGCACCACGGTGTCGGTCTCGGCCTGATAGGTCGAGCGCTCGGTCGCGTCGTAACCGTGCCCCTGCCGCAGACCGGACCGCTGCAGCCGCGATTCCCGCCGCTCGCGGTCGCGCAGGGCCTGGTTGCGCAGGAACAGCAGGTAGCCGCTCAAGGATGCCAGGAACAGGATCCCGATCGTCCACGCCAGCATCCCGCCGGAGGCAAACCCCCAGAGCATCCCGAGCAACGTCCCGGCGATCAGCAGGGTGAGCGAGCGCCGCCGTCGCGTCATCATCTGGCGGCGAGCTTCGGACAGGTCGGCTTTCGCGACCCGATCTGGATACATGACGGCCTCCATGGCGGCGGGCACCGGACGGCGCGCGGCAGCACTCGAAGCACCACCGGGTACGAACACTTGGGCGTGGGTTGCCACCGGGGGCGCGTGCCCGCCGAGGTCTTCCTGGGGCGCGGGGCGAGCCAGCGAACCCAGCGATCGCCGGGTCGACAGGGCGCGCATCGCAGACCCGAACCGCGCGGCGGACCGCTGACCCGCTCGATCGTCCTTGCGCTTGACCAGCATGGGTATGACGACGATCAACCAGAGGACGGTCAGCACCATCACCGTCATCATCGGCGAAATCATCAGCATCTCCCGTCACACCTGTCACAGCTTTCACGTCAAGGTAAAGGCCGGGCAGAACGGATTGGTGCAGGCGCGCCGGGTATCAACATCAACTACGGCTTGAGGTTCAGCCGGGCGGTACCGGCAGCGTGGCCAGCCGGGACAGCACCGGCGCGTCCAGCACCTCTTCGGAGGTGATCGCGAACGTCAGATGATCGCGCCACGCGCCGTCGATATCGAGGAATCGCTCGTGATAGCCCTCGCGACGCAGCCCGAGCTTTTCGACCACCCGGATGCTGGCGTGGTTCTCGGGGCGGATGTTCACCTCGACCCGGTGCAACCGCACGCCGGTCAGGCAGTGGTCGATCACCAGCGCCAGCGCGGTCGGTGCGATCCCACGCCCGGCCACCCGCGAATCGACCCAGTATCCGATGCTGCAGGAGCGCAGAGCGCCCCGGATCACATTGGAGGCGCTCATCTGACCCACCAGCTGGTCGCCATAGACGACGATGAACGGCAGCATCGAGCCGATTCGCGCCGCCGCCCGCATCCGACCCAGCGTCCGCCTGAATTCCTGCGGGGTATTGCGCACCGACCAGTTCTGGCTCGAACTCGGCTCCCACTGGGACAGCCAGCTCGCATTCGCCAGCCGGACCCGGCTCCACGGACGGGCATCAGCCCGGTTGGGCGGGCGCACGGTCACCGGCCCAGCGCTCAGCACGGCTGGCCAACCGGGATGGAGATCGTTCATTTCAGCGCTGGGCAAGCATCAAGGGCTGGACGGTCACCCGCGAACCCGGCACCACCTCAGTGACCTCTTCCTCGATGATCACCAGGCAGTTGGAGGCGGCCAGCGCGGCAACCAGATGCGAGCCCTTCCCACCCACCAGCGACACCGAGTACCTACCGTCCGGCTCGCGGTGCAACAGACCGCGCCGGAACTCCCGCCGACCGTCCGGGCTTTCCATCCGCTCGAGGGCGATTGCCTGGATGTTCTGCCGGTGCACGTTGCGCTTGCCCAGCAACTTGCGGATAGCCGGCCGGACGAACACCTCGAAGGACACCAGCGCCGAGACCGGATTGCCGGGCAGGCAGAAGATCGGGGTCTTCTCCCGGCCGAGGGTGCCGAAGCCCTGCGGCGAGCCAGGCTGCATCGCGACGTTGAGGAACTCCACCGAGCCCAGCTGGCCGAGCGCTTCCTTGACGATGTCGAAGGCCCCCATGCTGACACCGCCGGTGGTGATGATCACGTCCGAGCGCAGCAGCTGCGAATCCAGCGTGTCCAGCAGCTGGGCATGGTCATCCGGCACGATCCCAACCCGGTAGGCATCGGCACCGGCGTCCCGCGCGGCGGCGGCGAGCATGTAGGAATTGGAGTCCGATACCTCGCCGAAGCCAGCCTGCTTGCCGACATCGACCAGCTCCGAGCCGGTAGAGATGACCACCACTCGCGGCCGTGGTTGCACGACCACCCGGTCATGCCCGACCGCGGCCAGCAACGCCAGCTGCTGCGGGCCGAGGGTGGCTCCCGGGCCGAGCGCGAGTGCTCCCGCGGCCAGGTCCTCGCCAGCACGCCGGACGCAGTCGCCGGTGCGCGGGGCTCGCCGGATGGCTACCCGCGCCACTCCGCCGTCGGTCTCCTCCAGGGCGATCACCGCGTCCGCACCGGGCGGAATCGGGGCTCCGGTCATGATCCGCATGCACAGACCCGGTCCCATTCCGGATACCGATCGGCTACCCGCCAGCACGTCGCCGACGACCGGCAACACCACCGGCTTGTCCAGCGTTGCCTGCCGCAGATCCACCGCCCGGACGGCGTAGCCATCCATCGCCGCGCTGTCGAATCCGGGCAGCGGGGCGTCGGCGATGACCTGCTCGGCCAGCAGCAGCCCCTGCGCGTCCAACAGCGCCAGCTCGATCGGAGCGACCGAGCCGATCGTGTCCAGCACCCGGCTCAGCTGCTCGGCGACCGTACGCAGCCGGCGCGGTGGCGCGGGCTGCCCGCTCACCTCGGGAACGACCTCGGTCGGCGAGTCGCTGTTGTCGGTCACTACTTCTGTGCCCCTCCTCGAAACGGCTGGCCGCTAATTGTGACCAGCCGGCAGGTCCGCGACGAACCCGGTCAACCAGTCGCTGAAATCCTTGCCCAACTCGGGATGCTCACACGCCAGCCGGACGACCGCGCGCAGGTAATCCTGCCGGTCACCGGTGTCATAGCGGCGTCCCGAGAAGACGACACCGTGTATCGGCACCCCATCTTGCCCCAGGGTGCGCATCGCGTCGGTCAGTTCGAGCTCGCCACGCTTGCCGAGTTCGGTTCGCCGCAGCGCGTCGAAGATCCCGGGCGGCAACACGTAGCGGCCGATCACCGCCAGGTTGGACAACGCCTCCTCGGGCTTCGGCTTCTCGATCAGGGTCTCGATAGCGATCACGCCGTCGACCACCTCGCCGGCCGGCTTGATGCTGCCGTACAGCGAGATCGCCGCGCCCGATACCTCGATCAACCCGACCACGATGCCGCCGGTGTCAGCCTGCATCTCGAGCATCCGAGCCAGCAGCACATCCCGCTCGTCGATGATGTCGTCGCCTAACAGGACCGCGAACGATTCGTTGCCGACGAAGGCCTCGGCGTAGGACACCGCGTCGCCGAGACCGCGCGGTGCCTGCTGGCGGACGTAGTGCATCCGAGCCAGTTCGTTGGAGTGCCGGACCCTGGCCAGCCGTTGCAGATCGCCCTTGTCCTGCAATGCGGCTTCCAGGTCCGGGGCGGCGTCGAAGTGATCTTCGATGGCAGACTTGCCCCGTCCGGTGACAACGAGGACGTCGGCCAGTCCTTCCCGGGCCGCTTCGGCCACGATGTATTCCAGCGCCGGGACGTCCACTACCGGCAGCAACTCCTTGGGTATCGCCTTGGTCGCCGGGACGAATCGGGTACCCAGTCCGGCCGCCGGGATCACCGCCTTGCGGGCGCGTTTGCCGGTCGTAGGCCGGTCCGGCGTCGAGCGTGCGCTCGATGCGGGAGTGTCGGCAGGCTGCGGGCGTGTCATAACGCGAGACTAGTCAAGTGACTGACAAGGCCGCCGTCCGCGCGAGGATCAAGAGCGCTCGCGCGGCGTTGACGACCGCCGAGCGGGACCAGGCACGCGACGCCATCCGGACGCTGGTGCTGTCGCATTGTGCGGCCACCCGGATCCCGCCGGGCAGTCGGATCGCCGCCTATCAGCCGTTGGCCACCGAACCCGGGTCCGCGGAGTTGCTGGCCAACCTGACCGAAGCCGGCTATCAGGTCATCGTCCCGCTCACCCGGCCCGACCGGGATCTCGACTGGTTGCTCTGGAAGTCGCCAGCAGCATCAGAGCCGGATCGGTCGGCGGATCCCGCGGACCGGCTCGGGCTGGCCGCCATCGCCGGCGCGGCGCTGGTGCTGGTGCCGGCCTTCGCGGTGGACCGACACGGGCACCGACTCGGGCGCGGCGGCGGTTCGTATGACCGGGCGCTGTCCAGAGTGCCGACAAGCACCCCGATCGCGGCACTGCTCTATCGCGACGAGCTGCTCGATGCCGTCCCGAACGACGTCTGGGATCGACCGGTATCGGCGGTGGTGACGCCCGCAGGTTGGGTCGAACTCACCCCGGTTGGACCTCGGAACAGTCGATGACGCACCATTGTTAGCAGTCGTACGGGCCGAGTGCTAATGATGGGCCCCGATCACCGCGCGAGATGAGGTCTGACCAGAATGCCCACGTACCAATACGCCTGCACCAGCGACGAGTGCGGCCTGCGCTTCGAGCGGGTTCAGGCCTTCACCGACCAGGCAATCAGCAGCTGCCCAGACTGCGCGGCGCGAGTTCGCAAGGTGTACGGCTCGGTGGGCGTGGTGTTCAAGGGCTCCGGCTTCTACCGCAACGACAGCCGGGACGCGAAGTCCAACGGCACGGCAGCGAAGTCTGAAACATCGGAATCCTCCAAGTCGGATAGTTCGGCCGACAAGCCGGCGGCAGACAAGCCGGCGGCGAAGTCGGACTCGACCAGTAGCGCGGCCGGCCCGGCCAAGTCGAGTTCTTCCGACAGTAAGGCCAGCACCCCGGTCGCCAGCTAAGCGTTCTAGATCTGTGGATAACGCTCCCGTTATCCACAGATTCAGCTTCGCCACGTTATGAGGGCTGTCAGCGGCTAAAGCTGGTGACATGACCTCGAATCGAACCCGGCTGCACGACCTCCTCACCCTTCTCACCGGCTGGCCCCGGCGGTTGACGGCGATCATCTGCCTGCTCTGCGCGGGCCTGTCGGCCCTGGGTGTGGGTGCCCGGCCAGGACTGGGTGCGATCACCTCTGTCGTGGTTGCCGGCCGGACCGTGGGAGCTGGCGAGTTGCTCGGTACAGCCGATCTGCGAATGTCGAAGTGGCCCGTCGCGGACGTGCCGATTTCCGCGTTGCGACAACTGGATTCCGCAATCGGGCGCCGCGCGGCGAGCGCACTCGTGGGTGGCGAACTGATCAGCTCCGGCGTGCTGCTCGAACCCGCGATCGCCGCAGCCCTGGCCAGCGGCCGGGTCACCACCACCGTGAGCCTGGCCAACCCGAACCAGGCGGCCATCCTGCGCACCGGAGCCGTAGTCGATTTGTATACCGGCTCGGATGACACGACATTGATAGGCGGCAGATCAACCACTGCATCCATTCCGGCAATCGCGACAAATGTTCAGGTGCTCGCAGTTTTGCCAATAACTAGCGGATCAAACCCCGTCACCGACCACCAGGATTTGCTCGGCCTGATTATCGCCACCGATCGCAACACCGCGAGTCGATTGGCGGCACACCTTTCGTCACCCTTCCTCGCTACGCTTACCCCGCCTCCATGACCACGTGGGGCGGGCGAGCAGGCCGCAAGGCCGAGACTGAAAGGTCAACCAGACATGATCAAGGGATTCAAGGACTTCATCATGCGCGGCAATATCGTCGATCTGGCGATAGCGGTCGTGATCGGTACGGCGTTCGCGAAAGTTGTAGATGCCTTCGTGACCGCGATCGTCACCCCGATCCTGAATGCGCTACCCGGCGCGTCGGTCAACGGCTTGGGGTTCCACCTTCGCGGCGGCAATCTCAAGGCCAAGACGTTCATCGACTTCTCGGTGATCATCAACGCGATCATCGTGTTCGTGCTGACAGCCATGGTCGTCTACTTCATCTTCGTGGTACCGATGAACAAGCTCCAGCAACGTCGGGCGCAGGGCCTCGAGCCGGAGCCCGAAGCTGTTCCGGAGGCAACCCTGCTGCTGCGCGAGATCCGCGACGCGCTCGGCGCACGTCCGATCGACGGCACGGCCGGCCCGACTCCCCAGAATCCAACTATCTAAGACCAACGGTGGTGCCCTCGGATTGCCTGGCCGGACGACGTGACCAGACGGTCAGGCAAACCCGAGCTCCGACCGGCCCTAGCCCGCAGGTGCACCTGACACCTGGACACCTGGACACCTGGACACCTGGACACCCTGCCTATTGCGCTCAGCCGTGATGCGGTGGTCGTTCGGCCAGATACCAGTCGTCGTCGTATTCGGGTGAGCTGTCACCCCAGCCGACGTCCCGCTCGTCGGAGGAGCGTCGCGGCAGCACTTCATCCTGCGAGTGGCGGGACTCCGCGTTCGCAGACGATGATGGAGGCTCGACGCGATCATCGTCGGAGGGTTCTCGAGGGTTCTCGGTGTCTCCGGGGGTGGCCACTCCACCAGTGTGCCCGTTCTGCGATGAAACCAAATGAGGAGCCATAGAGATGTTCGACAAACTCAAAAAATTTGCGGAGCAGGCCAAGGAGAAGGCGGTGCCGCTGGCCGAGCAGGCCAAGGAGCGGGCCGTCGAGCTTGCCGCCGAGGCGAAGGAGAAGGCTGGCCCGCTGGCCGAGCAGGCCAAGGAGAAGGCGAGCGATCTGGCCAGCAAGGCCGCTCCGGCGGTCTCGCAAGGGGTCGATAAAGCCACCGGCGGCATCGACAAGGCCACTGGTGGCAGGTTCAGTGATCAACTGGACAAGGTGCAGGAGGTGGTCCACGACACCGCCAGCAAGGTGGCCGACAAGTCCACCGACGCCGCGCACACCGCCGCCGACAGCGCAGCCGACACCGCAGCTGAAGTAGCCGACAAGTCCACCGACGCCGCGCACACCGCCGCCGACAGTGCAGCCGACACCGCCGCCGAGGTCGCCGACAAGTCCACCGACGCCGCGCACACCGCCGCCGACAGTGCAGCCGACACCGCCGCCGAGGTCGCCGACAAGTCCACCGACGCTGCACACACCGCCGCCGACAGCGCCGTCGACGCGGCCCACACCGCTGCCGACAAGGCGGCCGACGGGTCTTGAGCCCTCCCCTGGTCACCGTCCGGTATTGGGCCGGCGCCCGCCGGGCGGCTGGCCTGGAGTCCGAGCAGCTCACCGCGGTCGACCTCGGCGATCTGCTCGATCAGCTCAACCGGCGGCCGGCGCTGGTTCCGATCTTGGCTGCCAGCGCGGTGCTCGTCGACGCGACCGCCAGCAGCGGAGATCAGCCAATGCGCGAAGGCACAATCGTTGACATCCTGCCGCCGTTCGCCGGCGGCTGACGGGCGCCGCCGAGATTGCCGTCGTGGGCGCGGCTAAGCGGCCAGCGCAGCCGATCAGGGGCAGTTCACCCATTCATCGGAACCGTCCGCGAACACCTGCCGTTTCCAGATCGGCAGCCGGGCCTTGACCTCGTCCACCAGCCGTTGGCAGGTCTGGAAAGCCTGCCCCCGATGGGCGGCCGTCACCGAGGCGACCAGGGCCACGTCACCGATGGCCAGCGAGCCGATCCGGTGGCTCACCGCGATAGCGATCACGGCCGGGTCCGCCGCGATCTCTTCGGCGACCTCGCGCAGCACCTGACCGGCCGTCGGATACCCGCTGTATTCGAGTTCGACCACCGTCCGGCCATGGTCGTGATCGCGCACCACACCGCAGAAGGTGACATCGGCCCCGGCGGCGCCATCGCGTACCGCCCTGGAATGGACATCGACATCCAGCGGCTGATCGGTGACCTCGGCGATCCGGACCTTCACACCCCACCTCCCGGGCGGTGGTCGCCGCCAGCGGCCTGATCCAGCACGTGCCCGACCAGCGGTTCCAACACCGCCAGCCCGTCACGTACCCCGCCGGGCGAGCCGGGCAAGGTCACCACCAGAGCGTCTCCGATCATGCCGGCCACCCCGCGGGACAGCACCGCGGTCGGCACCCGATCCACATTCACCGCCCGGATCCGTTCCGCAATACCCGGAAGCTGCCTTTCCAACAAAGGCAGAACCGCCTCCGGCGTGACATCGGTCGGAGTCACGCCGGTACCGCCGGTGGTCAGCACCAGCCGCGCACCGCTACTCAGCGCCCGCCGGACGGCATCCTGGATCGCCGTCACCTCGTCCGGCACGATCTCGCGGGCCAGCACCTCGAAACCCCAGTCGACCACCGCAGCGGCCAGCAACGTCCCCGAATCGTCGGCTCGTTGACCTGCCGCCGACCGGTTCGAGCAGGTGATCACGCCAGCGCCGATCATGGCCGGCTCCACTCGCCGCGCCGGCCGCCGGCCTTGTGCTCCAGCCGGATCTCGCCCAGCACCGCCGCCCGATCCACCGCTTTCACCATGTCATACAAGGCTAAACCGGCAGTCGCGACGCAGGTCAGCGCCTCCATCTCGACGCCGGTGCGGTCGGCGGTCCGCACGGTGGCCATGATCGACACGCTGTCGATGCCCAGTTCAAGGTCGACCCGCACACCGTGGATGGCCACCGGATGACACAGCGGGATCAGCTCCGGCGTGCGCTTGGCGGCGGCGATGCCGGCGATCCGGGCGACCGCCAGCGCGTCGCCCTTGGGCAGGCCGTCCGCGCGCAGCAGCGCGATCACCTCCGCGGTCGTCTGGAAGTGCCCGGACGCACTGGCCTCCCGGACGGTGATGTCCTTGCCCGAAACGTCCACCATCCGGGCCGCGCCGGTGGCATCCACGTGTGTCAGTTCCACAACCGCCAGACTACGGGGCCAGCGGCCCCTAGGCTGAGGCCGCCGACGCACCGGCGGCAGTTCGGGGAGGGAGACCATGAACGGCCAGGACGCCAGGGTTAACCGCGGCGAAACACCGCATCAATATCGTGCAGCCATGGCGGACCTGTTCTCCGATTACCCCGCCGGCAGGGCCTGGGACGAGATGTTCGCCGCTCCGGGCGAGGTCCGGCCGGCCTATGACGCGGTGGTGGCCGCCGTCCAGTCGCTGAGCGCCGACGATCTCAAGTCGCGGGCCGAGGGCCTGGCGCGGGCGTTCCTGGACCGGGGCGTCACCTTCGACGTCGGCGGCGTGGAGAGCCCCTTTCCCCTGGACGTGATCCCCCGCGTCATCGAGGCCGCCGAATGGGAGCTGGTATCTCGCGGGGTGGCCCAGCGGGTCCGGGCGCTGGAGGCCTTCCTGGCCGATGTGTACGGTCCGCGCCGCTCGGTCACCGACGGCGTGGTGCCGCAGCGGGTGCTGATCACCTCGAAGTACTTCGAACGGCACGCCGCGGGCATCGAGCCGGCCAACGGGGTGCGGGTGCACGTCGCCGGCATCGACCTGATCCGCGACGAGCAGGGCAAGTTCCGGGTTCTCGAGGACAACGTCCGGGTGCCGTCCGGGGTAAGTTACGTGCTCGAGAACCGCCGCGCCACCTTGCAGGCGCTGCCGGAACTGTTCTCCGGGGTACGTGCCCGGACGGTCTCGGACTACCCGAACCGGCTGCTGCAGGCACTGCGCAAGGCCGCACCGCCCGGCGTCGGCGACCCGACCGTGGTGTTGCTGACGCCGGGCGCGTTCAACGCCGCCTACTTCGAGCACGCGCTGCTGGCCCGCACCATGGGGGTCGAGCTGGTCGAGGGCCGCGACCTGGTCTGCGCCAACAACGTGGTCAGCATGCGCACCACGTCCGGGCTGCGCCGGGTCGACGTGATCTACCGGCGGATCGACGATGCGTTCCTCGACCCGGTGCACTTTCGGCCCGACTCCGCGCTCGGCTGTCCGGGCGTGCTGACCGCTGCCCGGGCCGGCAACGTCACGATCGCCAACGCGGTCGGCAACGGGGTGGCAGATGACAAGCTGCTCTACACCTACGTGCCCGACCTGGTGCGGTACTTCCTCAACGAGGAACCGCTGATCGCCAACGTCGACACCTACCGGCTGGACGATCCCGCTCAGCTGGCCGAGGTCATCGACCGGCTGGACGAGCTGGTCCTCAAGCCGGTGGACGGCTCCGGCGGCAAGGGCATCGTGATCGGGCCGCAAGCTACCGCCGCCGAGATTTCTACCTTGCGAACAAAGGTAATCGAGGATCCGCGCGGCTGGATAGCCCAGCAGGTCATTCACCTGTCCACGGTGCCGACCGTGATCGGTGACACCATCGCGCCTCGGCACGTCGATCTGCGCCCGTTCGCGGTCAACGACGGGGACGAGGTGTGGGTGCTGCCTGGCGGCCTGACCAGGGTGGCGCTGCCGGAAGGCTCGCTGGTGGTCAACTCCAGCCAGGGTGGCGGCTCCAAGGACACTCTGGTGCTCGACACTCCTCGCCGGGTGGCCAGTGCTTCCCCTGCCGGGTATGAGGAATCCGAGCACGACCGGACCGACGAGTCGGCGGCACCGCCAAGGCAGCCGCACATGATGAGCCCCGATCCGGGGCCGGCGTTCGGGCAGTCCCAGCAGGAACAGCAGTGATGAGGAGGCGAATATGCTGAGCCGCATTGCCGAATCGCTGTTCTGGATCGGCCGCTACGTCGAGCGGGCAGACGACACCGCCCGGATCCTGGACATCTACCTGCACCAGATCCTCGAGGGCGCGACGGTGGAGTCCGAGGCCTGCCGCTCGATGTTCGAGGTGATGGGCCGGCCGGTTCCCGAGGGCGGTCCCGGAGTCAGTGAGGTACTGCAGCAACTTGCCTACGACCCGCAGGCCGCCAGCTCGATCAGCGGATCCCTTGCCGCGGCAAGGGCAAACGCTCGCAGTGCGCGGGACGCGGTGTCCTCCGAACTCTGGGAAGCACTGAACCTGACGTTCCTGCGGAACGACGAGCAGTGCCGGCGGGCACGACACACCGGCCCACACCTGTACTTCCAGTGGGTACGCGAACGCAGCGCGCTGGTCGCCGGGATTGCCGACTCCACCATGAGCCGGGACGAGGGCTGGCTGTTCCTGGTGCTGGGCCGCAGCATCGAACGGGTCGACATGACCGCTCGGCTGATCACCACCCGTGCGGTATCGCGCTCGGCCGGTCCGAGCTGGCCGACCCTGCTGCGTTCGTGCGGGGCCTACGAGGCCTACCTGCGTACCTGCCGGGGCCGGGTGTCCGAGCGTACCGCCGCAGAATTCCTCTTACTGGACAGGCTGTTCCCCCGTTCGATGTTCGCCGCGCTGTCCATGGCCGAAGATTGCCTGGGAATGCTGGACAACGGCGGCAGCCGGCTGGGCTCGACCGATCAGGCTCACCGGTTGCTCGGCCGGGCTCGCACTGGCCTGGAATACCGAGGGGTGGACGAGATGCTCAGCGACCTGACCGCGCAGCTCGAATCGATCCAGACCGCGTGCGCCGAGGCCACCCGGTCCATGGGCACCCGATACTTCCCACATGCGGTGGCCTCCTGGGTCGGAAAGGGCGCCTGATGAACTCCTTTGTAAACATGGCTGAACTCCGATGACCTGGCGGGTACGAGTCCGGCACCGGACCGGCTACTCCTACGACGGCGCGGTCGGGGCCTCCTACAACGAGGCCCGGATGACCCCGCTCACCGACTCCAACCAGACCACGCTGGACTCCCGGGTCGAGATCTCGCCGCTGGCCGGCACCCACCGCTATCGCGACTACTGGGGTACCGAGGTCACCGCGTTCGACATCCACACCCCGCATTCGGAGTTGGAGGTGGTCGCGACCAGCGTGGTGGAAACCGGACTGCGACCGTGGACCCCCGGCGGCCTGGAGTGGGCCGACCTGCACAGCGAACCGGTTCGTGACCAGTACGCGGAGTGGCTGGCCAGCACCGCACGTACCGACCCGGACGGGACGCTGGCCGCGCTGGCCGCCGAGCGACTGGACGCCGGCAGCCCCACCGAGGTCGCGATCAGCTGCCTGCGGATGATCGGTGAGCATCTCGAGTACGTGCCCGGTTCGACTGACGTCGGCACCAGCGCGATGCAGGCGTGGCAGGAACGCAACGGAGTCTGCCAGGACTTTGCCCATATCTCATTGGCCATGTTGCGTTCGGTGGGCATCCCGGCTCGCTACGTGTCGGGCTACCTGCATCCGAACGCCGACGCGCTCATCGGTCATACCACGGTCGGCGAGAGCCACGCCTGGGTCGAATGGTGGGACGGCGACTGGGTGGGTTATGACCCGACCAACGGCAAGCCGATGGGTGAGCAACACGTGCTGGTCGCCCGCGGCCGCGACTACGACGATGTGGCGCCGCTAAAAGGCATCTACTCCGGACCGAAGTCCTCGGCGCTGGGCGTGCTCGTAGAGGTCACCCGGCTAGCGTGAAGCTCCGCTGTTTCAACCCAGCTCAGCGGCCCGGTCGAGTGCCGGGCACCGCGGCCCGCAGCGCGGCCAGCGTCGCGGCAACCGCCGGAACTCGCAGCTGATCCGGCCAGAGCTCGACCTCGATGTGCCGGTCCGGCCAGCCGACCAGGGTGCGGGCCACCAGCCGGTCGTCGCGATGTGCCGACAGCGCAAGTTCTGGCACCAGGGCGAGCCCCAACCCGTGCGCGACCAGTGACTGCATCACCACGTAGTCATCGGCAACCAGCATGATCTTGGGCTCGAAGCCGACCTTTTCCGCTGCTGCGTACAGCAGATCCTCGAACCGGCGGCCAGCCAGGATCCAGGTGTCGCCGGCCAGGTCGGCCAGCCTGATCAGCTTGCGCCGGGCAGCGGGGTGGTCCACCGGCAGCATCAGCCGGACCGCGTCGACGAACAGCGGCAGCCGATGCGGCTGGCCCACCGGTTGCCCCGGCACGCGCTGGGCGACCGTGCCCGCCGGACGGCGCTCGGACTCGCCGCTGACAGCCGGCACCGGCACCGGCACCGGGCCGAAGCGGTAGGTCACCCCCAGGTCGAGCTCACCACGGCGCACCATGTCGTGACACTGCGGCGGCTCGACCTGCAGCAGCTGGGCATCGATGGCCGGCAGGTCTCGCCGTAGCTGCGCGATCGCGGCCGGCACCAAGGTCGCGCAGCTGCTCGGAAACGCGCCCAGCTTCAGCACGCCAGCATGGCTGCCCACGATGCCGGCCAGCTCTCGCTCGGCTGCCCGGACAGCCGACAGGATCACCTCGGCATGCGGCAACAGGGCCTGCCCGGCCGGCGTCAGCCGCATCGAAGCGCCGACCCGTACGGTCAGTGCGGTGCCGATTTCCCTTTCCAGGCAACGCATCTGGTAGCTGATGGCCGGCTGGGTGAAACCGAGCTCGCGAGCCGCGGCCGAATACGACGCGGTCCGCGCCACCGTCTGCAACAGCAGCAACCGGTCCGGAGTCAGCATGTACTGACTATAAAGGGATTTTTGGTCTTGCCAACAAGACCTCCATTGGAGTTGTGAACAGATAGCACTTATGGTCGGAAAATGTCGACGACGGCCAGCACTGCTGAGAGCACCGGCGCCGAGCCGCTGCTGCGGATCGAGCGGGTCAGCAAGCGATTCGGCGCCTTCGTCGCGCTCGACCAGGTCAGCCTGGACGTCGCGGCCGGCGAGGTGGTCGTGGTGATTGGCGCGTCCGGCTCGGGTAAATCCACCCTGTGCCGCTGCATCAACCGGCTCGAGACAATCTCCGAGGGCCGGATCGCCATCGACGGCGTACCGCTGCCCGAAGAGGGTCGCGAACTTGCCCGGTTGCGAGCCGACGTCGGGATGGTGTTCCAGTCGTTCAACCTGTTCGGGCACCTCACCGTGCTGGACAACATCACCCTGGGACCGACCCGGGTGCGCGGCTTGCCGAAGAAGCAGGCCGAAACTCGTGCACGAGAACTGCTGATGCGGGTCGGCGTGGCGAACAAGGAGTCCAGCCATCCGGCGGAGCTGTCTGGTGGCCAGCAACAGCGAGTCGCGATCGCCCGCGCACTGGCCATGCAACCCAAGCTGATGCTGTTCGACGAGCCGACCTCAGCACTCGATCCCGAGATGATCAAAGAGGTTCTCGACGTCATGGTCGAACTCGCCGCCGACGGCATGACCATGGTGGTGGTCACCCATGAGATGGGCTTCGCCCGGCAGGCGGCCGACCGGGTGGTCTTCATGGATGCCGGCCAGATCGTCGAGACCGGCACTCCCGAGAGCTTCTTCACCAACCCGTCCACCGACCGGGCGGCCGATTTCCTGTCCAAGATCCTGACTCACTGAGCTCGGATAGCCCTGATCCAACAAGGAGAACCCCATGCAGATGGCTGTGCTCACCCCGACCCGGAGGCGCCGAATCGTCGCCACCGCGGCCGCAACCGTGCTGGCCGGCTCGCTGGTCGCCTGTGGCAGTTCGAAGTCCGCGCAGCTGCCGGGCTCGTCCAGCGGCGGCAGTGGCTATGACTCGATCATCGCCGGCGCCCCGGTGGCCGATGCCTCGCTGATCACGTCCGGTTCCTGGATGGACAAAATCAAGCAGCGCGGCTACCTCAACGTCGGGGGCACCGATACCGGCCCGTTGTTCTCGCTCAAGGACCCGGCGACCGGCAAGCTCACCGGCTTCGACGCGGGGCTGTCCCAGGTGCTCTCCCGCTACATCACCGGCAAGACCAGTGATCTGACCAAACTCACGATCACCACGGTGGATACTCGCGAAACGCTGCTGCAGAACAAGACGGTCGACGCGGTGTTCGCCACCTATACGATAACCGCCGCCCGGGCCAAGAAGGTCGACTTCGCCGGGCCGTACTACGAATCCGGCGACGCGATCATGGTGAAGAAGGACAACACCACGATCAGCAAGATCGGCGATCTGAACGGCAAGAACGTGGTTACCGAGTCCAACTCGACTGCCGCCCTCTCGCTGGCCAAGCTGGCACCGCAGGCGAAGGTCTCGCTACTGCAGGAGGACGCCCAGTGCGTGGCGGCGGTGCAGCAGGGCCGGGCCGATGCCTACGTGCTGGACCAGGGCATCCTGATCAGCGACGCCAGCACCAACTCCGCGGTCAAGGTGGTCGGTGACCCGTTCACCCAGGAACCGTACGGAATCGGCCTGCCGCACGGTGACGACGCCGCCAAGAAGTTCGTCGACGACTGGCTGCAGAAGATCTACGCCGACGGCTCGTGGGCCAAGTTGTGGAAGGCCACTATCGGCACGGTGGTCAGCGGCAACGCGCCCACCCCGCCGACCATCGGCTCTGCCGACGGTTCCTGAGGGGTCCTGCCATGCGGACCGTCCTGTCGCACCTTCCCGATCTGCTGCATGGATTCGCGATCACCCTGCAGTTGACGGTGCTCGGTTTCCTCGGCGCATTGGTGCTCGGGACGGTCCTCGCGGTATGGCGGATCGGACCGATCACCCCGCTGCGGGTGATCGGCTCGATCTACGTCGAGATCTTCCGCAATATCCCGTTGCTGGCACTGCTGATCCTGTTCGTGTTCGGGCTGCCGGACGTCGGGCTGACCTATTCCTACTTCACCTCCACGGCGATCTGCCTGGCGTTGTCCGGCGCCGCCTTCGTCTGCGAGGCGATGCGATCGGGTATCAACTCGGTCTCGGTCGGTCAGGCGGAGGCAGCCCGCGCGATCGGCCTGAGCTTCTCCCGGTCACTGAGATTCATCATATTGCCACAGGCCTTTCGGGCGATGGTGCAGCCATTGACGAACGTCTTCATCGGGGTCGTGCTCAGCTCATCGCTGGCCTCGGCGGTCGGAGTGGCCGATCTGACCAACCGGACCCAGTACCTGAACCTGCAATATGCCGAAGCTACCGCGGCATTCCTGGTCAGCGGGTTCTTCTACATCGTGGTGTCGCTGGCCGGCGGCGCGTTCGGCGGCTACCTCGAGCGCCGGTTGCGGGTCTACCGATGACCGTCAACCGGGTTCTCTTCGATCCACCCGGGCCCCGAGCCCGACGGCGGATCGCCATCACCACCGCCGTCTCGGTACTGGTCATCGCCGGCCTGTTCGCGCTGGCGTTGCGGCAGTTCGACAACCATGGTCAGCTAGCCGCCGATCGCTGGCAGCCGTTCACGCACTGGCCCTACATCCACTTCCTGCTGCAGGGCGTCGAGGGAACTCTCAAGGCGACCGTCACCGCCGCGGTCATCTCTTTCCCGCTGGGCGCGCTGATGGCGTTGCTGCGGATCTCGCCCAACCGGGCCGTCCGGTCCATCGCCACGGTATACGTGGAACTGTTCCGCTCCATCCCGTTGCTATTGCTGATCTATGCCTTCCTGCTGGCGCTGCCCACCTACGGGATCAACCTGCCGATCTTCTTCAAGCTCGTGGTGCCGATCGTGCTGGTCAATGTCGCCGTACTGGCCGAGGTGTTCCGGGCCGGCATCGCGGCCGTGGATCGCGGGCAGTTCGAGGCGGCCGCCGCGATCGGGCTGCGCTACCGCCAGGTGATGCGGATCGTCGTGCTACCGCAGGCGATCCGGATCGTGGTGCCGGCCCTGGTCACCCAACTGGTCAGCCTGCTCAAGGACAGCACGCTGGGGTACGTGGTGAGCTACCCGGAACTGATGCGTAAGGCCGAGAACCTCACCGTCTACACCCACCTGCTCGTCCAGACCTACCTGATCGTGTCGGTCATCTATGTGCTGATGAACTTCGCTCTCGGCCGACTGGCCAGCGTGCTCGAGCGACGGTTGAACGGCCGCCCGCGGGGCAAAGCAGTTGTCGCTGACCCGGCGGGTCCGGCGGCCACCCGATCGGCGGCTCTACTTCACTGACCGCTGCCCGCGCCATTCTTCGAAGGGATCACCCGCATGTGCCGGCTACTCGGCGTTGTCTCGAGCTGCCACGATTCGCTACCCGAGCAGCTCGGCGGCGACCTGGCCGCGTTCACCGAACTGTCCTCGGTTCACTGCGATGGTTGGGGAATCGCGTACTGGAACGCTGCCGATGACCTGGTAAGCGCCAAGTATCCCGAGGCGGCCCGCGGCAGCAGTCGGTTTGCCGAGGCCGTCGAGCAGGCCCGGACGGATGCGGCCCTGTTACACCTGCGCAAGGCATCGGTGGACATGGCCAACACAGCGGCCAACACCCATCCGTTCCTGGCCGGCAGCGTGGCCTTCGCGCACAACGGCTACCTGTCGCCGCTGAGCGAGCTGGATCGGCTGGTTGGCGAGGCCGGTGGCCGGATCAGCGAGGGCGGCACTGACAGCGAACGGTATTTCCAACTGGTACTGGCCGAACTCCGCCAGCACGGTCCGGTGGAGGCGCTGCACCGCGCGGCCAACCGGATTGCCGACGCCACCGAGGCGCTGTCGTTGAACTGCCTGCTGCTGACCCACGACGCGCTGTACGCCTCGGCGCGCTATGACGAGAAAGTGATCCTGGCCCAGGACGGCGACGTCGATTCCTACCAGCTGCGCTACCGGATAGCCGCACAGCAGGTGACCGTCGCCTCCGTCGGCTGGGCACAACCAGCACCCTGGCAGGCGCTGGCAAACGGGCAGATCCTGCAGGTCAACCGCGGTGACCTGCGAACCTCGGTGCACGCGCTGCGCTAGCGCGGCCGGACTTGAGTAAACTGATCCGGGCCGCATCCGGTGGCCCGGAACGGTGGGTGACATGGCGCTCGATGACGGCCGTCGCGCCGGATCGCCCATCGATCCGGAGCAGTTGCGGATCTGCCTGCAGGTACTTGGCCAACTGCACGAGGTGGCCGAGGATCATCCCGACTACGTCGAGGTACGCCGGGCTACCGCCAAGATGTTCAAGTCGGTCAAGAAGCAGCGGCGGCTCGAAATCCGGGCCGCGATCTCTAGCGCCGACCAGGCGGTGGTCGCCGCCACCGCCACCGGCTCACCGAACCGGATCGATGACGAGACCCAGGGCATCCCGCTGCTCTCGAACACCCCCGGTGCCTCGGCGGGAACCCTGATCACCGCACGTTCCTGTTACGTTTGCAAGCAAAAGTACCGGCGGGTCGACGCTTTCTACCACCAGCTCTGCCCGTCCTGTGCCGCGCTGAACCGGGCCCGCCGGGACGCCCGTACCGATCTGACCGGCCGGCGCGCGTTGCTGACCGGTGGCCGAGCCAAGATCGGGATGTACATCGCGTTGCGGTTGCTGCGCGACGGGGCGCATACCACCATTACCACCCGCTTTCCCAACGACGCCGTCCGGCGATTCGCCACCATGCCGGACAGTGCCGACTGGCTGGACCGGTTGCGAATCGTGGGTATCGACCTTCGCGATCCGGCACAGGTGGTGGCGCTGGCCGATTCGGTCAGCGCCCAGGGACCGCTCGATATCCTGATCAACAATGCCGCTCAGACCGTCCGGCGTTCGCCTGGCTCGTATGCCCCGTTGGCGGCGGCTGAATCGGCTCCGCTGCCGGCCGGGCCGCTGCCGGAGATCATCACCTTCGACCACACCAGCGACGCGCATCCGGCCGCGCTGGCCGGTTCGCTGTCCTCGCATCCCACGGCGCACTCGCTGAGCACCCTGGCGCTGATCGCGGGGTCCGCCACCCCGGCTCGGATCGCCGAGAACACCGCGATCGATGCGGGCGGCCTGGTACCGGATCTGCATTCGGTGAACAGCTGGACCCAGCGCGTCGACGAGGTCGATCCGCTGGAATTACTGGAAGTGCAGCTGTGCAACATGACCGCGCCGTTCATCCTGGTCAGCCGGCTACGGCCGGCGATGGCCGCCTCGACCGCGCGGCGCAAGTACGTGGTCAACGTATCGGCGATGGAGGGTGTTTTCAGCCGTGGTTACAAGGGTCCTGGGCATCCGCACACCAACATGGCGAAGGCTGCGCTGAACATGTTGACCCGGACTTCGGCGGCGGAGTTGTTGACCGACGGCATCCTGATGACCAGCGTCGACACCGGGTGGATCACCGACGAGCGGCCGCATCCGACCAAGATGCGGCTGGCGGATGAGGGATTTCACGCCCCGCTCGATCTGGTGGACGGGGCGGCGCGGGTCTATGACCCGATCGTTCGGGGCGAACGTGGTGAGGATCTGTATGGAGTTTTCCTCAAGGACTACGAGCCATTCGGCTGGTGATCCCGCTCCTTAACCCAGACCCCCATCGGGCCGCCGAGCCAGTTCAGCTCGTACTGGTGTCCGGTCGGCATCGAGGCGGTGAGCTCGTAGGCGGTGGAGAAGTCCGCTGTCACGCCGAGCGATGCGTCGATGCCGGCGGCGGTGAAGCCGAGTGAGAAACCGAGCGATGCCTGTGCGGCAAAGCTGTGTGTGCGCTGCACCGGTTGGCTGGTGATCATCGAGGCGTCGATGATTTCGGTCAGTGCGGTCACCGGATTGTCGACGGCCGCGTGTTCCACTCGGGTCACCTGCGGACCGGCCGTCGCTGCCGGCCAGACGGCGACCCAGACGCCATGGTCGGTCTGGTCCCGCGGCGCGCGTTTCTCCCAGCGCACCGGGACATCGATGACGACGCGCAGGCTCTCACCCGGACCGGCGCCGATCGAGGTCGTCGATCCGACCGTGAGTTTCACGTCGGCGGTAGGCCCGTTGCCCGCCACGGTAAAGCTGAAGGACCCGCCGCTCGCGGTCTGCGCGGACAGGGTGCCGCCCACCAGGATCGACGGCACGTCCGGGGCGGCGACGACCAGGATCGGCACCTGGATCACGTCGGCGCCATCGTCGAGTACCTGATAGGGCGGTGATCGGTGCCAGAACTTGCCGATCCGGTTACGTACCGCCGAGATATCCGCGAAGTTGACGGTCATTGCCGTCGGATCGATCGCGCTGATCTCCTCCGCGAGCCGGCGCATGCCGTACCGGTCCGGCAGCACCTGCGGCTCGATGATCTCTGCCGTGACGGTGGGCAACGTCGTGACGGTTGGCAGTACGGCATCGGCCATTGCGATTCCCCTCGACGGGCGAGTGCACAGGCTAGACCCGAACCGGACCGTCCAACAAGACCTAGAGCGCCTTCGCTTTACCCAGCTGGCTGGGACGCGTTCTAGTCTTAGCTGTATGACCGACCGTGCTGTGCCGAACCTGCCGTCGCGCGACCTGGCTGCCACCGCGGCCTTCTACGGCGGGTTCGGTTTCATCGAACTGCACCGCGACGACGGCTGGCTGGTTGTGCGCCGGGCTGAGTTGCAGCTCGAGTTCTTCCGAAAGGACGCGCTCGACCCGCGTGGACACGACTTCGGCTGCTGCCTGCGAGTGGCCGACCTGCAGAGCCTGTACGAGGCGGTACGTGCTGCCGGTGTGCCGGAGAAGAGGTATGGACTGCCGAGCGTGCGCCCGATCGCCACTCAGCCGTGGGGCCAGCAGATGTCCACCCTGCTCGACCCCGATGGCAACCTGCTACGCATGATCGCCGACGACGACTCACGCTGACCGGCCGCACCGCTAGGAACGCGGGGTTGGCCGCGGACCTGCTTACAGGGCCTTCCCGAGGTCGAATTCGTTACCTTCCGGGTCAGCCATCAGCGTCCAGGTGGAGCCATACTCGTCTCGGTCAGCGACCCGAGTGGCGCCAAGTTCGACAAGGCGCGCGATCTCGACTTCGAGGTCTGTCGCGATGACATCCAGGTGCATGCGGTTCTTGGCTGTCTTCGACTCCGGTACCCGAGCAAACAACCAGCTGGGGTCGGCGTCGCGTTCGACCGGACCCCACCCCGCCTCGTTCCGGCGTCCGTGAAATCCGATACTGGCGAACCCGCTCGACGACCCAGGATCAAGCGGGCGTCCGACCGCTGCGGACCAGAACCGGCCGACCACCAAAGCGTCGGCACAGTCGAATGCCACGCAAGCGAGCTTGACCGCCATCGAACCTCCTGCACGTTTCATTCACGAATTCGCTGCCCGAGTCCATCTTGCAACTCCAGACGGGCGCGTGCGCCTAGGACGATGCCATTGGCTAGTCGGGTGTGTCGTTTGCCGGAGGTGTTTCGGCGAATTGGGCGAGGACCGCGGCTGCCAGTTCCGGATAGTCGACCGGTGAGCTGATATCGACCCGGAGCACCGCGCTGAGTGCGAGTGGTTGGGCCTGGGACGCCCAGTCGTCCCAGTCGTTCGCGAGATGCCAAGCATCCTCGAACATTGCCGGACGGTCGCGGCGCGCATACCGCGTCCTGGCAAGGTCCGGCGGGAGGTCACACCAGATCTCAAGCACTTCGCACGTCCCGACCTGATCGAGGCCGGCGGCGAATCGCAGCTCACGAGGTCGAAACCACCAGGAGTCGAGCACTACCGTTCCCGGCAATGCGGCCGCCGATCCCCAGACCGCCTGCATCGCGATAGAGCCAAGCGGCCGGCAACTCCCTGGATCGTCCAGGCTGGCCGCAGGTGCTTGCTTCACCGCGTCCTTGGACGGCAGTTGTGCCGGGAGGAGGTTGTCCGCCAGTCCGCTTGTGGGTCCCGCTTCGTGGGGTAGTCCGGCAGCCCGGCTTCGTGGGGTGGTCCGATCCGAAACTGGT
>JALYVK010000158.1 GCA_030853265.1 Actinomycetota bacterium
GCGTGGGTGGTCGCCGGGCGTCGGGCGTGGGGCGTTGGGGCGTGGGGCGTGGGCCGGGTTTGCGGCAGGGTGGCCGGGCCGGTGGCAGCGGACGTGGCCGCCGGGCCGGATTGAACCGTTCGTACCGGCGGATTCGAAGTCGCGCACCGTCCGTGCCGCCTGCCGGCACCTACGGTTCTCGATCCACGATAAACCGGAGCAAACGGTTCGCAACGCCGTTGGCTCGCGTGAGGTTTCGGGGACGGAGAGCGTCGCTATCCGGCGGCGCTTACCGTCGCTCTGTTGCTCAGCCTTACGGGGTTGGCGAACCCTGTCCCGTCCGTCCCGGGACGGGACCGTCGTCGAGGGCCTGGGAGGCGACCGGCGGCATCCACGAGTGGGTGTGGTGAGACGCAGCTGCTGGCTGGTGATGGTCCGAGCTGGCGCTAGGCTCCTCTATCCCGGCCGTTGGTTGGGTAGCGGGCGCTTGGCTCAGTTGGTTAGAGCGCAGCCTTCACACGGCTGAGGTCACAGGTTCGAGTCCTGTAGCGCCCACGCATAACCCCTGTTCAGAGGCCTATCCGGCCGGTGGGGTCCCTGGCGTGGGAAGCGGGGAGCTTGACAGGGAGCCAAACTTCGGCACAGGCGGCTGCCTCCCGGGTGCAACAAGGGCATGAACACGCACTCTGTATCGCTGGCCCCGGAGGTGGTCGTCCGGGAGCTTGTATCCGAGACCGAGCAGCGCATCGCCGTGGTGGAGGCCGCGCTGGCCGGGCTGAGCGGCACCCGTGACCTGCTCGACCGGCTCAGCTCGGCGGTCGCCGCCGCCCAGGTCAGTCGTCATCGCGCGGAGCGCCCCGTCCTCTACACCGTTACCGACGCAGCCCGGCTACTCGCGCTCAGCAGGTCGAGGGTACACAAGCTGGTGGCGACCGGCGAGGTGGGCTCGGTGCGGATCGGTGCCGCCCGGCGTATCCCTGCCTCCGCCACGACGCCTACCTGTCCCGGCTCACGAGCGAGGTGGCCTGATGGCGGCACGGGGACGGGGCGAAGGGTCCGTGTACTGCGACAGCACCGGACAGTGGAAAGCGGCGCTCGACCTGGGCGAGGTGGGCGGCAGGCGGGTGCGGGTGCGGCGCAACGCCCGGAACAAGACTCATGCCGCCAAGCTGCTCCGTGAACTGCGATTTGGCTACGACACCACCTCTCCCCGCAGCGTTCCCACCGTCGCGGCGTGGATGCAGCAGTGGCTGGCCATCTGCGACACGAAGCTGCGTCATCAGACCATGATCGGCTACCACCAGTACGTGCGGCTCTACATCGAACCCGAGTTGGGCCACCTCCGTCTCGACCGCCTCACCATCGAGCGCAGCGAGGCGCTCTACGGGCACATGCGCTCCGCAGGAAGTCGTCGGGCACCATCTACACCTGTCACGGCGTCTTCGTACCGCCCTCGGCCTGGCCGTCAGGCGCGGGATCATCCGACTCAACCCTGCGGCGCTGGCCGAGCCGGGGCGTCTTGTCCAAGCCGACTTCGAGCCGCTCTCCGGTGACGAAGCGAGATCGGTCCTGGAAGCGGCAACCGGGGTCCGCAACGGCGCCCGCTGGGCGGTCGCACTGGCCCTCGGACTCCGCCAGGGCGAGGCACTCGGGCTCATGTGGGATGACATCGACCTCGACAGGGGCACGCTCTTCGTGCGTCGATCCATCCACCGTGCCGTATGGGAGCACGGCTGCAAGCAGCCCGCCGCCTGCACCTACCTCGACGCGCACGGGGTGTCCCACCCAGCCAAGCGCGGCGCCGACTGCCCTCGGCGGATAGGTGGCGGGTTCCGGCTCGACCAGCCGAAGACGGCGGCAGGAACCCGCCCCCTCGCTCTCAGCGACCGGATGGTCACTGCCCTGCGTGCGCATCGGGCCGCTCAGCATGCCGAACGCCTGGCGGCGGGTCCGCTGTGGAAGCTGGCACCGCACGGCGGTTTGGTGTTCGCCACCGAGACCGGTCTGCCCGTCTACCGCAAAGCTGACTGGGCATCGTGGCGAGACCTGCTCGCTGCCGCCGGGTCTCCCATCGGCGGGTCCACGATGCCCGGCACACCGCCGCCACCCTGGCGCTGCTACAAGGGGTACCGCGCGAACGGGTCATGATGATGTTCGGCTGGCCCTCCATGGCGATGGCCGACCGATACCAGCACTATGTCGATCCGGTCGCCAAACAGGTCGCCGCCTCGATGGACGACGCCTTGTACGGACCGGACCCGAAGCGGCTAGCGGTCCGCGAGCAGCGCGGGTAGATCACCTCTCGCCTCAGCGATCCTCTTGGGTTCAGCTATCGGGTCCGCCCCGGGTACAGCCTCCACATGGACCCTGCCACCGTGCTCGCGGAGGCCCTCGACCTGGCCGTCCGGCTAATCGACGAGGAAGCCGAAGATGTGGGGACGACGTTCACCTCGCTGAGCTGGTCACGTCTCTCAACGGCTGGATGACCCGTGGCGGGTTCATGCCGGGCCCCTGGGCTCGGCCGACGAACGGGGCGATAGGCCGCAACGAGACTGCATCTGTCAGGTTGCCGCTGGGCCACACCACACCGCCTGACGACCCCACTAGGGCCTAGCGAACGCGCCGCCCAATCACGGGTTATCGCACGTCGCCATTGGCGACGCCCCCGGGGATGTCACGAGAATGGACGACGACCGCACGCCACTCAGGGATGCGACCCTCGGCCCTGCCCACCTCTACCGCCGGGACGCCGATGGTCACTACCGGTCCGGTCGGACCGACCATCGAGGCGATCACCGGCCGGTGCGTCGAGCCACTTGGGCGGCGGACCATGACCTTCGACGTGGCGGCCGGGGGCGTGGCTGGAGACCGTCTCGTCGGCGCTGGGCAGACGATCAGGCTGGAGTACCGGGTACCGATGGCCTCTACTCGCCAGGCCCGCATCGACTTCGACCTCGACGTGCTGGGGTGGCTCGGCTCCGACATGGCCGCCGTGGAGAGCTGGCTGGCCGGGCACGAGCTGTGGATGGGTCATAGGGTCCGAGCCCGGCGTCCGCCCCGGCTGAGTGTCACCGCTCCGGGCGGGCCTCGGGTAGCGGGCGACGTAGCGACGCTGCCAGGACGTCTCGACGGCACGAGCGTCGTAGCACTCCCGTACGAACGCCACGGCCTGGTCAGCGGGCACGCCGTCGATGACCGCGATGCAGGCGAGCGCCGTTCCGGTGCGGCCGCGACCGCCCTCACAGGCGACCTCCACCCGCTCGTTGCCGGCCCGGGACCACGCCTCGCTC
>JALYVK010000159.1 GCA_030853265.1 Actinomycetota bacterium
GCACCAGGGCGGTGACCGCTAGCCAGCGCGTCCGGGACCCGCCGGCCCGATGTCGGGCACCGGCCCGCTCGGCCGGCACCGGCACTGCGTCGGCCCGCTCAGGTAGCTGCGTGGCGCGCACGGCCGGCCGATCCACGAAGCCGGCCGCGGGTCGCCAGCACCAAGGCCACACCGGCCAGCAGGCCGGCGGTGAGCAACCCAGGTGCCCGCGCTGTCGTGCTGCCGGACTGGCTGATCACCATTGCGGTGCCGCCCGCGCCGGCCGGCACCGCGTCGATCGGTGCGACCGCGGCCGCGGCGGAATCCACCAAGGTGCGCAGGGTGATTCCGGAGGACTTGGCATCGAGCAGCAGGATCGAGGTGATCTGCCCACTCTTGATGTCGACCGGCGAGGTGGTGCTCAGCGATGGCATCGAGGTCGAGACCGCCCTGACGTTCCAGACGCCGGCTGGCAGGGTCGCGTAGTTGGTGACCGAGGCGAAGCTGGCCCGGGGCGCGATCACCGTCCCGCTGGTTGCGGACAGGGTCGCCACCGGTGCCCGACTGGCCGCCTGGATCACCCGGATCCGACCCTGGCCGGCCGGCGGGGCGGTCAGGCTGTCCGGAATGACCACGCCACGCACACTCGACCCGGCACCGACCCCGGCGACCGTGTAGGCGGCACCGCTGCGGGCGTCCAGGGTCCAGCTCAGCATCGCCGGAGTGTTCGGGCTCGCCCCGGTCGGCCGCATCGCCACCGTGTAGAGGCCAGGGGTGAGCGCCTGGTAGCCGGTGACCTTGCCGTAGCCGATGTTGCTGAGCCAGGCAGTGGTCCGCTTGGCGCCGGAGAACGGGCTGAGGTAGACGTCCACCCCGGGCGTGGTCGGCGACAGGTGGGCCGCTCGGACTACCGCGTCTGCCGGCAGGCTTGCCGCCTGCGCGGGCTGGCCGGCGAGCAGGCTGCTGGCCACGGCGATCAGGAGGACTGCCGGAATGCCTAATATGCGCCTGGTGAAAGTGGCCATCTGCGTTCGTCTCTCTGCTGATTGAAGCGGGTTCGGTTGCCGGGTCACTGGCCAACCGTGGCGACCGGCGCGATGGCGGGGTTCCAGCTGAGCCGAAGCTTGCGCTGGGAGACCGAGACAATCGTGTCCGGTTTGTAGGGAGCGATCATCGAATTCAGAATATTTTGCACGGCATCGGCGCTGTTCGAGGTGATAACTATTGATCGAACCGGCTGCCCCAACCGCTGTTCGGCCGGTATCAGCACCGGATTGGTGAGGTAGATGGTGCCGGTGCTGGCAAGCAGGGTCAGTACGTTCTGCGCTCGCAGATCCAATTGACCTTTCACCAGTACGCTTCGGCTGGCCGCGTCGGCGACGATCGCCGGATTCGCGCTCAGCTCGCTGCCACCCTGCCGGCGAAGATCGGCATCGGCATGCTCGCGCGCGGACATGTTCGCGGTCGAGGCAAACAGCTCACGGGCGGTATCGGCGGCGGCTCCGGAGCCGAACGCGGCCAGTGGCAGGGAGCTTGCCAGCAGCTGGCCCCGACCGGCCGGGCCGCCTTGCTGCGCCTGGCTGCCCGGCACGTCCACGACGTAATCCACTGTCTGTACCGGGGTACTGCCGAGCGTTCCGAAGGTCAGGACGCTGGTGAAGCCGGCGGTCTTGAGTTCGGTGCCGCTGGCCTGATCGGTCACGATGACGGAATCCCGCGGCAGGTAGCTGGTTACCCAGCTGAGCAGTTCGGCGCGCTGCCGGGCAGCGGTGGCTCCTGCCGGCGCGGTGGCCGGCTTGACCCGTGCGGTGGCCGGCGCGGCCACTGGCTTGGCAACCGGATGCGAGGAGGAGTTGAGGTGCAGCGCGACCGGGATGCCGATCGACAGCAGGAAGGCCGCCGCCGTCGCGAACAACGGCCACCGCCGCCTGCTTGGCCGCTTCGGCTCGGTCGAGGCCACCGTGCCGGTCTGCGAATCCAGCGTGCTCAGGTCATTGAACAGCGCGGCGAAGGCCGTACCCGACGAGTCTGAAACCGGAGATTCCCCAGTGATCGCAGTGGTGTCGGTGGCCTTGGGGGTTGACCCTTGAACATTGCGCAACTTCGGGTCCGGGCGTACGGACGCTGGGACTGAACCGCCGGTGGGGGAGGAGACCTTTGCGGCATGTCCGGTACGTGGGCTGATCAGCATCGCCTGGACCTTCTTGGTCCCGCGCATGTAGGGCTCGCCGAGGGTCGCGGCCGCGGCGGGCACGTCGCCGATCCAGACAGCTACCTGTCGTTCGCGGGCAGCGCGCACTGCTGGCTGATTCCAGGGACCTTGCGGCTGCTGCTCGGTTTCTGCCGGCTGCTCGAGCTCTGGCGGGCTTGGTTGCCCGTCGCCCGACTGCCCGGCCCCGTCCATGGAGTCACGCCTCCGCGCCGACAACGGCACGCTCGAACTGGGCGGCTTCGACCCGAAGGGCAATCCCGTCCAGTAACAGGTCAAGGCCGTGTTCGAAGGAACCGTCGGTGGTCAGATCCTCGGCGTTGGCGAACAGCGCGGCAAGCTGGGGGTAATCCGGACCGGCCACCGCCTCGGTGAGGTACCGCGCGTTGCGAGCCGCGCCGTCCCGTTGGCCGGCTGAGGCCCCACGAGCCGCGTGCAGCTGGACGGATCCGCAGACGAAGGCCTGTACGGCGTTGACGCAGTGCGCTGCCTCGGTGATGTCCAGACCGGCGCCTGCGAAGGTGGCCAGGCCGGCTTCGATGAAACGCAGTCCGTTGGGTCCGCTCGGCGGCCGTCCACCGATTAGCTCGACCAGCCAGGGATGCTGGCTGGCCGTGGCGTGGGTGGCGATCGCGATGGCGCGCAACGAGGAACGCCAATCGACGGTGATCCCTTGTTCCGGAAGGGCGATCTCGCCGAGGACGACGTCGAGCATCAGGTCCAGCAGGTCCTCCCGGCTGGGCAGGTACTGCTCCAACCGGACGGCTGGCACGCCGAGCCGGTTGGCCAGTCGCTTGACCGACGTTGCCGCCAGGCTGTCGGCCTCGGCCAGCTCGAAGGCGCTCTGCGCAACCTGCTCCGGTTGCAGCACCTCCCGCCGGTCCCGGGCGACGGGAAGGGTGCGTTCCCATAGCGACGTGCCGGCGCTACTCACCGGTGACGGTCGGCTGGTCTGGATCGACATCTTCCTTCTCCCCGTTCGGTATTGCCCTTGCTCGGTATTGCCCTTGTTCGGTATTGCTTGTGCTCGGTATTGAGTGGTGGTTCCGTGCTGCCGGCCGCGGCATTGCCC
>JALYVK010000044.1 GCA_030853265.1 Actinomycetota bacterium
TTGCCTGCTCCTTTGTTTCTGTGCAGTGGTGATTGCGTTGTGGGCGTTGGTGATTCTGGCTTCGTCGTCGGCCTCTTGTGCGTGGTGGAGTTCTCGTTGCCAGCGTTTCTCTAGTGCGGCGTAGGCGGTGTCTTCGTTGGCGTGGACTTCTTCCAAGCTGATGGTTCTTGGCGGTGGCGGAGGTTCAAGACCCGGTTCGGTCCAGCGTTCGGGTGGGTAGCTGAGGTAGTGGTGGCCGGTGTCGGTGGTCCAGGTGAAGGTTCCGTCGGGGTTTCGGGTGTAGTCCCAGTCGTTGTCGATCTTGCAGTTGTTGTGTCTGCGGCAGGCGAGGGCTGCGTTGCAGCGGCAGGTCTGGCCGCCCTGCAAATACGGGGTGATGTGTTCGTAGTGGCAGCGATAACCGGGCTGGTGACAGGTTGGAAAGCAGCACACGTCATCCCGTGCATTGACGAAATCGCGCAGGCGCTGGCTGGGTCGGTAGCGGTCTTGGCTGATATCGAGCAACTGGCCAGTGTCGGGGTCGGTGAGGAGTCGGCGCCAGGTGCCTGATTGGTCGGCTGCGAGCCGTCGGGCGGTTTCTGCGGTGATCGGTCCGTAGCCGGTCAAATGCGCGGGTTGGTCATCCAGGCAAAGCAAAGTGTCAGCGGACACCACCACTTGGATGCTGGGTTTGCGGCCCTGCATCTCCGGCAACGCATCTGCTGGTAGCCCGGACAACACGGCGTCGACGAGGAGGTCGGCGCGTTTCTGATCCATGGTGCGTGGGTCGTGGGCGGGGAGCAGGGTGGCTGCGGCGGTGAGCCGGGTGTAGATCAACTGCCCCTCCACCGCACCCAGCAACACCGGTAGCTGGACCATGCCGTCATCGCACGGCTGGAACCCCACCTTGCGATCCGCCAACGCCCGCTGATGGCGCTGCTCACCGGTCACCGGATCGATCGCAAGTTCTGCTCGCCGGATCGATTGCTTCAACTGCTGCACCGTTTGGGAATCCGCCCGCTGACACACCCTGGCCTCGAACTCACCCACCACCTCCGGATCCAACCGCCAAGACGCCTCCGCGATCACCTCAGCATGCCGACCCGAAATCAGACCCTGCTCCAACAAACCCAACGTGATAGGCAACTCCCGCACCAACGACCGAGCCGACCTCAACCTCGCCTGCGCCCCACGCAACGGCACCTTCAACACCAACGACACCACCTCCTGCCCCAACCCCAGCTTCGTGCTATCGGCATTCTCGATCTCCGCCAACACCCGAGCCTGCACAGCTTCAATCCAGTTCTTCTGCTCCTCCAACCCCGCAAGAAGATCAACCCGCTCACCACCCGACAACCCACGCGGATCCAGCCGCGCAAGCTCACCCGTGCGCCGCACCGCCGGAACCATCGCCAACAACCCAGCAAGCCGCTCCGAATCCGACAACATCGCCGAATACACCGGATGCGAAACCCAATCCGGCTCCGGAACATCCACCAACCACGCGGCGAACTCGGGGTCACTAGCAGCATCGAACATGCTATCGATTATAGCCAATAGCACCGACACTCGCCAGCAATCAACCAACAAACCAAAGCTGAAACCCGATTTCCACGAACACCGCAGGTCGAGAGCCGACCTCAAGATCTCGTGCTGCCGGCGAGCTGGTCGCAACCTAAAGAGAGTGGAAGAAACTAGTGGCCACGCAACAGAAATCTTCCACTCTCTTGAAGACGGACTATGGGGTACGGCCCAGCCGCTACCACCGGACCGCGGTCGCCACCAACGCCACGCTCCGCGCCCACTGCTCAGCACTCACACTTTGGCCGCCGAGCTGCCCGCGAGGCGTGAGTTGTCGTAGTGGGGCCGGGCGACGGGTCGCCAACCGTCCCCGACCAACCGCACACCCTTAGGACAGGCGGCCGCCGTTCGTAAAGCGCTGCCAACCGTGCTTGGGTGGAGCCATGACCGAGGACGCAGCATACGGAGACGATGTCTACACCGCAGGTGTCGAGGATGCCGAGGATCCAGATCCGCTGGAGAGCCTCACCGGCGAGGATGCCGAGGAGCCACTGGACACCGGCTATTCGCCGCCGGAGCATCGGCCGGCCGCCACTCGCTACGGCACCACCGCAGCCGAGCAGGAGCAGGGCGAGTCCCTCGATCAGCGGCTGGCTCAGGAGGTACCCGACCTCGATCCGCAGGCCGATCCGGAAGCCGAGTCACCCAGAGCCGGCCGACTGGTAGCACCGGACGAGGGGGCCCATCCCGATGATGAGTCCGACTCGATCGCCTTCGACGTGGGCAAGGCCGGCAGCGCGGCCAGCGCGGAGGAAGCCGCCATGCACATCGTGGATGAGGACGAGCTGAACGAGCAGGACACCAACGAGGACGACCTCGGCAACTGATCAGCGACCTCTAACGAACCAGCATGTCGAGCAGCCGTGCCAGCTCGATGTCGGGATCGTGGGCCAGCCCACCGTGGATCGGACCGGGCTGGACCATGGTGCTCTTCGGGGCCGCCAACCAGCCGAATCGCTGACCCCGGCTGGTCGCGGCCGCCGCGCCGAGTCGCGGGTCACCCTGGCAGATCGCGGCCACCGTATCGAGGGCCGACTGCACCGAGTCCAGGTCCAGATCCGGCGCCAGCGCCAGCAACCGGGCGTCGATGAGCTGGCTGGCGCAGCAGAGGTAGTCCGCGGCCTGGCTGTAGAGCACCACCCCGAGGTTGAGGAACTCCTCGCGATCGACGCGAGGTACGCAGCGCAACACCACGTACTGGAAGGGCAGCAGCGGGCCGGTCATCGAACGGTTCATCGAACCGCTCCGGGCAGCCACGCGTCCCGGTTGGCGATCCGGGCCAGCAGGTAGTCCAGGTAGCGGGCGCGGACCGCGGCCGGGTCGGCCAGCGAGGCGCTGGTCTCTAGCCACTCGTCCGGGACCTCGGCCAGCACCTCGGTCAGCAGCGCCCGGTCCACCCGCGGCGCCAGCTCGGCATCGGCGGCCGGCACGCCGTTCAGGTAGCCGATCAGTACGTGGTCCTCGCTCTGGTAGGCCTGCTCGGCGAACTTCTGCGGGCTGACCGAGGCCGCGTCCCAGCCGTGGTGGAAGTACAGCGCCGCGCCGTGGTCGATCAACCACAGCTCCCGGTGCCAGATCAGCAGGTTCGGGTTGCGCCAGCTGCGATCGACGTTGGCGGTGAAGGCATCGAGCCAGAGGATCCGGGCGGCCTCGGCCGGATCGGCAGCATAGTTGGCGTCCCAGCCGAACGAGCCGGGCAGAAAGTCCACCGCCAGGTTCAGCCCGACGCTGGCGGTGAGCAGATCCTGCACCTCTTCGTCGGCCTCGTAGCGCCCGATCGCGGAATCGAGTTCCAACGCTCGCAGCTCGGGCACTCGCAGTCCGAGCCGGCGGGCCAGTTCACCGACCAGCACCTCGGCGACCAGCACCTTCAGGCCCTGGCCGGCGCCGCGGAACTTCACCACGTAGGTGCCGAAGTCGGCGGCTTCGACGATGCCCGGTAACGACCCACCCTCGCGGAGCGGCGTGACGTACCGGGTGGCCTGCACTTCTGCGATCACCCCGAAAGCCTAGTGGCGGCTCCGATGGCCGGTTACTACAGCAGCACCTCGGCCAGCGCGGTGTAGCCGGCGACCGGATCGGTCCCCGGCGCGGTGAGCAACTGGATGGCCACGTGATCGGCGCCGGCGTCCAGGTGCGCGCTCACGCCGGCCGCAGCCGTCCGAGCATCGCCGCGCGCGACCAGGGCGTCGATCAGCTCGTCGCTGCCGCCATCGGCGAAGTCGGCGTCGGAGTAACCCAGCGAGCGCAGATTGTTCAGGTAGTTGCTCAGGCCGAGGTACGGCGTGGCCACCACCGGGCGGCCGATCGAGCGGGCCCGCTCCGGGTCGGTGTCCAGCACCACCTTCTGCTCCGGTGCCAGCAGGACGTCCGGTCCCAGCAGCTGCCGGGCCCGGCGGGTGTGTTCCGGGACGGTCAGGTACGGGTGGGCGCCAGCCGTCCGGTCGGCCGCCAGCTGGAGCACCTTCGGCCCCAGCGCGGCCAGCACCCGCCGCTGGACCGGCACGTCGCGGGCATCCAGGACGTCGAGGTAGCGCTCCAGCGCCTCGTACGGCTTGCGGTAGTCGGCGGTGGCCTCGGGGTGTCCGGCGCCCACTCCGAGCAGGAACCGGCCGGGATGGCGCTCCTCGAGCCGGTGGTAGGAATCGGCCACCAGTTCGGCTTTATCCTTCCAGATATTGATGATTCCGGTCGCGATGGTGATGGTGGTAGTCGCGGCCAGCAGCTCTTCGGCGACGGCCAGCCCACCGTCGGGTGAGCCACCGATCCAGATCGTGCCGTAGCCCAGCCGTTCCAGGCTGGCCGCCAGATGTGGGCTCAGGCCAGCTTCCGCGCGCCACACGCCGATCTTTCCGAGCTGCTGAACCATCTGTCTTCTCCGCTCATCCGGGGGGCGACCTGCGGGGCTAACCTGCCTGCGCGAGCGGCCTATTCCCGGCCCGCGACATCCTGTCGGAGGGTGATGGCACAGTGATGGTCATGGCGGACACGGCGACGGCGGCGCATTCAGCCGACGACGATCGTCCGGTGCTGCTCGCCATCGACGGCAACTCGCTGGTGCACCGCAGTTTCCACTCGCAGGCCGCGACCGGGCTGCGCTCGGCCGATGGCCGGCCGCTCTGGGCGATCCGTGGCCTGCTGACCCAACTCGTGGCGGCCGTCGAGCGGGTCGGTCCGGCCGCGGTGGTGGTCGGCTTCGATGATCCGGACCGCAGCCTGCGCCGCGAACGCTGGCCGCAGTACAAGGCAGGCCGGACGGAGAAGCTCGACACCCTGGTCGAGCAGCTGACCGGAGCGGCCGAGGTGCTGCGCGCGATGGGGGTGGCGGTGGTGGTGCCGGCTGGGCTGGAGGCCGACGACGTGCTCGCCTCCTGCGCCAGGTTCGCCCCGAGCGTCGGCGCTCGGACGGTGATCATGACCTCGGACCGGGACGCGTTCGCGCTGATCGACGAGCACACCCGGGTGCTGCGCATCATCAATGGCGGAGTCGAGGCCTCGCCGCTGCTCACCCCGGACCGGTTCGTCACGATGCTCGGGATCCACCCCCGGCAGTATCGCGATTTCGCCGCGTTGCGTGGCGATCCGTCGGACAACCTGCCCGGCGTGCGAGGGATCGGGCCCAAGACCGCGGCAAAGCTGCTGGCCGCGTTCGGCTCGGCCGCGGCCGCCTTCGAGGCGCTGGCCACCGACCCGGATCGGGTTGCCGGCACCGTCGGCCAGGCACTTGCCGCCCGGCTCACCGAGCCCGCGGCCCGGCAGGCCTGGCAGCTGAACTGCCAGGTGATGGCCATGCACGCCGACCTCGAACTGGGGCTGGACCTGGCCACCGGCGCGGGTTGCCTGCCGCTGCCGGCCGGGGCGGTGCGGGCCGCCTATGCCGCCCATCAGCTGACCTGGACGGCACCGGCCGCCCTGCGAGTGCTGGCGCACGAGGACGGGCCGCCACCGGCCGCCGCGCCGACCGAGATCTCGGGCTCGGAGCCGGTCTCCTCCGGAGGGTATCGGGGTCGGCGTTTCCCGCCACTGGCGAAGTCCGAGGCGAAGACCGGTCGCGCGGCCATCGCCAGCAACCAGCTGGCGTTGTTCGAGTAGCGGCCCGGCTGCGGCTACGGTAGCCAGATGGAGCCGGTGTACACCTCAGTAATCGCCACCGCACGGGTGATCTTCGGGCTGCAGGGCCTGCGGTTCAGCTTCCACGGGATCGACAACATCCCCAAGACCGGCGGCGCGGTGATGGCGATCAACCACACCGGCTATATGGATTTCGCCTATGCCGGGCTGGCCGCTCGGCCGGCCGGCCGGCTGGTCCGGTTCATGGCCAAGGACGAGGTCTTCCAGCACAAGGTGAGCGGCCCGCTGATGCGCGGTATGCGGCACATCCCGGTCGACCGGGATGCCGGCGCCGGCTCCTTCCGGGCGGCGGTCACGGCGCTGAAAGGCGGCGAGATCGTCGGGGTGTTTCCCGAGGCGACCATCTCCCGATCCTTTGAGCTCAAGGAATTCAAGTCCGGGGTGGTCCGGATGGCGGTGGCTGCCGGGGTGCCGATCCTGCCGACCACGATCTGGGGATCGCAGCGGGTCTGGACCAAGGACCATCCCAAGCGGTTGGGACGCAGCAGGGTCCCGATCGTGCTGAGCGTCGGCGAGCCGATTCTGGCCGGCCGCCGCGACGACGTGGACGAGGTGCTCGAGCGGCTGCGCGAATCGATGACCGGGTTGCTGACCACCGCTCAGGCCGGCTACCCGACCGTGCCCGAGGCCGAGCGTAGGTTCCTGCCGGCCCGACTCGGCGGCACGGCGCCCACCCCGGAGCAGGCCGCCAAGCTGGATAGCGACGAGATCGCCGCCCGGGCGGCCCGGCGCGCGGCGCGCGAGGCCGATTAGCGGCACCCGCTCCGGCCAACCGGGTGGGGACCGATGACAGGATCGATCCCTCGCCGGATCCTGCTCGCCGCCCTCACGGCGGTCGGCCTGATCGTGCTGCCGCTGGCAGCCGGCGTCACCGCTGTGGTCAGCGCCCCACCGGCTCAGGTCCGCGACGTCGGCCTGGACGGGCTCAACCTGCAGGTCGGCCTGGACCTCGGCCGTAGCACCACCAGGATCGATTCGGCGCTGCTGGGTGGCCTGCGCACCGAGGGACCCACGCTGCTCGGTAAGCATCTCGGACTCGACATCCGGCCCGAAGACGCCGACCTCACCCTCTTCGATTCCCAGGGCGTGCTGGATCCGGCCACCATCGACGTGGCCGGCCACCTGCTTGCCGATCGACAGGCCCGCCGGGACGAGCTCACCAAGGTGAGTGCCAAGGTGATCCGTTACTACGGTGGCATCGGCTGCGCCGCGACCTACCTCGTCGCGATGCTGGAGGTCCTGGGCTACTGCTACCTGAAATACCGTCGCCGGCGGCTGGCCGCGCTCGAACCGGCCGAACGCCGGCTGGTCCACCAGCACCTGCGACTCGAACATCGGATCGGCATCTCAGCCGTCAGCGCGCTGGCCTTGGCCGTGTTGCTGCCGGCCGGCTACACCCTGTCGCCGCTGTCCAACGTCCAGGAGCGGGTGAGTCCAGACGCCCGGCTGTCCGACACCTTCCTGGCGGGCTGGCAGGTGACCGGACCGTTCAGCTACCTGCTGGGCCAGGCGGTCACCAGCATCGATTCGCTCAGCAAGAGCGAACAGGCTTTCTACGACAAGGTATCGGCGAATCGGGATCTGGCGTATGCCAAGCAGTTTGGTGCTCCGACCATTCCCCGTGACCCGAAGGTGCTCCGGCTGGCGGTGCTCGATGACCTGCAGGGGACGAGCGGAATGGCCAGGATCGTCGGTGAGGCGGCCCAGCAGTTGCATGCCGATGCCATCGTCAACCTCGGTGACCTGACCGCCACCGGAACCCAGCAGGAGGCTTATCTCTCATACCTGAAGAGCTACACCGTCGAGGTATTGGCCCACTACGCAAAGGACGTTCCGGTTTTCACCTCGCTCGGCCGGCATGACACGCCCGCGGTGGCGGCCTACGCCAAGAAGGTGCACTTCACCGTCGCGGACGGCACCGTCCAACAGCTTGCCGGTGCCGGATTCATCGGCGTGAACAGCCCGTACGTGGTCAACTTCGGCGCGGCGGCCCAGCTGATCGACCCGAAGATCACCAGCGAGTCGGTGTCGACGGGCCTGCGGGAGGCGGCCTGCGCCGAGCAGCCACTGGGGGTGTTCGCCCACGACAAGGAGTTGCTCGACGAGCTGATCGGCAGCGGCTGCGTACCGATCGTGATCGGCGGCCACGACTACACCGGCCAGCCCAGCGAGGACGTGTCGACGACGGACGGCAAGGTGGCCAAGATCGTGCTCGGCAGCACCGGCGGCCATGGTGCGGGCGACGGCTTCGGCGGCCTGTCCACACCGCGAAACGATGCCCCATTCGTCCTGCTCAGCATCGACAAGGTGACCGGTGCGATCACGGTGGACACCACCACCGTGCACCCGGACGCCTCGGTCACCACCAGCCGGACGAGCCTCGCGCCGCTGTCGGAATCGCAGCTTGCCCGGCTGAACTGACGCGCCGGGTTATTGCCAGTAACTTGCAGCAATCTCCGTCGGGCCGTAATCTCGCGACGTCAGGGCAGTACATGGCTGAGAGGGCGGCGATGACGGCGAGCAGCAGCACGACGTTGGGTCCGGCCGAGACGACCGAATCCGCCGAGTCCGCTCGTCACAAGATGCGGTTCAGCCGGGATGAGATTCCCCGCCTGGCCGGCCTGTTCGGCTTCGTCGCGCTGTTGCACGTGGCCGGCTTCGGGCTTTTCTACTACTACAACTCCCAGTCCAAGTACCACCTGCTGGGAGACAGCAAGGGCCACCTGGTGTTCGCCGGGTCGGCCGCGCTGGCCTATGGCTTCGGCCTGCGGCACGCCTTCGACGCCGACCACATCAGTGCCATCGACGACACCACCAGGTACCTGCTGCAAAAGGGCAAACGCCCACTCGGGGTCGGCTTCTTCTTCTCCCTCGGCCATTCCAGCATCGTGATGGCCCTGTCGATCGGCATCGCGTTCGCCGCGAAGTCGGCCAGCCACTTCCAGGAGCGGTTCGCCGGCACCGGCGGCATCATCGGTACCCTGGTTTCGGCAACGTTTCTCTACGTGATCGCGGCCTTCAACCTGGTGGTGCTGGTGGGCATCATCAAGATGTGGCGGCAGGCCAAGGCGGGCCGCTACCACCAGGAAGAACTCGACGTCCTGCTGGCCAATCGCGGCTTCATGAACCGGATCTTCAAGGGCCGCTACAACAAGTTCATCAACTCCTCGTGGCAGATGTACCCGGTCGGCGTGCTGTTCGGCCTGGGCTTCGACACCGCCACCGAGGTCGGTTTCCTGGGGCTGTCGGCGACCGCCGCGGTCGCCGGCACCAGCGGCGGGACGGCCTTGCCGCCGCTGGCGATCATCTCCCTGCCGTTGCTGTTCGCGGCCGGCATGTCGCTGATGGATACCTTCGACGGGGTGTTCATGAGCAAGGCGTACGGGTGGGCGTTCGTGACGCCGATCCGCAAGATCTACTACAACATCACCACCACCGGGCTGTCGATCTTCGTGGCGTTCGTGATCGGCACCATCGAGGTGCTCGGGTTGCTCTCGGACAAGCTGGCGCTGACCGGGCAGCCGTGGGATTTCATCAACGGGATCGACATCAACACCGCCGGCCGGATCATCGTCGGGGTGTTCCTGGTGGTGTGGATCGGTGCGGTCGTCTACTACAAGGCGCGCAACCTGGACCAGCGCTACGCCGATGCCGTCAGCTCGGCGGCTTCGGCTGAACCCTCGGAGCACCCGCTCGACTGAGTTCAGACCGCGGCAGCCGCCGGAAGGTCGAGCATGCCGGTCTCGACGACGTCGCCGGCGATATCGCGAAGCTTGCGCTGACTGTGCTGGCTGGCCATCCGCAGCAGGTCGAAGCCCTGCTGCTGGGTGATTCGGTGCCGGCTCATCAGGATGCCGATCGCGATGCCGATCTCCCGGTTGGATTCGAGCGCGGCCTGCAGGTTGTGCACCTGGTCGCGGACCCGCGCGCTCGACAACGCGATCGCGGCGTGGACGGCGAAGATCGCCCCGGTGGTGGCCGAGGCCTCGGTGAACGCATGGTGCTTGCTGGAGTAGAGGTTCAAGCCGCCGATCGGCTCTTCCTCTTCGAGGTAGAGCCGCAACGCCAGCATGCTGTGCACACCCTCTTCAGTGGCTGCCCGTCGGCCGAATTCCGGCCAGCGCGGGTCGTGTTCGAGGTCGCCGGTGCGGAAGATGGTCTCCTGCAGGACCGCGTCCACGCAGGGGCCTGAGCGCAGCTCGTACTGGATCGCATCCACCCGCACGGGCAGGTCGCTGCTCGGGGCGACCGTGCGGAACTGGTTGCCGCGCAGGATAGAGACGCCGGCCTGCTCGGTTCCCTCGATGGTGTGCAACGTTGCCTGGACGATCGCCTGCCAGGTGGCCTCTTCGTCCGGTTGGGCCGACACGGTACGTGCCAGCTCGGCGAACTTCTCGGCCAGGTACAGCACGCTCGGCTGGTCGGCGGTATTCTCGGCCTGGTCGTAACTCAGTGTCATATTCGATCCTCTGCCGGGTCTCATCCGCAGACCTGCGTCCACCGCGGGCAGCCCAGCTACTGGCTGAGCCTGCTACGAGGTTACCGGCAGCTGCCGGTCTCGCCCACCGAGTCGCAGGATAAAGTCGGTGCAGCAAGCTACGCGGCCCGGCTCGTGTGAAAAGCGAATCGCGAAGTCGGCCACCGCGTCAATGTGCCGCACGGAGGCAAGAGGTGACCACGAGCTCGGCCGAAGGAACGGACCGGCCAGCGCTCGGCGACGGTGACTACGATTTCGTCATCGTGGCCAATCGGCTGCCGGTCGACCGGATCACCGAAGAGGATGGCACGTCCTACTGGCGGCGCAGCCTCGGTGGCCTGGTCACCGCGCTCGAGCCGGTGATGCGCAAGACCGACGGCGCCTGGATCGGCTGGTCGGGGACTTCCGGTCCACCGCCGGAACCGTTCGACGAGGCCGGCATGCGGCTGGTCGGAGTCGGCCTGTCCGATGAAGAGGTCCGTGACTATTACGAGGGATTCTCCAACGCCACGCTCTGGCCGCTGTATCACGACGTGATCGTGCCGGCCCGATTTCACCGAGCCTGGTGGGAGTCCTACGTCACGGTGAACCGCCGCTTTGCCGAAGCGGCTGCCAGCCAGGCCAGCGACGGCGCGGTGGTCTGGGTGCAGGACTACCAGCTGCAACTGGTGCCGGGCATGCTGCGCGAGCTGCGGCCCGACCTGCGCATCGGCTTTTTCAACCACATTCCCTTTCCTGGCTACGAGATCTTCGCTCAGCTGCCCTGGCGGCGCCAGCTCATCGAGGGCCTGCTGGGGGCGGATCTGCTCGGATTCCAGCGTGCCGGCGATGCCACCAACTTCCTGCGGGCCTGTCGCCGGGCGGCCGGCCTGAGCACCAAGGGCGTGACCGTCCGGGTACCACGCGAGGGGGCGGCCGACCGGACCGTCCAGGTCGCCACCTTCCCGATCTCCATCGACTCTGCCGGCTTCGAGGAGATCGCCCGGCGACCGGCGGTGCGAGCCCGGGCCAAGGAGATCAGGCGGGCGTTGGGTGAGCCCAAGATCCTGTTGCTCGGAATCGATCGACTCGACTACACAAAGGGAATCTCGCACCGGCTGAAGGCGTACCGGGAGATCCTGGACGAGGGCCGACTGGTCTCACCCGAGGCGGTGCTGGTGCAGGTGGCCAGTCCGAGCCGGGAACGGGTGGGGCAGTACCGGGCGCTGCGCGACGAGGTCGAGGTGACCGTCGGGCGGATCAACGGCGACCACGGCGCGGTGGGCAGCGCGCCGGTGCACTACCTGCACCAGTCCTATCCGCCGGAGGAGATGGCCGCGCTCTACCTGGCGGCCGACGTGATGCTGGTGACCTCGCTGCGTGACGGGATGAACCTGGTCGCGAAGGAGTACGTGGTGTGCCGCTACGAAGAGACTGGCGCCCTGGTACTCAGCGAGTTCACCGGTGCGGCGGACGAGCTGGGCAGCGCCTTCCTGGTGAACCCGCACGACATCACCGGGCTGAAGGACGCGATCATCCGGGCGGCCAGGATCTCGCCGGCCGAGTCGCGCCGGCGGATGCGGTCAATGCGCCGGCGGGTCCGCGAGCACGACATCGCCCGCTGGGCCGACAACTTCCTGCGGGCGCTGAACGGCGAACCTGAACAGACGTAATGTGATCCAGATCACATTACACTGAGTAAGCAATCCACTGCATCAAGAGCCCCGAATCGCCCAGGTAGCTGTGCGGTGGACACCGAAATTCGATCGTCCACTGTCATCGACCGAATTTCGGGAGGGCACGTGGACGACAAGATCGACGAAGGCAGGTTCCGCCAACTACTGGTGGAATCGGATGACCTTCAATCCGATGCGATGACGACGGCCAGGAACGATCTGGATTCCTACGTCGATGCGGCGCACGAGGCCCGATACGAGTCTCGGCACGAGATCCGCGAGGATGCTCGGCGCTCGCTGCTGGCACCCGCGGCCGTGGCGGTCGGAGTAGGCGCGCTGGGAATGGCCTTCGCCACCTCGGCATTCGCCGCCGACAGCCAGACCGACATCATGGCGCTGCAGACCGCGGCCAGCCTGGAGAACCTCGCGGTCGCCACCTACAAGACCGCCCTGACCCTGCCGTTCATCGGTGGGAGTTCGGCGAACGGGGTGGTCAAGGCTTTTGCCATGAAGACCATGTCCCAGCACGCCGAGCACGCGGCGGCCTTCAACGCCGCGGCCACCAAGCTCGGCGGCAAGGCCCAGAACAACCCCGACCCCAAGTACGCGGCGGTGGTTGCCAAGGCAGTGCCGACCATCAAGGGGCCCGGTGACGTGGTTGGCCTGGCCATCACGTTGGAAGACGTCGCCGCGCAGACCTACGTCAAGAACGTCGGCCTGGTGAGCACCGCCGACCTGCGGCAGTTGTTCGCCAGCGTCGCCGGCGTCGAATCCCAGCACCGCGCGATCCTGCTTGCCGTGCAGGCGCTGGTGAAGGGTGGCGCTCCGCAGCTGATCGCGTTGCCACCGGACCTGGCCAAGTTGCCGGCCGCGGCCGGCAGCGTCGGCTTCCCGGCGTCCTTCTACCCCAGCAGCATGGCATCGCCCGTCACCGAAGGGGCCGTCAAATGATCGGCAAGCGTGACCGGCAGCAGTCGGAGATGGCGATCAGTGAGCACGAACTCAACTCGATGACCGCTGAGCTCGACATGCTGCACAACGAGACATTCCCCAGCGTCCGCAAGACCTTGGACGACTTCTCGGCCAACTTCGCGAACCTGACCGCGAAGAAGTCCGCCGGCCGTCGCACCTTCCTGATGGGGATGGGCGGTGCGGTCATGCTGGGTACGGTGGCTGCCTGCGGAAGCAGCAAGTCCAAGAATTCCAGCGGGAACTCGGCCTCGACCACGCCGTCGGACACCTCCTCGCCCTCGTCGACGGCCAGCGGTTCGGTCTACACCGGTGATCTGAAGGTAGTCGCGTTGGCTGCCGCGTTGGAGAACCTCGCGGTTACCGCCTACAAGGGCGCGCTGACGATGGCCGGTGCCGGCAAGCTCGGCACCGTTCCGCCGGCGGTGGGCACCTTCGTCACCACCGCGATGAAGCAGCACGTCGACCACGCATCGGCCTGGAACGGCGTGCTGGCCAAGGCGAACCTGCCTACCATCACCGACGCACCGCTGTCGATCACGGCCGGCCAGGTGGCAATGCTGAACGCCGCCAAGTCGGTGCCGGACGTGGCCAAGCTCGCCCTCGCGCTCGAGAACGCCGCGGCCGACACGTACACCTTCGCGGCGGCCAACGTCACCGATGCCGGTGGCATCATGACGGCGGCGACCATCCAGCCGGTCGAGACCATGCACGCGGCGATCTTGTCCTTCGTGCTCGGTGAGTACCCGGTGCCGCTGTCCTTCATCGGGGTCGACAAAGCAGTCCCGCCGTCCGCCTTCACCAAGTAGTCGAGCACCTTTCCACCTAAGGGGAAACTCATGACCGCAGCCAGCACTCCCAACCGGACCTCCGCGCGGCGGGTGCTGGCGGCGGTCGTGATCCCGGTGACCGTGCTGCTGCTCGCCTCGGCCTGCAGCAGCAGCAAATCTTCCTCGCCGGCACCAGTCGGCGGGGGCGGTTCAACCGCTTCCACCGGCAATACCGGCGCCAGTTCGTCGACCGGCGCGTCGATGGTCGAGGTCAAGAACTTCAGCTTCATGCCGAAGGACCTGACCGTGGCGGTCGGCACCAAGGTCACCTGGAAGTTCGATGACTCCGCCGCGCACACCGTCAAGGCCGCCGACAATTCCTTCAGCTCGCCGGCACTGAGCAACGGCAAGACCTTCGACTTCACCTTCAACAAGGCCGGCACCTACAGCTACATCTGCACGATCCACCAGTACATGACCGGCACCATCACCGTGAAATGACCGCCACCGTGAGTGAGTCGAGAGCGCGAAGTCGGCGCGGCCTCCGGTTCGCCCTGTTGGCAGCGGTGGTCGCCGGGCTCGCGGTGGATGCTTACGTCCACTTCGATCTGGCAATGAATTACGACCAGAACAAGACCGGCACGCTCAGCCAGGGGGAGTTGTTCCGGTTCGAGGCGGTGATCGCGATCCTGGCGGCGCTGGCCATCCTGATCCGGCCGTCCCGGCTGGTTGCCGCGCTGGTCGCGCTGGTGGCCGGTTCCGCGCTGGTCGTCCTGCTGCTCTACCGCTACGTGGACATCTCTGCGATCGGCCCGATTCCCTCGATGTACGAACCGATCTGGTTCGCTGAGAAGAGCTGGAGCGGGGTCGGCGAGGCGGTCGCCCTGCTCGGCAGCCTGGGCCTGCTGGCAATGCCAGGGCGTCCTAGAATTTAGCTTTTACCCGGACAGCAAGGCGGCCCGTACCCAGACCAGGTACGGGCCACCTTGCTGTGTGCGGGCTTCAGCAGGTTCCGTTGTCCACCCAGACGTCCTGGGAGTTGTTACCGGGAATGTCGCCCTGGGTCCACCACTTCGCCGTCCACTTGTGGCCGTTGTAGGAGACCACCGAACCACCGACGTAGGCGGTCGAGCTCCACCAGGCGGCAGCGGTGCAGCTGCCCGGCGGTGGCGGCGGTGGGGTCACGACGCTGCCCGGGGTGAAGGCCTTGAACGTGTTGGTATATGCCCACTGCGCCTGGCTGACCCCGCTGCAGGACGGCGAGGCGTAGCTCTGGCCGGGGCAGCCGCCGTTGTCGCGACCGGCCGACCAGAACGACAGCTCGGTGAGGCCATGGGCGTTCGCGAAGGACAGCACGCTCTGCGCGTTGGCCAGCGAGAAGAGTTCACCCTGGCTGTCGTTCTGCCCGATCATCGGGGTGATCCCGACCATCGCCCACAGCTGGGCGGCGGACTTTCCACTGAAGATGCCGCCCAGTTGAGAGACCAGCGCGGTAGCTGCCGAGGTGGCTGCCGTGGCCATGTCAGAGTTGGCCGATCCGTAGTCCATCGTCATCATGTTGACGACATCGACCCGGGCATGGTTGGTGACCGCGTTCTTCAGCAGGTTGATCCCGTCCTGGGTCAGCGCGGTTGGCATCACCGGCAGGGTGTAGGAGATCTTGAGGTTCGGATTGGCCGATTCCAAGCCGGCGATCGCCTTGTTCCGCAAGTCGATCGAGGTGGTGTCGGTGATGGTCGCGCCCTCGACGTCGAAATCCAGATGGCTGATCTGGTAGTTGGTGACGATCCGCTGATACTGCGCCTGCAACGCCCCGGCCGAGGTACAGGACATCGCTGGTTCGGCGCCGTTGGCGCCACCTACCGACACCGCCACGTCGCCGTTGGCCGCGCGCAGGCTGGCGATATCCGCTTGCAGGAATCCAGAGTCCAGCGAGGTGGAGCCACCCCAGCCGGCCGTACAGGCAGCGCCGCTGTTGAGCACGAAGGCCAGCGTGTAGAACCGGTTCCCCGATGTTTGGGCCGACTGGGTCAGGTTGAAGGTGGGGTAGGCGCTGACGTCCACATAGGGTGCCGAGTAGTGGGCCGGCCAGCTGACCGTGGCGGCCTGAGTTGCCGTGCTGGTGGCAAGTAGGCCCAGCCCCACCATTGCGACCGCGGTCGCGGCCGCCGAAATTGTCCTGCTAAGTCTCATGATTCTCCTTGGGATGCGGTCCTCGGCAGTGCCGCTTTCCCCGTGGCCGAGAAGTGGTCTAGACGAATTAAAGACATATTGGTCTTTACCACTTCAACTGTCAAGGCCGCGACGGCCAGCTCAATCCTTGGTGAAGGTGGCCGGATCGAGTTGGTCGAAGGCGTAGTAGACGGCCAGCAGGCCGTGGATCACCAGGACGGCGAGTGGGGACAGGAACGACAGGGCAATAAGGATCGCGTAGGGCACGACGCCGAGGCCGAAGCGGTGAAGCGCGCTTCGCGCGGCCGCGGCGTCGAGGTGCTCGGCGAGGATGCCGTCGCGGGAGACCAGGATCCACAGCACGCTGTACAGCAGCGCGACCCCGGTGAACATGGCGCTGAAGACGGCGGCACCGACCTTGGCGTCGAAGCCGCCGCGTTGCAGGCCGTCGGCGAACAGTGCGGCGGTGAACGGGGTCGCGGTGATGAACAGCAGCAGCATCAGGTTGGCGAAGGTGAGCGCGCGGTCCAGGCGCTGGACGTTGCGGAACACGCTGTGGTGGTTGATCCACAGCACCCCGACGATCAGGAACGCGACGACGTAGGCGGTGATCGTGTACTTCTCGTGCGCCAGCGCCGAGGCGATCGACTGATGCTCGGTCGGGCCGTGCAGGTCGAGCACGAGCAGGGTGATCACGATCGCGAACACGCCGTCGCTGAACGCCTCGAGCCGGCTCGTGCTCACCCCGTGAGTCCCTTCCCTGCGTGCTAGCGCCGGTCCGGTCCGCAACTGGCCCGGTCCGAGCGCTCAGCCGATGCCGACGGTCTGCCGCGCGGGCTCGACGATCCCGACGACACGCTCCTGTCCGCGAGGGTAAGGGGCGCCGGTGTACTTCGTCGAGATCTCACTGCGCACAACCGATGCACGCAGGCGACATCGATCTGCGCCCCCGGCCGGGGCGCGGCGACCTGACCAAACCCGGCCAAGCCACTCAGTCGGTGGCCTGCGACCAGGTGTGGCCGCCGTCGGAGGTGGCGAGCACCTCGACGGTCTGCGTGCAGTTCTGCTTGCCACCGCTGCACGAACGCAGGCTCACCTGGGCAACGCCGTGCTGGGCGTCGGCGAAGGACAGCGAGTCCACCGGGCCGGGCAGGCCGGTCGGGCTCAGCGTGGTCTGGGTGGTGCCCTGCACCAGATGCAGCTTGTTGCTGCCCGGCTCGGCCACGATGTAGCCAGCCGGACCGGCGGCACTGACCACCGCGACGGTGCCCGAGCCGACATTGCCCGACAGTGGCACCCGGACGCCCGCGGTGAAGGCGGCTCCGTTGCTGCTGCTGAAGAACTGCACGCTCGAGGCGTTGCCGGAATGGCTGGTGACCGGAACCAGCACCGAACCGTTCGGGCCGGCCAGCGGCGCGCCGATGCTCGGGGTGCTCGGGTCGAGGTTGAACCGGGGCGCGACCGCGGCTCCGACCGCCCGGGCCGTCCAACTGGCACCGTTGTCATCGCTGGCGTAGAGCCGCGAGCTCAGCGGACCGCCGGCCAGCAGCAACCGGTTGCCCGACCAGGCGATGCTGCCGCTGGCCGGGGCCTGCCGGGCGACCAGCGCCCCGGTCGCGTCCCGGACGTAGAGCTCCGGGGTGTTGCCGTTGTTGGCACTGCCCTGCACGCTGGCCAGCACCGCGACCTTGCTGCCATCGGCCGACATCGCCAGGTCGGCCTGATCGGTCGGTATCGAGAGCGGGACGGCGGTGCGCTGCCAGCTCTGACCGCCGTCGCCCGATCGCTGGTAGGCCATCCCGTGGCTGTCCATGGTGAGCGCGCCGATCAGGTTGCCGGTCACCGCGATGCTGTGGCCGGTGGCGGGGGTGGCGGGCAGCCGCAACCTGGTCCAGCTCTGGCCGGCGTTGCTGCTCAACTGCACCACGTCGGCCGCGTCGATGACCGCGGCGTGCCCGCCGGTGTCGAAGACCGCACGGTCGGCGGTGATCGCCTGCGCGCCCTGCGGATCGGCGACCTTGGCGGTCTTCTCGGCGACCGGCTTGGCGTGCTGGCCGGTGCCACAGGCCGACATGCCAGCCAGCAGGCAGGCGCCGGCCGCGATGCCGAGCAGGGACGCTGCTTTGTTCATCTGAGGTCCAATCCTCTACAGGCAGCCGTTGTTGCCGTTGTAGGCAGCATTGGCGACCGCCGGCCCGTTGGAGCAGGTGTTGTCGATATTGAGCGTGACGCCGTTCCAGGTTTCGTTGTGCCCCCCGGCGTACTGCTTGTGCCGCTGGTGGTTGTTCCAGGAGTTGCCGCCGACGCAGGGCAGGTCACCGGTCGAGATCACCCCGTCGTAGTCGGCACCGTCGACGAAGGTCGGCGGCGGCGAGAGCGCGGTGAAGTCGTTCAGGAAGCCGGCGCAGGTCGAGGTGTAGAGCCCGGACGGCTGGGCCGGCGCGACCGCGAGCTGGTTCACCCAACCCTGGACGAAGGACTTGGTGGCCGCGATGCAGGTCGAGGTGTTGCTACCGCCGGCTTCCATGTCGTAGATGATCGGTGAGTTCGAGGACATGCCCAGCCCGACCAGCGCGTTGTAGGCGGTCTTCGCCTCGTTCTGACCCTGGCTGTAGGCGGTCGAGGTGTTGGTGCTGAAGTGGTCAAAGCCCGCCAGGCACGGATTCTGCGGCCCGACCCACAGCGGCAGCAGCGCCCAGCCCTGGGCCGTCACCTGGGACACCCAGGACGCGGTCAGATTCGGCTGGCCACAGGCCCGGTCCTCGCCGCCGATATAGATTCCCCAGGCCAGGTAAGGAGTATTGCGAAAGAAGGCACTCATCTGGGAGACCGACGGGGCGCTGCAGGAGTCGCCACCCTTGCCGATCGTGATGAAGTCCCGCGGGGTGGCCGTCGCCGGGCCGGCGGCGGCAAGCGTCACGCCTACCAGGGCTCCGGCGGCGAGCGCCAGCGCGACTACCAGGCGCTGCGCGCGCGTCATTACGGACAAATGCCGATTCATGTTGGAAATCATGACCTTCGACACCTGATCTGTCTATACCCCGATGCCGATTCGAGACTGCGGTTGCTCGCAGGCACGCGTTCGCGGCCGGCCAGAACTCAGAAGTCACCCTCGCTGAGCACCGACTCGCGAATCTTCGCGATCGCGAAACCCCACGCCTGGCCGACCTTCACCTTGCCAGGCACCGAGACCTCCTGCGGGTTGGTGATCACGTCCAACAGCACCGGACCGGGCTGGGCGAGGGCGTCGCGGACCGCGTCGTCGAGCAGCGCGGGATCGGTGACCCGCACCGCGTGCAGGCCCATCGCGGTCGCGACCGCGGCCAGGTCCGGATTCTTCAGCACGGTGCCGAACTCGGGCATGCCGACCTGCTCCTGTTCGAGTTTCACCATTCCCAGCCGGCCATTGTCGAAGACCACCAGCTTGACGTCCAGGTTGTGGCTGACCGCGGTTATCAGGTCGCCGAGCAGCATGGTCAGGCCACCGTCGCCACAGAACGCGATGACCTGCCGATCGCGATCCAGCGCCTGCGCGCCGAGCGCCTGCGGCATCGCATTGGCCATCGAGCCGAGATTGAACGAGCCGAGCAGGGCGCGCCGGTCGGTCATCTCGACGAAGCGGGACAGCCAGACCGTGGACATGCCGGTGTCGGTGGTGAACACCGCATCCGGCGCGGCATGCCGGTTGACGGCCTGGGCCAGCAGCTCTGGCCGGATCCGGTCCTCGGTGTTGTCCAACCGTTCCCGCAACCGGCCGATCAACCCCGAATCGTGCTCGGGATCGGTGAGTGCGGCCTGCCGCTGGTTCCAGGCCTGGTAGCTCTCGCGACTGGCCTGCAGGTGATCCCCGGACGGCTTCGCGGCAAGCTTGCCCAGTAGCAGCTCCAGGCTCGCGGCGGCGTGCCCCACCAGGGCCAGGTCGACCGGTACCCGGCGGCCGATCTGCTCGGCCCGGGCGTCCAGCTGGATCACTGTCTTCCCGGTCGGGTACCACTCGCGATAGGGAAAGTCGGTGCCGATCATGAGCAGCACGTCGCCGCCGTCGAAGGCCTTGCTCGCGGCCGGATTGCCGATCAGGCCGCTCTGGCCGACCTGGTACGGGTTGTCCTTCTCCAGTTCTTGTTTGGCCTTCAGGCTCAGCACCATCGGGGCCTGCAGCCGTTCGGCCACCGCCAGCACCTGGGTGCGTGCCTGTCGCGCGCCGATACCGACCAGCATGGTCACCGTCGAGGCCTCGTTCAGGATCGCGGCCGCTCGGGTAAGCGCCTGCTCGTCCGGCACGGTAGCCGGGTGCGCGCTGGCGATCCGCGGCGGCGGCGCGTGCTTGTCCAGCTCCTGGCCACCGACGTCACCGGGCAGCGTCAACACCGCGACGCCGGGCCCGGTCAGCGCGGCTTGCACCGCCTGTTCGAACATGGTCCTGGCCTGCGAGGCGGCGGTGATCGTCCTGGTGAACAGGGCCACATCGCGAAACAACAGGTCGTTGTCGACTTCCTGGAAGTAGTCGCTACCGAGCTCTTCCAGCGGCACCTGCCCGCAGATGGCCAGCACCGGGGCGTGCGACTTCTTCGCGTCGTACAGGCCGTTGAGCAGGTGGATCGACCCCGGGCCGACGGTTCCCATACAGACTCCGAGGGTGCCGGTCAGCTGCGCCTGGGCACCGGCCGCGAAGGCCGCCACCTCTTCGTGCCGGACGCCTATCCACTCGATCCGTTCCTCGCGACGGATCGCGTCGGTGACCGGGTTCAGGGCATCGCCAACGATGCCCCAGACGGTGCGAACGCCTTGTTCGGCCAGGGCTGTCACGATCATTTCGGCAACGGTGGGCATCTGGGCAAACCTCTTTCAGACTCGGGTGAACGTGTCCGGGCTGGCGGCGTTCCAGTCCGAGAGCCAGTCGGCCGGCGGCTCGGCCAGCAGCTGGCCGGCGGAGAGCCAGTCGTAGAGATCGGCATAGCTCGCGGTCCTGGTGTGGTCGATCCGGCGCATCAGCATCGCCGGATGCAACTCGCTCGGGCCGGCCAGGCCGAGCGAGGCGATCAGCTGCTGCGCCTGCGCGACGGTGGCCTGCTGATAGCGGAACACCCGCTCGCTCTTATCGGCGACATCAAGCGCCCGGGCCCGTCGTGGGTCCTGGGTCGCCACCCCGACCGGGCACTGGTTGGTGTGGCACTTCTGGGCTTGGATGCAGCCGACCGCCATCATCATGGCGCGCGCGGCATTGGTGTAGTCCGCGCCCTGGGCAAGCCGCTTGATCAGATCGGTGCCGGTCGCCACCTTGCCGCTGGCACCGAGTTTTATCCGATCCCGTAGGCCTGTTCCGACCAGGGCGTTGTGCATCATGATCAGGCCGTCGGTGAGCGGGGTGCCGACGTGATCCTCGTACTCCAGTGGGGCAGCGCCGGTACCGCCCTCCGAACCGTCCACCACGATGAAGTCCGGCGTGATCTGCTCGTCCGCCATCGCCTTGCAGATCGCCAGCAGCTCGTGGCGGTAGCCGACGCACAGTTTGAACCCGGTCGGCTTGCCACCGGACAGCTCGCGCAGCCGGGCAATGAAGCGCACCAGCTCGCGCGGGGTGTGAAAGACCCGGTGGGCAGCCGGGCTGACGCACTTCTGGCCCTGTGGCACGCCGCGCGCCTCGGCGATCTCCTTGGTCACCTTGCTGGCGGGCAACACCCCGCCGATCCGATACCTGGCTTGGCGCCCTGGCTGAGCTTGAGCGAGACGCACTTGACCTGTTCGTGGGAGGCCTTGTCGGCGAACATTCGCGGGTCGAAATCGCCGTCCTTGGTGCGGGCTCCGAAGTAACCGCTGCCCAGTTCCCAGATCAGATCGCCACCATTTTCCAGGTGATAGCTGGTCAGGCCGCCCTCTCCGGTGTCGTGCGCGAAGCCGCCGCGGGCCGCCCCGGCGTTCAGTGCTCGCAAGGCATTGGCCGACAAGGCCCCGAAGCTCATCGCCGAGACGTTGAGCAGTGCCATGTCATAGGGCTTGGCGCAGTCCGGGCCGCCGACCCGTACCCGAGGTTGTTCCTTGGCCGGCTCGCCCGGTGCGCAGGTGTGCAGGACCCACTCGTAGCCGACTTCGTTGACCTCGCGTTCGGTGCCGAAGGCCTGCTCGCCGTGAATGCCCTTGGCACGCTCGTAGATCACGCTGCGGACGTCCCGGTCGAACGGCCGGCCGTCGTAGTTGCGCTCGATGAAGTACTGCTGCAACTCCGGGCGCAGCTTTTCCAGTAGGTACCGCAGGTGGCCGAATACCGGGTAGTTGCGCAGCACCGAGTGCCGGCGCTGGCAGACGTCATAGCTGGCCAGCACCGCCAGCAGGATCAGCGGCACAGCCAGCAACCACCACCAGATCGACCAGCTCAGCGCGGCCAGGGTAGCGGCGGCCGCGAGCAGCACCATCGTCACCGGGATCAACAGGGTCAGCACGCCGGCCTCCTTGACGCCGTCACCGGGATCAACAGGGTCAGCACGCCAGCCTCCTTAACGCCGTCACCATCGGTGGCGACCGCTGCCAACCTAGGCCATCGCGCGGCGCGGGTTCGGTGCGGCTCACTCCGACTGGGACGCTGGCTCAGACCCGGACTCGGAGCCGGACTCAACCTCGGACGAGCCGAACCGCCGCAGGAATTCCTCTTCCAATTCCGCCGTCCGACGCTGGTGATTGGCCTGCTGCGCGGGTGTCCCGTCGGCCTGGATGTCGGCCTGCTTGATCTTGAGCTGCAGCAGTTCGTGGCGCAGGTCGTCCTCGGACAGTCCTGATGCCGGAATTCCGAGTGCCATGGTGGCCCCCTCTTCCAATGCCGGCTCGATGACCGACCTGGGCAGCCCGGAGGCTGCTCTCCGGTGCCGGGCAGGCACAGCGTGACCGACCCGGCGCGAGCCCAACCGTACTCTGGGACAGGCGCCACCGGCGCAGGTCAGGACCGCGTTCGAGATCGGAAGGCTTCATCGATGCTCGCGTCAGCGATGTCACCCGACCACCGGGCTGCTGCCCTGGAGGCAATGCGGAGCCGTCCCGAATTCGATGTGCTGATCATCGGTGGCGGCGTGGTCGGCGCCGGGGCCGCGCTGGATGCGGTGACCCGTGGCCTGTCGACGGCCATCGTGGAGGCCCGGGATTGGGCCAGCGGCACCTCCAGCCGTTCCAGCAAGCTGATCCACGGCGGCCTGCGCTACCTCGAGATGCTCGATTTCGGGCTGGTCCGCGAGGCCCTGCACGAGCGCGGGTTGCTGGTGCAGCGGATCGCACCGCACCTGATCCGGCCGGTGCAGTTCCTGTACCCGCTGGCGCACCGGGTCTGGGAACGTCCCTACGTCGGAGCCGGCGTGCTGCTCTACGACACGCTCGGTACCGCGATGGGCACCTCTCGTGGACTGCCCCGGCACAAACACCTTTCCAAACGCAAGGCGTTACGCGAAGCACCCTGCCTCAGGCCCGAGGCGCTCAGTGGCGCGGTGCAGTACTGGGACGCCCAGGTGGACGACGCCCGGCACACCCTGGCGGTGGTGCGGACGGCGGCGTCCTTCGGCGCGCAGGCCGCCAACCGGACCCGGGTGGTGGACTTTCTGCGCGAGGGCGAGCGGGTCACCGGGGCGCGGGTGGTGGATCTGGAGAGCGGAGCGCAGTTCGACATCCGGGCCAAGCAGGTCATCAACGCCACCGGGGTGTGGACCGACGAGACCCAGCAATTGGCTGATACTCGCGGGCAATTCCACGTCCGGGCGTCCAAGGGCGTGCACCTGGTGGTGCCGCGAGACCGGCTGCAGTCCAGCACCGGGCTGATCCTGCGTACCGAGACCAGCGTGCTGTTCGTCATCCCATGGGGACGGCACTGGATCATCGGCACCACCGACACCGACTGGAACCTTGACCTGGCCCATCCGGCGGCCAGCGCCCGGGATATCGACTACCTGCTCGACCAGGTCAACTCGGTGCTCAGCGCACCGCTGACCAGAGCCGACGTGGAAGGGGTCTACGCCGGGCTCAGGCCGTTGCTGTCAGGGGAATCCGAGTCGACCTCGAAGCTGTCCCGGGAGCACGTGGTCGGTCACCCGGTGCCGGGGCTGGTGGTGATCGCCGGCGGTAAGTACACCACCTACCGGGTGATGGGCAAGGACGCGGTGGACGAGGCGGTGCGCGGGATGGACGCGCTGGTGCCCGACTCGTGCACCGACACCATCCCGCTGGTCGGGGCCGAGGGCTGGGAGGGCGTCCGCAACCAGCGGCTGCAGCTGGCCGCCTCGTCCGGGCTGCACGTGGCCAGGATCGATCACCTGCTCGGTCGGTACGGCAGCCTGACCCATGAATTGCTGGCGATGATCGCCGCCGAGCCGGAGCTGGCATTGCCGCTGCCGGGGATGGATGACTACCTGCGCGCCGAGGTGGTGTACGCGGTCAGCCACGAGGGCGCCCGGCACCTGGACGACGTGCTGGCCCGGCGGACCCGGGGCTCCATCGAGGCGTGGGATCGGGGAGTGTCGGCAGCACCGGTGGTGGCCGAGTTGCTGGCCCCGATCCTCGGCTGGGACGAACCGCAGCAACGCAAGGAGATCGAGCACTACCTGGCCCGGGTCGCCGCCGAGCGCGAGTCGCAGGAGCAACCCGACGACGCCACCGCCGATGCCGCGCGACTCGGGGCGGCCGATATCGTGCCGATCAGCTAGGGCGACTGGATGTCAGCTTCGCCGTCGCCGTCCGGCCAGGCCGTTCAGTCCATCGTGGCCAGGCTGCGCGTGGCCGGTTGCGTATACGCCGAGGACGAGGCCCGGTTGCTGATCGAGCAGGCCCAGACACCGGCCGAGCTCGACGCCATGATCGATCGACGAGTCGCCGGCCTGCCGCTGGAGCAGGTGCTCGGGTGGGCCGAATTCTGCGGCCTGCGGATAGCCCTCGATCCTGGCGTATTCGTGCCCAGGCGGCGTACCGAGTTTCTGGTCCAGCAAGCCGCCGCGCTGGCCCGGCCACCGGCCGTCGTAGTGGATCTGTGCTGCGGTTCGGGCGCGCTCGGCGCCGCGCTGCTGACGATCCTCGATCCGATCGAACTGCATGCTGGCGACCTCGATCCGGCCGCGGTGCGCTGCGCTCGCCGCAATGTCGGTGCCGATCGGGTGTCCGAGGGCGACCTCTACCAGGCACTACCCGATCGGCTGCGCGGTCGGGTCGACATCCTGGTCGCCAACGCTCCCTACGTACCGACCGAGGCGATTGGGTTGATGCCGCCGGAGGCTCGGCTGTACGAACCGAGGGTGGCGCTGGACGGCGGCACGGACGGCCTGCAGGTGCTGCGCCGGGTGATCCTGGCATCGCCTGCCTGGCTGGCGCCGACCGGCTATCTGCTGGTCGAGTCGAGCGAGCGGCAGGCCCCGGTGCTGGTCGAGGTCATGCGCGGCAGCGGACTGGTGCCGCGGGTCGCACGCGACGAGGACCTGGGTGCAGTGGTCCTCATCGGCCGGCTTGGCGGGACATCAGCGGTTCGGCGGACCGGCTCCGAGCATGATGTTGACGGTTTGTGAAATAGCCACAGTGTCGTTTTATGCTCAACTACATGACAAGTATTGGAGGACTACCGCCACGCCTGGTCGTCGACCCTCGCAATCGTCGTCGCCTATTAGCGGTAGTCGGACGGTCCGAAACGGGTGGCGCGGCTGTCCGGCTGTGGGACGTGATCGGGGAGTTCGGCCGCCCGTTCGACTTCGAGGAGCGACTGTGGCGGTGTCAGCCTGGTGACCGCGGTCAACCGCAGGCCGGCCCGCAGCAGGAGCCGCTGCCACTCCTCACGAGTACGTTCGCGGCCCCCGGTCATCGTCATCACCTCGATGTCGATGAACTTGCTCCAGTCATAGCTGTCGTCCTCGGGCACCACCGTCTCGATGATCAGCAGTCGCCGCCGAGGATCGTCGGACAGCGCCTGCCGGATCGGCTCGAGCATTGCCAGCACTGCGGAATCGTCATAGCAATGCAAGGTGTTCTTCATCAAATAGGCATCCGCGGCAGGCAACGTGCCGGTCGGCAGGGTGATCGCGGCGAGCCGCATCCGGGCCAGCTCGGGCTCGTCGGCCAGGCTGCGCCGAGCACCGTCGAGGACCTCGGGCCGGTCCAGCAGGATCCCGCGAATGCCAGGATTGGCACGCAGCAGGTGCAGCAGCATCCGGCCGTGCCCGCCGCCGACATCGGCAATCACCGGCCACTGGGAGAAGTCGTAGAGCTCGACCGCCTGCGGCCCGAGCTCGTCGGTCAGACTCGCCCAACCGCCCTGGTAGCTGTGCGAAAGGTCGGGATCGGCTGCCAGATATGAGAAAAGATCCGTCTCGTAGAGCTCCTCGAAGGCCGGTTCGCCGGTCCGCAGCGTGTGGGTCAGGTGGGCGAAGGGCAGCCAGGACACCGGATCCGCCAGGTAGAGAGTCAGCTCGCGGACGCTGCACGGGTCGTTACGGCGGAAGGGTTTACCCAGTTCGGTAAGGCTAAAACTGCCGTCGGCAGCGCGGGCGACGACGCCCATCGCTTCAGCCGCGCGCAGTACCCGACCGAGGCGATCGGCATCGGTGTCGGTCAGCGTTGCCAATTCGGACACGCTGCACGGCCCGTCGCCGAGTTTTTCGAATACCTCGAGTCGGGTTAACGCCGCCAATGCCTGACTAAGCCACTTACCGGCAATTAACGGCATCAACTGGACATGGGCCGGCAGTACGCCCGATGGCATCGGCACGATCGTTCTCCTCGCTTGCTCGACAACCCTTAGAGTGTCGAGTTTAATCTAACGTTGTTAGACGCGATGTCAAGCAAGGAGGTCAGAATGCGGGCAGAACGTCACTTAGTTTGGCATTTTGTCGTAATCGGCCAGGCCCGCGATGAGCCGATCCAGACCAAATGTGAACCTGGCCGGCAGGTCCGGCCGAGCCAGCGCCTCGGCGGCCTCGCGGGTGTAGGGGTAGCGCTCGGCGGGCAGCGCTTCGAGCGCCTGCTGCATCTGGTTCAAGGTGGTGCTGCGGTCGTCGTTCGGACCGGCTGCGGCCGCCGACAGCGGTGCGGTCTCGTGCAGCACGAACCCCTGGACGTAGACCAGCATCACGTAGACCGAGTGCACGGCCTCGCGCGGGCTCATCCCAGCCTGCCGGAAGATGCCCAGCACCGGTTCGAGCAGCACCGCCAGATTTGGCCCGACCACCAGCCGACCGGCGATCACCCGGGCCGAATCCGGGTGTGCCAGCAGGAACCCCCGGTAGGCGATCGCGATCCGGCGCATCACCTGCTGCCAGTTCTCGTCGTCGGTCCGGCGCTGCTCGACGTTCTCGAGGAAGACCGCCTGGTAGGCCATCTCGAGCAGCCGGTCAACGACCAGATCGAGCATGTGCTCCTTGCTCGCGACGTACCAGTAGACCGAGGCGGCCTGGATGCCGAAGCGGTCGGCGAGCCGGCGCATGGACAGCGAGTCCAGGCCGTCACTTTCAATGAGTTCGATCGCGGCGTCTACCAGCAGCTCGGTCGTGATGGGCGACCGTTTCGAAGCTGCCTTTTCGGGCGTCGATCGGGGCATGTAGTCAACTCCAGGCTCGTGTCGATTACTCGCGTAGTGCAGCGCTGACTCTAACGCTATTGAGAGGGAGCGCTCTTCATGACATCCGGATATTGCCCACCTCGGCGCCGTCTTATTCTCGCGATTTTGTGCGTGTCCCTTTTTATGGGGATGCTGGATAACACGGTGGTCAATACGGCGCTGCCCACGATCTCCGCGCGGCTGGCCGCCGGCGTCAGTGACCTGCAGTGGATCCTCGACGGTTACCGCCTGAGCCTGGCGGCGCTGACGCTGACCGCGAGCACCGTCGGCGACCTGTACGGCAGGCGCCGGATCTTCATCGGCGGGCTGCTGCTGTTCGCCGCCGGCTCGGCCTGCTGCGCGTTGTCGGACAGTGTCGGCACGCTGATCGCCGGCCGGATCGCGCAGGGCACCGGGGCCGCGGCGTTCCTGCCCGCGACGCTGTCGATCATCCGACAGGTGTTCACCGACGAGCGAGAACGTGCTGTTGCTATCGGCGTTTGGGCCGGAGTGTCGGGGTTGGGGCTGGGGTTGGGACCGCTGATCGGCGGGCCGCTGGTGGACAATTTCGGCTGGCCCTCGGTGTTCTGGATCAACGTCCCGATCGGCCTGGCCGGCAGCGCGGCGGCGATGTTGATCCCGGAATCCAGTGACCGGGGCGGCCGGAGCATCGACATCGGCGGCCAGTTGCTGGCGATCGCCGGGATCGGCGGGCTGGTCTTTGCCACCATCGAAGGCCCGGCTCGCGGCTGGCAGGACCCGGCGGTGCTCGGCTGCTACTGCGGCGCGGCGATCGTCCTGGCTGCCTTCGTGATTCTCGAACGGCGCAGTCACAGCCCGCTGCTGGACCTGGAACTGCTGCAGGATCGGATCTTCACCGGTTCCGTGTTGAGTGGTTTGTTCTTGTATTTCGGTATGTTCTCCGTTCTGTACTTTTTGAGCCTGTGGTTGCAGCAGGTACTCGGCTGGTCGGCCACCGGCGCGGGACTCGCGATCATGCCGGCCATGGTGGTGGTGGCGGCAGTCACCCCGGTGGCCGGCTACCTCAGCGGCCGGTTCGGCGGTGGGTTGCCGATGGTCGCCGGCCTGCTGGTCAGTGCGGTCGCGCTGCTCGGCCTGACCCACTTCGGCACCGATGCCTCGTATCACGACTTCTGGTGGTTACTGCCGGTTATCGGGTTGGGGATGGGGCTGACCCTGACCCCGATCACCGCCACCGTGCTCAGCCGGGTGCCGGCCCAGCGCGCCGGGATGGGCTCAGCGGTCAGCACCACCGCACGGGAACTCGGCGGGGTGCTCGGGGTTGCCGCGCTCGGCTCGCTGCTCACCGCCAAGTTGACCGGGCAACTACATCAGACACTCCGGTCGCTCGGCCTCGGCCCGGCCGAGATCGCCACGGCGATCAGCGGCCAGAGCCGGTCCGGCAGCCCCGACCTGGCCGCGTCCGGCCAGTCACCGCAGGTGCATCGGGCGGTGCTGGCCGCCTACGTGCAGGGGTTGCACACAGCCGAATATGCCGGCGCCGCGGTGCTCCTGCTGGCCGCACTGCTGGCGGTTGCGCTGGTTCGTACCGGCCGCGACGTCGGCCCCGACGACGAGCCGGCCGGCATTCTCAGCGAACCTTCGGCAGAACCTGCTCGATGAACAACCCGAGGCTGTCCGACATCTGCTGACCGTCCTGGCCGCCGAAGTCGACCTGCCACAGAAAGGTGTCGGCTGACAGGTAGTCCGACAGTTCCGCGATCCGCTCGATGACCCGCTCCGGCGAGCACGTCCTGGAAGTACCGCTCGGCCGAGCGGGCGTGCGGGCGGCAATCGGGTAGCAACGAGATCCCGTGTTTCATGCTGGCTCCTGACGTGGGGTGCTGGATTGGGTCCCGGTCAGCTGCCGCTGAGCAGGACGAAGCTCAGCTGGGCCGCGATCGCCGGCAGCACCGATCCGGTGCGCGCGACCAGCACCGTGTTGACGGTGCCCAGCACGCCCAGTGCGATCAGCCGGACCAGCGGCCGACCCGGCTGGTTGCGGTCCAGCCAGGCCGCGACCGCGACGGACCCGACGGTGACCGCGCAGCACCAGCTCACCGAGCGCGGGTCCTGCCCCAGCAGCAGGCCGCGATACAGCAACTCCTCGGTGCTGATTGCCAGCAGTAGCACGGCGATCGCGTACGGCCGGCCGACTGCCGTCCGCAGCCTGCGGTAGCGCAGCCCGTACGGGTCACGGGTCAGCAGCAGCCAGTTCGAACCGGCCGGCCCGGCGGCGACCCGGGTCCCGGCGCGAACCGGCGACCGCGCGGACCGGCCGGGCTGTCTGGGTTCGGGCCGTCGCAGGATGGCCTGGCCCAGCTCGGCGGCGACGGTGACCGCGAAAGCGGCCGCGGCGAAGCAGCCGATCCCGGTCAGCAGGCCGGGCAGTAGCAGGTCCAATCCGTGCCGGTCCAGGCCCAGCGGGCCCAATCCGTGCCGGTCCAGGCCCAGCGGATCCGACACGGTTCGCTGGTTCCCGGCCGGCCGGCACACCCCGGCCAGGACGAGCGTGCCCAGCGCCAGCAGGCCGGCCAGCCGTGCCGTACCGGCCCGCAGCAGCACCCCGATCGCGGGGCGAGCGCCCCACCGGGTCGGCCACCGGCCGACGGCCAGCGGCACCGCGATCGCCACGGCCAGCGCGATCGAGTCGGCGAGCGGCCCGGTCACCGCCAGACCCGGTTCTCGACCTGCTCGATCACCAGCGGGCGCTGCCGCCAGACGTGGGCGTTGAACAGCAGGTGGCCGATCGCGGCGGGCAGCACGCTGCCGGTCAGGAGCGCGGCCGCCGTACCGAGCACCGACAGTGGCAGCTTGGCCGCCACCTGCGACCAACCGAAGAAGATATGTGACAGGGCGAAGGCCAGCAACACCGCGAGCACCCCGAGGACCCGCAGCGGCGCATCGGCCGCTCGCAGTACGAGGTTCAGCGCGACCCCACGAAAGATCGACTCCTCGACCAGCGCGGTGGCCAGCAGCCAGGGCAACCCGATGCCGAGATCGAGGTCTCGGCTGGTGGGCGTCCAGTCCCGCGCGAGTAGCAGCGAGCCGCCGGTCCGGGCCGCCAACCCAACGGGGCGCAAGTCGGTGGGCTGGCGTTCAACGGCCGGCACCAGCCGCCGTCCCCGGCCTAGCGCCCGGGCGATCCGGGGATCGGCCGCAATGACCAGGGCGGCAATGCCCAGGCCGGCCAGCAACAGGACCGGCGCCCCGATCGGTAACGGCTGGCGCCAGCACCAGGCGTTCGAATTCAGCACCCAGCGCAACCCCACCAGCGGCAGCGCGGCCAGCAGCACGATCGATGAGGTCAGCACGTGCACCGGCACCGTCCCGACGTCCCGGTCATCGAAGAACCGGGCGTGCAGGTGCGAGGACAGCGTCAGGCCGGCGCAGCCGAGCAGCAACACCGCGGCGATCGACCAGGCCCGTTGATCAGGGGTAAGGGTGAGGATCGGCATGGTCGAAACCCCCGTAGGCGGCGAAGCGGCGGTGCTGGCTGGGCGGTGCTCCGGGCAGCGACAGGCTGATGGTGTCCGGTGACCAGGCCCGCAGCACGTGAAAGCCCAATGCCCGGACGTCCACGGTGGACAGATCCGCCCAGTACAGCCGCTTGCCGGTACTGCCGAAGGCCCGGACGATCGACCGGACGATCTCGCGCGGACCGCCCTCGTCATCGGGCGGCAGGTCCGACGCCCGGGCCGGCGCGCTCTCGGCGAAGCGCCGTTCCACCACCGCCGCACCGGCCGGACCGGCGTAGAACCCGACGTTGGATTCCAGGTCGTAGTTGCCCCCGGCACCGGTGGGCGGTTCGACCGCGTCCTGGATCCGGACCCAGGCGGCCAGCCACTGCACGCCGGCCGCCTCCAGCAAAGCTCGGTGCATGGCCCGCTCCAGCCGCGCACCGCTGCCCAGCCCGATCGCCATCCGCGGTATCAGACCACCGTGCTGGCGGATCAGGCAGGCCACCGTGAAACCAGGCAGGTCGGCATTGTGCAACAGGTGAAACTCAGGCGCCGGGTCGAGCTTCGCGAAGTCCGCCGCGATCACCCGCTGCAGGGCGGTGGTGCGCCGATCGTGCTCGATCCGGGTGCCCGGTCGAGCGCCGTGCCAGTGGCCCATGGTGGCATCGAGCTGGATCAGTTCTTCCAGGGCGGCCAGCAGCGCCCGGCCGGGTTCGGTGTGGGCGGCGGTGCCGGTGGTGACCGCGGTGCACAGCCACGGCTCGTCGTCGGCCGGCAGATAGCCGAGCAGGAACCACTGCGCCGGAATCCAGCACCGGCTGCCGTCGGGCAGCGAGGGCAGTGACAGCCAGCCGATCGGGCGGTCCGGCGAGAACGGTTCGAACGGAAAGCCCGGGGTAGCGAGCTGGCGGGGCGAGAACAGCGAGAAGGCCCGGGAGTCGAGGACCGGTTCGCCGGCCGCGCGCAACTCCTCCCAACTCGCTCGGCGGACCGGCAGGCTGCCGTCGTGGGTGATCGCGTGCCCGGCATAGCGTTCCAGGCTCTCGGCCAGTACCCGGATCCGGCTCTCGAACGGGACGCTGCTCGACCCGCCGAGGTGAAAGCTGCCGGGCTTGGGGGCGGGCTGGCCGGACAGCACGTGCACGCCGGTGAGATCGCCGCTGCCGATCAGCATCGCCGGGCCGCCCGAGCTGCGGTTGAGGTAGCCCAGCGAGGTGAGTATCCCGCACAGCGGACTGTGCATTCGCCGCCGCAGCGACTCGGCGCGCTGGTCGAGATCCTGTTCGATCCGCGGGCGCAGGCCGACCGCCGGATCCAGTGGCTCAGTCATCCAACCACACCCGGGCATCGAAGTACAGGCTGGGCGCGTCCCGTTCCGGGATCGGCGCGCAACCCCGGCAACCTGGCATCGGCAGCACCTCGTTGTAGGCGATCTCCATGGTCGGCAGGTAGATGCCGAGGGCCTTCTCGATGGTGAAGTTGCTGCCGGAATAAAGGTAATTGGTCGCCTCCAGGGCGGTGTGCGAGGCGAGCAGCGCACCGACCGCGCGCAGTACCGGCGGCCGGCCGGTCACCACCTGGCCGCGGGCCAGCGCGTTGGTGTAGCGCAGATAGGACTGCGATTCATGCAGATTCATCGTTACCCGGGTCTCGAAGCACTCCCAGCACGCTGACCGGTGCGGCAGGACGGTCGGGCCGATGAACAGGAATGGTCCGTCAATTGCTGCATGAATCCAGCTGAAGCCGACCTGGTGGGCCAGTCGGTTGAGGGTGCGGGCCCGCAACGGGTCGATCAGCCGGTCGGCGGTGATGACCAGCGAACGTGCCCACGGCTGGAATCGGGTGGCCAGCGCGGCCAGTTCGAGTCCGTCATGGCTGGCCGAGGCCGTCAGGTCGAGCAGCTGGGTCCAGAGCGGGTCGGCCGCCGGGGCTCGGACCGGGCAAGGCGTAGTGCCTGCCAGGGCGTCACCGACCTGCTGGGTGAGTTCGAAGTCCCCGAAGATCAGCACCTGATCGGCCACCCCGGTCAGCTCCGGCCGGCCGCCGAGCGGCGCGACGGTGTCGAGGTAGGCATCGAGGGCATTGGCCGGTTCCTCCTCGATCGCGCCGAGGCTGTAGAGGTGATCGATCACGGCCTCGACGTCGGCTCGGCTGACGCCCTCGCGCTTGGCCAGTTCCCGCCTGGTCAGCGAACCGTCCAGGCCGCACACCAGGTTCAGGATCTTGCCGCTGCCGGTTTCGTCGCGCAGCGTGAAGGACTGCTGGTTCCACACGCCGGTGCGCAGCTCCACCAGGTCCGGGCTGTGCCCGATCACGGTGAAGGTGCGGCGCACCCGCGGGTTCAATCCACTGCTCATAGCGTCGTCCTGCCTTCGGGGTTGACGTCTCGGGTGTGCTTCAGCGGTGTCGTTCAGCGGGGGTGCTTCAGCGGGGGTGGTTCGGCGG
>JALYVK010000045.1 GCA_030853265.1 Actinomycetota bacterium
AACAAATCAACCCGCTCACCACCCGACAACCCACGCGGATCAATCCCCGCCAACTCACCCGTGCGCCGAACAGCCGGAGCCACCGCCAACAACCCACGCAACCGCTCCGCATCCGACAACATCCCCGCATACACCGGATGCGAAAGCCAATCCGGCTCCGGAACATCCACTAACCACTCAGCAAACTCCGGGTCGCGATCGGCATCGAACATACTATCGATTATAACGCCTGCCACTGACAACCACCAGCAAAATTACCCAATAATCCAAGACGAAAACCCGAACGCGGCGGCCAGAGATCGCAAGCCGAAAGTCGGCCCCAAGCCCCAGCCAGCTCCTCATAGCTGCGCACTTGCCAATCGAGATCCCAGGCCGATCATCCGGCCCTCGCCACCGCACCGTAAGGCGAGAGTCGGCCTCAGCCGCCCCCACCACCTCCTCATGGCTGCGCGTGCCAGCCGAGAGCCGCGAGACAGACCGGCTCCGACCGCTTGCGGTCCGAGGTCGGGAGGCGGCTCAAGAGAGTGGAAGATTTTAGTTGCCAGACAACAGAAATCTTCCACTTGCTTGAGGATCACTAACCATCGACCGGACACTCCCGACCGCCGGCCGAAGACCCAATCCAGGCCCGCGCCAACTCCCGATAGCTGCGCAGTTTCCTTTGCCTTTACAGGCCAAGGAAAAAGCTCAAGCCCACAATGGCGCGATGGCCTCCGAGAGCAGTGTGCCGATGTTTCCCAGCCGGTGCTCGCCGCCGGACACTACTACCTGACCGTCCACCAGCACGGTATCCACATCGACCGCGCTCGCAGCGAGAATTACCTGCCTCGGCAAGGCACCTGCAGTCCGTACGGTATCCAACCGCAGCGCGACCAGGTCCGCTCGCTGACCTACCGTAAACTGGCCGGCATCGCCCCAGCCCAGGCTGGCATGCCCTGCCCGCGTCAGGGAATGTACTAACTGTTCCAGGGTAAATCGCCCGCGCTGCAGCGAGGCCAACCGATCGTCGAGTTCCAGCGCGCGGGCCTCTTCGAGCAGATCCACCACCGCATTCTGGTCGCTGCCCAGGGTAAGGGTGGCACCGGCAGCAGCCAGCTCCGAGGATGGCCCGATACCGTCTGCCAAATCTCGTTCGGTGGTGGGGCAGAAGCTGACGTTGGTACGACTGGCGCCGTACCAGGCAATGTCGGACTCGGTCAGGTGGGTGGCATGCACCGCCGTGCTCAGCGGGCCACCGAAGCCGGACCCGGCGAGCAACCCGGTCGGGGTAACACCATGCACGGCCAGCGTTACCTCGTTCTCGGCTGGCTGTTCGGAAACGTGGGCGTGCAACGGCCGGCCCGCCGACCACTCGACGACGGTAGCGAGCTGGTCGGCGGGAACCGCCCGTACCGAGTGGACAGCCGCGCCGATCCGGGCCTGGTCACTCCCCTGCAGCGCAGCCACCCGGTCCCGCCAGCGTTCGGCCGTCCCGTCGGAGAACCTGCGCTGCACCGGACTGAGCGGCTGATAGCCCGCTGAATCCAGGCCGCCGGCCAGATAGCACGTGTCCAGCAGGGTAATCCGGATTCCCGCATCGGCGGCAGCCCGGATGAGCGCGTTGCCGAAGGCATTCGGATCCGGATAGGGGCTGCCGTCCGGCCGGTGGTGCAGGTAGTGGAACTCCCCGACCACGCTGACACCGGCGAGCGCCATCTCGGCATAGACCGCGCGGGCCAGCAGGTAGTAGGACTCCGGTTCCAGCCGCGCGGCCAGCGCATACATCCGTTCCCGCCAGGTCCAGAACGTCCCACCGCCGTCATGGGTCCGGCCCCTCAGCGCCCGGTGGAAGGCATGCGAGTGGGTGTTGGCGAACGCCGGCAACACCAAACCCGGCAGCACGACATCCTGACCGGCGGCCGGCACGCCGCGCGCGATAGCCGCCCACCGGCCGTCCTCGGCAACCAGCCGAACGTCCTCGGCGACGTCGCCGTCCAGCCAGCCGTATCGTGCCCAGTAGCTGGTCATCCGGCCAGCTCGGTAACCACCGCGGCCAGCGCCCGCACTCCGGCGTGACAGTCCGCGGTCTCGGCGTGCTCGGCCGGCGAGTGCGAGATTCCGGTGGGGTTACGGACGAAAAGCATGGTGGCCGGGATACCGGCGTTGGCCAGGATCCCGGCATCATGACCGGCACCGGTGGCCAGCACCGGCGCGCCGGGCAGCACCGTCCGCGCCCGCTCGGTGAGCGCACTGTCGAAGCCGGTCACCTCGGTCCAGGACTCCGACGTCAGCCGACCGCCGGCCGCGGCCGCCAACGACTCGAGTTCGGCCACCAGGGCCCGCACCCGCTCCGGGTCCGGGCCGCGCGCATCCAGCCAGGCGGTGACCAGCGACGGGATCGCGTTTACCCCGTTGGGCGCTATCGAAACCTTGCCCATGGTGGCAACCGAGTCGTGCCGCTCGGCAGCCTCTCGGGCCGCCAGGATCAGCTGCGCATAGGCCAGCATCGGATCGTGCCGGTCGGCCAGCCGGGTGGTGCCGGCATGATTCGCCTCGCCAGGCAGCTCGATCCGCCACCGGCCGTGCGGCCAGATCCCCGAGGACACCGCGATCGGCTCGCCGAGATCGATCAGCGCCCGACCCTGCTCGACGTGCAGTTCGACGAACGTCCCGATCCGGTCGAGGGTTTCTCGATCGGCACCGAGCTGACCCTGATCCAGCCCGGCCGCACTCATCGCCTCGGCGAGCCGCACCCCGTCCGCGTCAGTCAGCGCTTTGGCGCGATCCGCCGCCAGCGCGCCGGTGATCAGCCGCGAGCCGGCGCAGGCGATCCCGAACCTGGCACCTTCCTCATCGCCGAAGTTCACCACCGCGACCGGACGGGCCGGCTCGAAGCCGTCGGCACGCACCGCGTCCAATGCGGCAAAGGCCGACACCACGCCGAGCGGGCCGTCGAAGGCCCCACCGTCCGGCACCGAGTCCAGGTGGCTGCCGATCACCAGTCCCGGGTTGCCCGCCCGGGCTGCCGCGTCCGGGTCACCCCACCAGGCCCACTGGTTGCCGGCCCGGTCCAGCGTCAGGTCCAGGCCACGCCGTACGGCCTCGCCGGCAAACCACTCGCGTAACTGCTGATCGATCGGCGTCCAGGCATAGCGGCGATAGCCGCCGGTATCGGCAGACCGGCCGATCGGGTCGAGTTCGGCCCACATCCGGTCGAATGACTTCGAGCCGTCCACGCTGACGCTCCTCCGCGCTGGCAGCTACCCCGGCATGACAGAGCTCGGGGCCTGTGCCGCAATCACAGCACAAGCCCCGAGCTCGGTTGAAACCGGTTGGTTCAGCTCAGCCCGGCAGTGCTCAGCCAGGCCTTGGCCACCGCGTCCGGATCCTGCTTCTCGGACTGGACCTTCTCGTTCAGCTGCACCAGGTCATCGGTGGTGAGCTTGGCCGAGACCGCGTTCAGGATCGTCTTGACGTTCGCGGATGCCTTGCTGGCATTGATCAACGGCAGCACGTTCTGCGCGGTGTAGAGGCTCTTCGGGTCCTCCAACACCACCCAGCCGTTCTTGGCGATCAGCGGGTCGGTCGTGAAGATGTCGCCGGCGTCGATCTGGCCGTTCTTCAGGCCGTTCTCGGTCAGCGGGCCACCGGCGTCCAGCTTGCGGTAGGTCTTGAAGGTGACCCCGTAGACCTTCTTCAGCCCGGGGATGCCGTCGGTGCGGGTCTGGAACTCCGGCGGCGCGCCGAGCGTCAGCTTGCCGGCAACCGCCGCGAGGTCGGCAATCGACTTCAGGTTGTACTTGGCCGCGGTCTCTTTGGTGACCACGATCGCGTCCTTGTCCTGGGCCTGGGACTGGTCCAGGACGGTGAGCGGCGTGGCCACCGCCTTCTGCAGCGCGGCGAAGACGTCATCGGAGGACTCGGCGGTGGCGGCCTTGTCGTAGTACTGCAGCAACACGCCGCTGTACTCCGGGATCAGGTCGATGGAGCCGTCCTTCAACGCCGGGATGTAGGTCTCGCGGCTGCCGATGTTGAGCTTGGTGCTGACCTTGACGCCCTTGGCCTTGAGTGCCTCGGCGTAGATATCGGCCAGCACCACGTTCTCTTGGAAGTTGGCCGATCCGACCACGATGGTGTCCGTCGGCGCGGTCGAGGTAGGCGCGCCACCGCCGCCTGCTCCGTTGGACGTCGGGTTGGAACTGCTGCCACACGCGGTGACGATCAGCATGCTGGTGCCGATCGCCGCGGCGACAAGAACTCGTACGGGTTTCATTTTCTATTTCTCCTGTCGGTTTAATTCAGATCATACGAGAGCGGGAATCAGGCAGCCGAGGTCGCTGCCGCCAGGGTGTGTTCGGTGTCGGCGTCCGGAATCCTTTTGCGGGAGTATCTGCCGGTAATTCCTCTCGAAACGGTATAGCGCTGGATCAGCGCAAGCACGATATCGATGAGCAGGGCGAGCACCGCCACCAGCACCGCGCCCGAGGCCATCTGCGGGTAGTCCCGCTGGGACAGGCCGTCGATCAGGTAGCGGCCGAGCCCGCCGAGCCCCACGTAGGCGGTCACCGTCGCGGTGGCGATCACCTGCAGGAAGGCGCTGCGGATGCCGGAGAAGATCAGCGGCAGCGCATTGGGCAACTCCACCTGGCGCAGCACCTGCGAGCCGCGCATGCCCATCCCCCGGGCCGCATCACGGACCGCCGGATCCACCGCGTCGATGCCCGCGTAGGTGTTGGTCAGTATCGACGGAATCGCAAGCAGGATAAGGACGATCTCGCTCGGGATGAAATAGGTGGCGTTACCGGTGCCGTGGATGTGCGGCGAGATCAGGATGTAGAAGAAGGTCAACAGGCCGACCGTGGGCAGCGCCCGGAACGAGTTGGCAATGGCCACCACCACGAACGAGCCCCGGCCGGTATGCCCGATCACCATCCCCAGCGGCAGCGCGATCACCCCGGCGATCAGCAACGCCACCAGCGAATACTGCAGATGCTCTTTTAGATGCACCGGAATCCCGTCCGGGCCGTGCCAGTGCGCCGAGGTCGACAGCCAGTTCCCGATGTCGGTGATCATGCCGGACGCACCGCCCGCCGCCACGGGGTGAGCAGCCGGGTCAGCAGCTGGATGACCGTGTCGAAGGCCAACGCCAGCACCACCGACAGCAGGATGCCCAGCAGGATCGGGGTCTGGTAGGACACCTGGAACCCGTCGGTGAACAGCCGGCCCAGCTCCGGTACGCCGATCAGCGCCGACACCGAGACCAGGCTGACGTTGGACACCGCCGCCACCCGCAGGCCGGCGCCGATGACCGGTACCGCGATGGGCAGTTCTACCCGGATCAGGCGGCCGAATCTGCGATAGCCCATCGCGGTCGCCGCCTGCAGCACCTCGTCCGGAACCGCGGCCAGGCCGTCAGCCACCACCCGGACCAGCAGCGCCACGGTGTAGATGGTCAGCGCCACGATCACGTTGTTCGGATCGAGGATCTTGGTCTTCAGGATGCCCGGTAGCAGGATGAACAGCGCTAGCGACGGGATCGTGTACAGCAGGCCAGCCAGGCTGACCATCGGCGGATACAGCCACCGGTAGCTGCGAGCCAGCCAACCCAGCGGCAGCGAGATGATCAGGCCGAACAGCAGTGGCAGCGCCGACAGCCGAGCATGCCAGCCCAGCCAGCCGAGGATCTCGCCGTGGTGCTGATTGAAGTAGCTGATCATCCGGCGCTCGCCTGCCCGACCGGTGGCCGCGCCTGGATCAGCTCCAGCACCTCGGAGGCGGTGACCGTGCCCAGCAGCGCGCCGTCGGTATCCACGATCACGCCTCGGCCGGTCGGTGAGGACAGGCAGGCATCCAGTGCCGCCCGCAGGCTGCCGTCGGCGGCTGCCACCGTGCCGCCGCGATGCAGCAACTCTTCGGTCACCTGCTGACCGGCGCTCAGCTCGTCGAGTCGTAGCCAGCCCTGCGGCGCGTTCGCGTCGTCGACCGCGAGCAGCCAGCCATCGGGATTGTCGGTTCCGGTGATGGCCGAATTCAATCGGATGGTCTGCTCGTCCCGAGTCGGCAGGTCATGTGCCTGGGCGAACCCAAGGGCCCGGTACCCGCGATCGCGGCCGACGAAACCGGCCACGAAGGCGTTGACCGGCCGGTTGAGCAGCTCGGCCGGGGTGGCCAGCTGGGCCAGCTTGCCACCCACCCCGAGCACCGCGACCTGGTCGCCGAGCTTGATCGCCTCATCGATGTCGTGCGTGACGAAGACGATCGTCTTGCCCAATTCACCTTGCAGGCGAAGGAATTCCTCTTGCAACTGGTCGCGTACGACCGGGTCGACCGCGCTGAACGGCTCGTCCATCAGCATCACCGGCGGGTCGGCGGCCAGCGCGCGAGCGACACCCACCCGCTGCTGCTGACCACCGGACAGCTGGGCCGGGTAGCGATCGGCGAAATGTGCCGGCAGACCGACCCGTTCGAGCAATTCGTGGGCACGGGCGCGGGCCTTCTTGCGATCCCAGCCGAGCAGGTAGGGCACGGTCGCGACGTTGTCCACGATGGTCCGGTGCGGGAACAGGCCGGCATGCTGGATCACGTAGCCGATCTGCCTGCGCAGCTCGTGCGCCGGGATCGTGCTGGTGTCCTTGTCATCGAGCCAGATCGAGCCCGAGGTCGGCTCGATCATCCGGTTGATCATGCGCAGCGAGGTGGTCTTGCCACAGCCGGACGGGCCGACCAGCACCGTGATCTGGCCTGATGGCGCCTGCATGTCGAGTGAATCGACCGCCACCGTGCCGTCCGGATAGTGTTTTGAAACCGAATCAAAGCGGATCACAAGCAGTTCACTCCCATGCCGGTCGAGGTGGATCCTCGAGGTGTCGGACTTCGGCCAGCTGCTTTCTCGTCGATGGTCTGGGTTCTGGTCGCCTTCGGAGTCGGTATTTCGAGCCAACAAGGCCCGCCGGCCGGCCATTCCGCTGCCGATACCCTGGCCGATCCGCGACCCCGCGGCACAGTCTTGTTGACTCTGCGGAGCCAGCTGTCACTCGGTGGCCTGGTTTGCTCGATGACATGGGACGCTCTTCAGACCGGATCGTGCCGGACGCCCGGAGAACTTCCAAGGCGTGCGGCGAGCTCACGCCCGGTGCGTCACCAAATCGTTATGCCAGACCGCTTGTGCCAGTCGGTGGAGGGGCCAGTGTTGCGGATCGACGGTCATCACCTCAGTTCGGCTGATATCGCTGCGGCCGCGGCCGGGCCGCTGACCGTCGAGGTTACCGAAGAGGCCCGACAACGAGTGTCCCGCTCGCACGCCCAGGCGGTGCTGGCGGGTCAACGGCGGCCCATCTACGGCCTGACCACCGGCGTCGGCGCGAACCGGATGGTCGAGGTCGAGCCCGAGACCGCCAGCGCCCAGGCGCTACTGCGCAGCCACGCTACCTCGGCCGGGCCGGCCCGTTCGGCGGATCGGGTACGGGCGATGCTGCTGATCCGGCTCAACCAGCTGTGCACGGCCGGTTCCGGCGTCCGGCTCGAGGTCGTCCAGGCGCTGGCCGACATGATCAACTCCGACGCGCTGCCCACCATCCGGGAGTTCGTCGGGATCGGCACCGCCGAACTGTCGGCGCTGGCCAGCACCGCGCTGGCGATGCAGGCCCGGTCGCTGCTGCCCACCGCCAGCGGGGCCGAGCTGGTGCTCGGACCGCATGACGCGCTGCCCTTCATCTCCAGCAATGCCGCCGCCCTGTCGGATGCCGGCCTGGCCGCGCACTGCTTTCAGACCAGCGCCCGGGCCGCGCTGGCGATAGCGGCACTGAGCTTCGCGGCGGTCCGGGGCAACGCCGAGGCCTACGCCCCGGCGGTCGAGCTGGCCACCCCGATGCCGGGCGCCCGCGCCACCTGCAAGGCGATGCGCGGCCTGGTCGGCTCCCCCAAGCCGGACCGGATCCAGGATCCGTACGGGCTACGCGCCTTGCCGCAGGCACATGGCATCCTGCTGGACGCGCTCAGCACGCTGCGCGCCACCATCGAGGCGTTCGCCAACGCCCCGTCGGAGAACCCGTCGATCCTCATCGACGGTTCGGTCGCCCACCACGGAGGTTTCCACGCCGGCTACCTGGCGCTGACCAGCGACACCGCGGCGATCGCGGCCATCCAGTCCGGCCAGCTGTCGCTGAACCGGCTGACCTACGTCAGCGAGCCCAACCACACCGGCCTGGAACCGTTTCTCGGCGACGGCACCCCGGGCGCGTCCGGGGTGATGGTGGTGGAGTACGTCGCCGCAGCCGCGCTCGGTGACCTGCGCGCGGCCGCCGCGCCGGCCTCCACCCAGAGCACCACGCTGTCGCGGGGCATCGAGGACACCGCCAGCTTCGCCTCGCTGGCCGCCCGCCAGCTGCTGACCGCGGCGGATCGCTACGAGTTGCTGGTGGCCTGCGAGCTGGTGGCCGCGCTGCGAGCCGTCCGGATCAGCCGGCCAGAACTGACCGTGCTGCAGGGCAAGGCCGTCGCGCTGTGCGCCGAGCTGTCACCGGTGCTGGATGACCGGGATCTGACCGGCGACATCGAGACCGCGCAGCGGTTGATCCCGGCGCTGGCCGAGCTAGTGGATTTCGCCTAGCCAATACGAGGAAATGTCTAGCTTTACGCTATTTGCTGTATTACGGTAGCGCTGCCGTTATTACACCATTTGAGGATCCTTCGTAGGCGTCGCCACGGCATGGGATCGGATCGCCGTAAGCCGGTGATCGCGCCTTGCACAGCGATGGAGATCTGCCGTGGAAAGGTTGACGAAACTCTCGCCAATAGCCACCTTGAGCGGTGGCGTGCTGGCCGCCGGGCAGCTCGGCGCGGTGGGCCCGGTGTCCGATCTGCTCGACCACGATCTGCGGCTGTCGGCTGGCTTTCGCGGTGCCGCGATCTCGATCATCACCCTGCTGGCTGCCGCAGCGGCCGCGCCGGTGGGACTGTGGAGCAGGCGGCACCGACCGGCCGGGCTGGTGGTCGGCGGCCTGCTGCTGATGGCGGCCGCCGGTCTCAGCACCGAACTGTTCGCCAGGTCGGCGCTGGCCTTCCTGCTGCTACGAGCGCTGGCCGGGGCCGGCTACCTGCTCGTGGTGGTGGTCGGGCCGGCACTGCTGGTGCAACAGGTCGCGACCAGCCACCGGCCGATGTTCTTTGCCCTATGGGGTAGTTGCACCCCGGCCGGGCTGGCGCTGGCGGCCGGCTTCGGTGGCCTGCTCGGGCAGAGCCTCGGCTGGCGTGGCTGGTTCCTGGTCCTCTCGGCGGTCACCGCGCTGGCCGCGGTCGCGATCCTCGCCACCCAACGGCCGGCCGGGCCGCCGGCGATCGACCAGCCGGCAGCGGCCACTGTCCGAGCCGCACTCTTCGGCCGGCCGCTGCTGATCGCGGCCAGCTTCTGCCTGGTCGCGCTGATCTCGGTGGCGGTAGCTTCGCTGCTACCGAGCTACCTGTCCGACGCCGAGCAGCTGAGCACCTCGCGGGCCGGCCTGCTGACCTCGATCGTGGCGATTGCCAGCGTTCCGGGCAGCGTGCTGGCCGGCCTGCTGCTGCGCCGGGGCATCGCGCCGCAGGCCATCGGCCCGGCCGTCCTGCTCTGCCCGGCCTTCGGCTTTCTCGCCTTCACGCTGCCGGTGCCGGTGACCGTCCGGGTGGCCGCCGCGGCGTTGCTGACCTTCGCCGGTGGGCTCGGGGTCGCGGCCAGCTACGGCTCGCTGCCGCGGCTGGTTGCCGAGCCCGACCTGGCGTTGGCCAACGGCTTGCTGGTGCAGCTGGGCAGCCTCGGCACCTTGGTCGCACCGCCGATCTTCAGCGCCGCGACCGGGTTGCACCGCTGGTCACTGGTCGCTCCGATGCTGGCAGTACCGGCCGTCCTGAGCGTGCTGTTGCTGATCGCCGCGACCCGCCGACCGTCCGAAACCATCACCGACCCACCGATCTCAAGGAGCACCGCATGCAGCTGAACACCCTCTTCGACGCCCCGGAAACCTCCCGCCGGCAACTGATCGCGGATGCCCGCTGGGCACCTTCGGAGATCCCGGGCCGTGGTTCGAGTTTCTTCATCCACCTCAGCGAGCTGTGTCCGGTCGCGTGCGAGCACTGCATGTATTCCTCGGACCTCGTACAGAAGACAGCCAAACCCGAACTGAATCCGGACGAGCTTGAGCGAGCGATCGGATTCATCAACGAATCACAGTCGGACAAGCTGAACATCACCGGCGGCGGCGAGCCGTTCCTCAAGCTGCCGAGCATCCTGCAGCTGCTGGAGAAGGTCAACACGCCCCGGATCGAAATAGTCACCGCAGGCTACTGGGCCAAGTCCTACCGCGCGGCGGACAAGATGCTGACCCGGCTGTCGGAAGCCTTACGGCGCAACCACAACGAGCCCGAGGTGATGCTGCGGCTGAGCCTGGACCGCTACCACGTCAACGCACCGCAGCCGGTACTCATCGAGTACTACGGCAACGTCGCGAAGGCCTGGAACACCGACCCGCGCGGGATGCGGCTGGGCTACCGCAGCATCCAGCCCGACCGGGACTACATCGACGTGCTGCTGGCCAAGGAGGTGGACGGCGAACTGGTCGACATCGACGAGTGGAACCGGGAGCTCGTGATGCCCGGCTCGCTGCGAATCCCGTTGACCTACAACGTGTTTCGGGTCAGCGGCAAGGCCAGCCAGCTCGCCGAGAGCTCCGATCTGAGCAAGCAGAGCAAGACCGTGCGGGAGTACTACGGACCCTTCGAGACCGGCGAGGCCCGGCTCAGCCTGGCCACCACCGTCAACGACGCGATCCGGGGCAGCTACACCCAGGCCGCCGGCCTGGCGGTAACCCTCAACAGCGACGGGCGATTCTGGATCTTCTGCGGCACCGCGCCGGACCGGCAGCAGACCCTGGGCAGCGACGCCTTCCAGCAGGCCATGCGGACGTTCTTCGAGGACCCGATCACCCGATTACTGGTGGACGACGGGGTCTGGGCGCTGTCAGATCTGCTGCTCGAACTCGATCCTGCCGTGCACCAGGAGGCGATCGGCAAGAACGACGTTGCCGCGCTGGTGGACGATCTGCTGTGCCGGCCGGACATTCTGCTCGCGGTGACCCTGCTGGCGGTGCGGCAGTACCTCGCCGACGGGCGGTTGCAACCGAGCGGCATCCTTGCCGAACTCGATCTGTCCATGTCGGAGGAGCAGCTGCTGGCCCAACTCGCGTCGCTGACCCAGCGCACCCGGCTGGTGCTGACCCAGGCGCGGGCGCAATGACCAGGCAGCTCGAGATTCCGGATCCCGACCAGCTCTATGCCCGGTTCCGCTCGGAGCCGGGGCCACGCTGGAGCGCTCGGGTCACGGTCGGCTCGCTCGGTGACCGGCTGGCCGACGCCACCGCGAACGTCCTGACCGGGCACGGCCGGGTGCTCTGCGTGGTGATCCTGCGCGGCGGGGCATTGCTCTACCCGAGCTTCTCGCAACGGTTGCCGAACGCCGACTTCATGATGCTGGGGCTGCGGCGGGAGGCCGGCCAGGTGCTGTGCAACTACCGGACCACCATTCCACAACCGCACTACGACCAGCTCGTCTACCTCGACTGCGTCGCGGCGACCGGCAGCACCATCCTGACCGCGCGGGCCGCGATCGCCGAGCAATGCCTGTTCGAGCAGGAGCTGGCCGCGGTGATCTGCAGCTCGGAGCCGGCCTCGGCCGTGCTCGGGAACGCCGGGATCGGGCTGGTCGGGTTCAGCCTGCACGAGCAGGTCGATGCCGGAATCGTCAGCCCAGACCTGGGTGAACTCGATGCCGGTGACCTGTTCAGCAGTGCGCTGGCCGAGGTCGCTGCCCAGCCGCTACCCAGGTGACCGAACCGACGGTGCTGCTGGCCGGTGGCCGGCTGGCCAATGGCGAGCTGGCCGATGTCCTCATCACCGGTGAGCAGATCTCGGCGATCCGGCCGGCCGGTCACGGTCTGCCGGGCAGGCTCGGCCAGCCGTCCGGGCTCGGTCTGCCGGGCAGGCCCGGTCTGCCGCCAGGAGCACGGCTCGTCGATGCCACCGGTTACCTGCTGCTGGCCGCCCCGGTGGAGGCCCACTCGCACTTCGACAAGGTCCTGACGGCGGAGTTCCTACCGAACGAGCAAGGGGATCTGGAAAGCGCGGTACGGTCCTGGTACGGCTACCGCAGCTCGGCTCAGCATGCCGAGATCGTGGAACGGGCCGGCCGGGCGGCCCGCTGGATGCTGCGACGCGGCAGCACCGCGATCCGCACCCACGTGGATGTCGGTGAGTCGGTCGGGCTCCGCTTCGTCACCGCCCTGGCCGAGGTCCGCGCATCGCTGGCCGGCGAGCTCGACCTCGAGGTGGTTGCCTTTGTCGACGTCCCGACCACCGGGGTGGCCGGCCGGCGCAACCAGGCCTTGTTACGCGAGTCGCTAGCGGCCGGGGCCGACTGCATTGGCGGGGCGCCGTATCGCGATCCCGAGCCGGTGCGCTGCCAGCGTGAGCTGTTGACGCTCGCGGCCGAATTCGGCGTCGCGGTCGACCTGCACACCGACGAGGTGCTGGACGCGACGGTGTCGTCCTTGACGGACTTGGCCGAACTCACCGTGGAACTCGGCCTGAACCGAGTGGCGGCCAGCCACTGCGTCAGCCTTTCGCTGCTGCCACAAGGTGAAATCGACACGATCGGCCAGATCCTTGCCGGGGCCGGCGTGTCGGTGGTCTGCTCACCGGCCACCAACCTCTACCTGCAGGCCCGGGCGCCGTCCCAGACCTCGCTGCGCGGCATCGCGCCCTTGCGGGCGCTGCTCGCGGCTGGAGTGACGGTGGCCGGCGGCGGTGACAACATTCAGGACCCGTTCAACCCGCTTGGGGCCGGCGACGCACTGGAGACCGCGGCGCTACTGGTACTGGCCGGTCGGCTGAGTATCGAGGAGGCCTACCGCGCGGTTTCCCGTGATGCGCGCAGGGTAATGGGGCTGCCGCCGAGCGAGCTCGCGGTGGGTGATCGGGCCGAGATCCTGGGTATCCGGGCTGACAGCCTGCGCCAGGCCATCGCCAACCGCAGCGACGACCGGCTGGTGCTGCATCGCGGTCGACTGATCGCGGTCGACTGACCGTGGCCGACTGACCGTGGCCGACTGACCGTGGCCGACTGACCGTGGCCGACTAATCGCGGCCGACTGATCGCGGCCGACTGATCGCGGCCGACTGATCGCGGCCGACTGATCGCGGCCGACTGACCGTGGCCAGCTAGCGTTCGGGCCGTACTACCGCCCGCAGCGGCCGGGTGCCAGGCGTCGCTCAGATCATGTCATCGAGCGGCCGCAGCTCATCGACGTAGGAAACCGAAACCCGGCGGAGCACCCCGCCGGCTCCTACCGTGTACTGGCCGAGCCGGGACAGCGGTGGTGAGTAGGCATGGATCGAGACGCTACCCGGCGCTAGGCCCGTCAACCGGTGAATGTGCTCGGGGCCGAAACAGTAGGTCTGGCCAGCCGGGATGGCGGTGGCCAGGCTCGGCCGGCCGATCAGCAGGTTGTGCTCGACCAGTTCGCCCTGCAGCACAGCGACCGCCCCGGAGGACTGGTCGTGGTCATGCCAGCCGGTGTCGTTGCTCGGCGTCCAGCACAGCAGCCACACGTCGACATGCTCGTCGCGATAAAGCGAAACGTAGTGCCGCGTGTCGTCGGAGAAGGCGACCTCGCTGCGCCAGCGTGCCTCGTCCGCCCCGAGCGCGGACACCAGCCGGATCAGCTCGCGCCGTTCCAGCTTCCGGCCGGGCAACTCGTCCAGGCTCAGCCCGTCGGCCTGCTGCAGCAGCGGTTCGGCGTGCTCGGCGCCGTCGTAATCAGCTTTCTCGACAGCGACGATCATTACCGATCCTCCTTCGTAGCATGTTAGAAACCCTCTGGTGAACCGCTTCACCCGATATTAAGTTAAGCGGTTCACTAGCTGCTGTCAAGTACGCTGAGCCGCATGCCCGAGCAGCGCCGCCGGCCAACCCTGCGCGACATCGCCGAAGCGACCGGTCTGTCGGCCGCCACCGTCAGTTATGGCCTGCGCGGCTTGCACGTTCCGGTCGAAACCCAGCAGCGGGTACGCGAGGCGGCCGACCGGCTCGGCTACCAGGCAAACCCGATCGCCCGCGCTCTCGCGTCCGGCCGCAGCGGTTACGTCGGGGTGCTGTGCCGCTCGCTGGAGGACTTCTGGCAGCAGGACATCGCCGCTGCGATCGGCCGCTCCTTCATGGCCCAGGATCGGCACGCGCTGCTGGTGGACTCCTCCAACGATCCGGCGCGCGAGGCGCTGCTGGCCCAGCAGCTCGTCGATCAACGGGTCGACGCGCTGATCTGCCTGCCGGTCGACCCACTCGGCTCGTTCTGGAAGGACATCGCCAGCCAGACCGCACTGGTCTCGCTCGGCGACGAGATGCCCGCCGCGCCGACCGCCGCGGCGGTGGTCTTCGACAATGCCGGCGGGGTCGCCGACGCGCTCGACCGACTGGCCGACGCCGGTCACCGGCGGATCAGCGTGCTGACCCCGATCGGCATCAGCACTCCGGATCGACCGGCCGAGTCAGTGGCACATTCGCTGGCCCGCAAGCTGAAACTGGACGTCCGGTTGCACACCGCGCCGCACGACGTGGACGGCGCCGCCGCGGTGGCCGGCGCGGCATTGCGTGCCGACCAGCCGCCGACCGCGTTCCTCTGCCTGGCCGACGTGATGGCCTACGGCGTGTACGCGGCCGTCCGCGAGCTCGGTCTGCGGGTGCCCGATGACGTATCGGTGATCGGCTTCGACGACCACCCGGTGTCCCGGCTGCTGACCCCGCCACTGACCAGCTACCGGTGGCCGTTCGCCGAGATCGTGGACGAGGTGACCGCCCGGACCATCAAGGCGGTCGAGACCGACCGGCGCAGCCGCCGCAAGGTGTTCTCGCCGGTGATCCAGGAGCGTGGTTCGGTAGCCGGCCCACACCGTTAGGTGTGCCTGGCCTGCCCCGACGCGGTCGGGTGCGGCACGTCTTAGCCCAGCCGGCGGCCGAGCAGCGCGGCTGCCCGGCCGGTTTCGGCTACCAGCCGGGACCGGCGAGCGGCCAGTTCCCGGCTGCGTACCGACACGCTGATCGCGACCACCGGCCGGCCGGTTCGGTCCCGGACGGCCACCGCCACCGAGCCGATCCCGGGGCTGACGTGGCCGTCCTCCTCGCTGCGGCCGGCCTCCCGCTCGGTGTCGATGAGCTGGCGCAACGCGGTCACCGTGGTCGGGCCGCTGCCGGTGCGATCGGCGAGCTGGGCCGAGGCCGGGTAGATGGCATGGAACTCAGGCACCGGCAGCGCGGCCAGCAGCGCCCGTCCGGACGCGGTCAGGTGGGCCGGCAGCCGTACCCCGACATCGGTGACCAGGCCCACCGAGTGCGGTGCCTCCTGCTTGACCAGGTAGAGCAATTCCTGCCCGAGCAGGATGCCCAGGTGCGCGGTGGCCCGGCTGCTGCGGACCAGCCCGACCAGCACCGGGCGGCCCAGCCGTTCGAGCCGCGCCTGGCGCAGGTAGCCGGTGCCGATCTCGAAGGCACCCAGCCCCAGCCCGTAGGCATGATCCTCCGGGTAGTGCACCACGAAACCGGCCTCGGTCAGCACGCCGAGCAGGTGGTAGACACTGGATCGAGGCAGGTCGAGCCGGGTCGCCAGCACCGCGGCCTGGACCGGTTCGGTGGCGGTCGCCAACTGTCGCATCAGCGCCAGGCCCGATACCAGGGCAGGTGCACGGGTGTTCACGTCCGCACTATCTCAGATTTGAGACACCTTCCGATAGTGCTGGCTAGCGGTCGGCCGCGGTCGAGGCCACCATGGCAGGCATGACCTCCACCGCGCGCACCATCCGAGCAGCCCGGGGCAACGCCCTCACCGCGCAGGGCTGGCAGACCGAAGCACCCCTGCGGATGCTGATGAACAACCTCGACCCCGAGGTCGCCGAGCACCCGCAGGACCTGGTCGTCTACGGCGGCACCGGCAAGGCCGCCCGGGACTGGAACTCCTACGACGCGATCGTCCGGACGCTGACCACGCTCAAGCTGGACGAGACGCTGCTGGTGCAGTCCGGCCGCCCGGTCGGCGTCATGCAGACCCACGAGTGGGCGCCGCGGGTGCTGATCGCCAACTCCAACCTGGTCGGCGACTGGGCCAACTGGGAGGAGTTCCGCCGGCTGGAACACCTCGGCCTGACCATGTACGGCCAGATGACGGCCGGTTCGTGGATCTACATCGGCACCCAGGGCATCCTGCAGGGCACCTACGAGACGTTTTCGGCGGTCGCGGCAAAGAGGTTCGACGGCACGCTGGCCGGCACCATCACGCTGACCGCCGGCCTAGGCGGGATGGGTGGCGCGCAGCCGCTGGCGGTCACCATGAACGGCGGGGTCGCGATCTGCATCGACTGCGACCAGACCCGGATCAGCCGGCGGATCGAGCACGGCTACCTGGACGTCCAGGCCAAGAACCTCACCGATGCGCTGGACCAGGCGATGGCCGCCCGCGATGCCAGAAAGCCTTTGTCCATCGGCCTGTTGGGCAACGCGGCGGAGTTGCTGCCGGAACTGCTGGCCGCTGGCGCCCCGATCGACATCGTCACCGACCAGACCTCGGCACACGATCCGCTGGCCTACCTGCCGATCGGGATCGACTTCGCCGACATGAAGGACTACGCCGAGGCCAAGCCGGCCGAGTTCACCGATCGGGCCCGCGAGTCGATGGCCAAGCACGTCGAGGCCATGGTCGGTTTCATGGATGCGGGCGCCGAGGTCTTCGACTACGGAAACTCGATCCGCGGCGAGGCCAAATTGGCCGGCTATGAAAGGGCATTCGACTTTCCCGGTTTCGTACCGGCCTACATCCGGCCGCTGTTCTGCGAGGGTAAGGGCCCGTTCCGGTGGGCGGCGCTGTCCGGTGACCCGAAGGATATCGCCCGTACCGACAAAGCTGTTCTGGAACTGTTCCCGGAGAATGAGTCGCTGCACCGCTGGATCAAGCTGGCCCAGGAGAAGGTGCACTTTCAGGGCTTGCCCGCCCGGATCTGCTGGCTCGGCTACGGCGAGCGCGACAAGGCCGGCCTGGCCTTCAACGACCTGGTCGCCAGCGGCGAGCTCAGCGCGCCGATCGTGATCGGTCGCGACCACCTGGACTGCGGGTCGGTGGCCTCGCCGTACCGGGAAACCGAAGCGATGGCCGACGGTTCGGACGCGATCGCCGACTGGCCGCTGCTAAACGCGATGGTCAACGTGGCCAGCGGAGCGTCCTGGGTCTCGATCCACCATGGCGGCGGGGTCGGGATGGGCCGTTCCATCCACGCCGGCCAGGTCTCGGTTGCCGACGGCACGCCGCTGGCCGCCCAGAAGCTCGAACGGGTCCTCACCAACGATCCCGGCATGGGCGTGATTCGCCATGTGGACGCTGGCTATCCGCGCGCCGACGAGGTGGCCGGCGAGCGGGACGTCCGGGTGCCGATGCGCGAGGGCTGATCGGCCGGCGGGCCTAACCCGCCGGCAGCTATACCAATCGACTTGACGAAGATCTTCGCGGGCGGTTTGATGCACAGGCGATCTCGGGGGCATGGCTGATTGCCGATCCATGTGTGCCGCGGTGGCATCGCGGGTCAACAGCGTCCCGCCGCACGCCGAGTCGGTCACCCGGAACGTTTCCGGCAGCCCTGGGCGTGCCCCTAACGCCTACGCTTCGGAGCGTCCATGACCCAGAACCCGGCCTACACCCAACCCGTACCTGCCCGGACCAGCAGCGGCAGCGGGATGGCAACGGCCTCGCTGGTCCTCGGCATTATCGCCGCGGTCAGCTCGTTCACCGTGTTCGGCGGCATCATCCTCGGCCTGCTCGCCGTGATCTTCGGGATCATCGCCGTCCGCCGGGCGGGTCGCGGCGAGGCAACCGGCCGTGGTCGGGCGGTGGCGGGCATTGTCACCGGGGTGCTCGGCATCGTGCTGGCCGGGGCGCTGATCGCGTTTGGGGTTTCGGTGCTGAACTCCCCGGCCGGCAAGAACCTGCGCAGCTGCCTGCAGGCTGCCCATAACGACTCGGCCGCTGTCCAGCAGTGCAACCAACAGTACAAAAATCAGGTCGGCAACTGAGTTTTTCCCTTTATAGAAATGGGATCTGACCGTCGATCGGCAAGGTGAGGAGGTCGGGTACCACGGTCTCCGGGTACTTCACACCGGTGCCGGTATTGAGGATCACCACCTGGTCGTCGGCGGCCAGCCAGCCGCTCTCGCGGAGCTGGGCCGCGGCGGCCAGGCAGGCCGCGCCTTCCGGGCAGATGAAGGTGCCCTCCTGGCGAGCGATCCGGTGCTGCTCGGCCAGCAGTTGCTGATCGGACACCGCAATCGCGGTGCCCTCGGTGGCCCGGACCGCTTCGAGCACCAGGAAGTCACCGAGCGCCTTGGGCACCGTGATGCCGAAGGCGATGGTGCTGGCGTCCGGAAACGGCTCACTGACCAGCGCGCCGGATTCGAAGGCCCAGACGATCGGCGGGCAGCCCTCGGCCTGCACCGCGACCAGCCTGGGCAGCGGGCCGCTGACCCAGCCGAGTTCGCGCAACTCGAGGATTGCCTTGTAGATACCGATCAATCCGACCCCGCCGCCGGTCGGGTACAGGATCACATCGGGCAGCTGCCAGCCGAGCTGCTCGGCGATCTCATAGCCCATCGTCTTCTTGCCTTCGAGCCGGTATGGCTCCTTCAGCGTCGACACTTCCTGGTAACCCTCGCGCTCTCGGACGGCCGCATTGATCAGCCGGCCGGCGTCGCCGATCAGGCCGTCCACCAGGTACACCTCGGCACCGGTCACGACACATTCGATCCGGTTGATCAGCGGCGCGCTGACCGGCATCGCGATCAGGCTGCGCAGGCTGGCCCGGGCGGCATAGGCGGCCCAGGCCGCGCCAGCATTGCCGTTGGTCGGCATCGCCACGCCACGCACGCCGAGTTCGGCCGCCCGCGAGACGCCGACCGCCGCGCCCCGGGCCTTGAAGCTGCCGGTCGGGATCAGCGACTCGTCCTTCATCAGCAGCCGGGGCAGGCCGATCGTGGCGCCGTAGCTGGGCAGCGGGAGCAGCGGGGTCATCCCTTCGCCGAGGGACACCACGCTCGCCTCGGCGCGAACCGGCAGCAGCTCGTGATAGCGCCACAGGGTGTGCGGCCGGCTTGCGAGCTCGTCCCGGTCCAGGATCGCGGCCGCCCGTTCGAGGTCATAGCGGGCCAGCAGCGGGACGCCGGCAGCACTGACCCCTTGCAGCTCATCGGCCTCGTACCGCTCACCGGTCTTCGAGCAGACCAGGTGGCTCAGGGTCGAATACGTCATGGCTGGTTGTCTCCAAGGATGGCCGGCTCGGTGGTCGCTTCAGCCACGTTAGTGCGCAACAATCGGCGCATGACATTGCACCTGGCAACGACCCCGCAGGCAAACGACTTCCTCGCCGAGGATCCGCTCGGCCTGCTGGTCGGGATGCTGCTCGATCAGCAGATCCCGATGGAGAAGGCATTCACCTCGCCGCAGGTGCTCGCTGAGCGGATGGGTCCGCCCACGCTCGACGCGCAGGCCATCGCCGAGTATGACGCCGAGGCCTTCGAATTGTTGTTCCGGCAGGTGCCCGCGCTGCATCGTTTTCCGGCCGCGATGGCCAAGCGGGTTCAGGAGATGTGCCGCGCGTTGCTCGCACAGTACGACGGCGACGCCGAACGGATCTGGACCACCGCGGCCGACGGCGCCGAGTTGGTGAAACGGATTGCCGGCCTGCCCGGCTTCGGCGATCAGAAGGCCAGGATCTTCACCGCGTTGCTGGGCAAGCAGTTCGACGTCACGCCCAAGGGCTGGCGACAGGCTGCTGGAAACTATGGCGAAGCCGGCTCATTCCGGTCGGTCGCCGACGTCGTCGACAAAGATTCCCTAGGCAAGGTAAGGGCATTCAAGAAAGAACAGAAAGCCGCCGCCAGGTCGACAAGCGAGTAAGCCGGAGCATTCGAGGTTTGGACGCTCAGTGTGCCGATTCGGGTACAGGCTCCGCACTACAGCAGTGCACCACCAAGCTGATGGACAGCGGCACACTCGTCGGGGCAGACACCGGGCTCGACCTGACGCCCACCAGCCGGTATCTCTTCAGGGCTGGAAACATCCGAAGCCGATGTCGAAGATCCTGCTGGCCGTTCGACGTACGTGCGAGGGCAATCTCCAACCAATCGAAAGGACTGATCAAGATGCCGCGCTTTATGGGATTCGTGAGGATGGAAGAGGGCTCCGGGGCTCCGCCGCCGGCTCTGTTCGAGGCGATGGACACCTACATCGGTGAGCAGGCCGCCAAGGGCGTGTTCCTCGACGGCGGTGGCCTGTACGGCACCGAGGACGCGGTCAACTTCGTTGTCCGCAAGGGTGAGACCTCACGCGTCGACGGCCCGTACGCCGAGGCCAAGGAGGTCGTGGGCGGTTTCGCCATCCTGCAGTACGACACGCTCGAGGAGGCCATCGCCGGCCAGCAGGAGTTTGCTGACCTGCACGCCAAGTACTGGCCTGACTGCTCGATGGTCGCCACGCTGCGCCAGATCTCCGAGGCGCCGCCGGAGACAGCTGACGCCTGACCTCCCATGGGTCGGGGAGGTCGCACACCGACGATGACGACCTTCCTCGACCCAGCAGGCTTACTACGCTGGCACCGTGCCAGCAAACACGACCACTGACGCAATCATCGCCGCGTGGCGGGCCGACTCGGCGCGCCTCGTTGGCGCCCTCACTCGGATGACCCGCGACGTAGCGCTCGCCGAGGACCTCGCCCAGGACGCACTCCTGGCCGCCCTTGAGCAGTGGCCCACCGACGGCGTTCCCACCAACCCGACTGCCTGGCTGATGACCACCGCCAAGCGCCGCGGCATCGACCACTTCCGCCGCGCTGAAAACCTTCGCCGCAAGAGCAAAGAACTCGGTCACGCCCAGATCGAGGGAGGGGAAGAGCAGATGCCGGACCTCGACGCACAAGTCGACTACATCGAGGACGACGTGCTGCGGCTGATCTTCTTGTCCTGCCACCCGTGCCTGACTCCCGAGTCCCGGGCTGCGCTCACCCTCCGCTTGGTCGGCGGGCTCACCACCAGCGAAATCGCGCGCGCCCTGCTGGCCACTGAATCCACGATCGGCCAGCGGATCTCGCGCGCCAAGAAGACGCTCGTTGAGTCCGGAGCGAAGTTTGAGCTCGCGACCGGGCAGGACCGGATCAAACGCCTCGACGACGTGATGGCCGTCATCTACCTGATCTTCAACGAGGGCTACTCCGCCACCGCTGGCGATGACTGGATGCGTCCGGACCTGGCGAACGAGGCGATGCGCCTAGCCCGGATGCTGGCGGTGCTCGAACCCGACGAGCCTGAGGTCCTAGGACTCCAGGCGCTTCTCGAGATCCAGGGCTCCCGAATGCGCGCCCGGATCGACGAAAACGACGAACCGGTACTGCTGGAGGCTCAGGACCGGTCCGAGTGGGACCAGTTGCTGATCCGCCGCGGCCTGACCGCACTCCAGCAGGCCGAGCTGCTCGCCGCACGCGGCAAGCAGGTCGGGAAGTACTTCTTGCAGGCCTCGATCGCATCGCAGCACGCCCGCGCGAAACGTGCCCAGGACACCAACTGGCGCCAGATTGCGAGCCTGTACGACGTGTTGGCCGAGGCTGCACCGGGACCGATTGTTGAGGTGAATCGAGCCGTCGCGCACGGGCGAGCGTTCGACCCGGATGCCGGGCTCGCCGTCCTGGACGGGCTAGACGCGGAAGCGCTTGGTGACTCCCCGCTGGTCCCGAGCGTCCGCGGCGACCTCTTCGAGCGTGCCGGGTTGCACGCCGACGCGGCGCAGGCGTTCACCGAGGCAGCGGCGCGCACGCGGAACGAGGGCGAGCGAGCGCTGCTGCTCCGCCGGGCCGGGGACAACCTTGGACAAGTGTCGAAACCCGGCTGATCACCGGTTCAGAGCGTGGCCAGCGCCGCCAACCGGGCCATCCCGGCCGGCGTAGCCCTCCGCAGCCGGTCCTGCAGGGCCTGCACCGCCGGGTCGCTCGCACGCGCGGCGGGAACGCGGGCCGGGTTCAGAGGCACCTCGTTGGTCCACGCCCTGATGTCCGGTTCGGCGCCGAACGCGGCCGCTGCGCGTCCGCCCAACACCTGCATGCGCGCCCAGTCGGTGTTCGAGTTGCCGTACGGCGAAGGAGGGCAGAGCCGGTTCTTCTCCGCCTCGTCGTGTCGCGTCGCTTCGACGTAGCCGGCGAGCGCGGCACCGAAACACGGAAAGCCGGCCCGGATCGGCTGCAGCGTGATCACCTCCGGCCGCCAGATCGGGACGAGCGGAGGTTGACGCAGGCCCTCGGCCGCGCAGTGCACGACGACGGCGTCGGGCCCGATCGCGGTGTCGCCTTCGTCCAGGTACAACCGGCCCGGCTCGACGAAGCGGACGTGACCGAGGCGAATCACATTCTCAACGGTGCGCAACTGCTCCAATTCCCACCGGCCCAGCGTGGGCGCGCGCGCCATCGTCGGGGTCACGGCCGGATCGATGCGCAGCATGACCCCGACCGCTTCGAGCCGCAGCAGCACGTCGTCCAGCGAGGACGCGGCAACTGCGCACTCGACGATGGCCGCCGCGGCACCCAGGTACGTCACCGGATCGGGCTGGATGACCGCGCGGTCGAGCATCCACGGGTCGCGCGGGCGCACCCAGCCGATCGCGTCGGGGTCGACCCCGTGTCCGAGCAGCCAGATCACGCTGTCGGTGGCGGTCTTGCCCGAGCCGACGACGACGTACTGGTCGGGCGCCGCGTCGATCCCTACCAGTTCGTGCGCAGGGACGACCCGCGCACCGGCGCCGACACCGAACGGTGGCGGCGTGTGCGCGGGAATCCGCGGCTCGAGGTAGCGCGCGTCGACGATTCGGCAGCCGGGCCGGACGGCGTATCGCCGGCCCGACACCCGCGAGACGAAGTGCCCGTCGCCGGTGTATTCACAGTTGCCGAAGAACTCGGCGCGACGGGTCGACCGCATCCGCCGTTGCAGCACCTGGGTGTAGTAAGCGCAGATCTCAGCGGCGCCAGCGCGCTCAGACAACCCGGCCTCCGGACCGGAGGTCTGTTGAGCCCCGCCGCCGAGCAGGGTTGACGCCACGCCGTAGAACGCAGACGCCTGGTGCAGCCGCACGAAAGGGTAGGCGTCGAGCCAGTGCCCTCCCGGCGCGGCTCGCCGGTCGACGAGTGCGACACGCACGTCCGCGTGGTCGATCAACACATCGGTGAATCCCATCCCGACCGCCCCGGCACCGACGACCAGATAGTCGACGTCGATGGTCTCGGCAGCGCTCGGCACGTCCGCCATCCTGGCCCGGTTCTGCGCCCACGACAAGCGAGCGAACGCCTGCTCGGAAATCAGATGAGGTGACGAGGAATAGTCGCTCTCGCCTATCGGTAACTCATGGGTTACGGTAGCTGGCAGGTTACCGATGGGAGCAGCGGTGAGTGGCACCTCTTCGAGCGGTGATCCGTTTGAAGCCCTCGGTGATCCGAATCGTCGCGCGATCCTTGGGTTGCTGAGTGCGGGTGAGAAGTCGGTTCAAGAACTGGCGGAGACGATGCCGATCAGTCGTCCGGCGGTGTCGCGTCACCTGCGGCTGCTCAAGCAGGCTGGTCTTGTCGCGGAGACGGCCCAAGGGACTCGGCGTATCTATCACGTGAGGCAGCAGGGACTTGACCCCGTCCAGGATTATCTGGAAGGGGTTTGGGGTGAGGCTGCGGGGCGCTTCCGGATGTTCGCCGAGAACACCCGCCCGCAGGAACGCCGATGACGATGCCGCTGCGCATGAGCTTTGAGGTCGCCTGCTCAGTCGAGCACGCCTTCGCTGTCTGGACCGCACGCATCGACGCGTGGTGGCCGGCCGATCACACCGTCACCGGGCGCCCGACTCGTGTCGTCCTCGAAGCCGGGGTGGGTGGGCGCATCTATGAATGCGATGCCGAGGGAGCAGAGCACGACTGGGGCGAGGTCACGGACTGGCGGCCGCCGACGCGCCTGGGATACCTATGGCACCTCGGCGGTGATCGCGCGGATGCCTCGGTGGTCGAGATCAACTTCGCAGCAGTCGACCCAGCCGTTACGCGTGTAGAGATCGAGCACCGCGGCTGGGAAAAGCTCGGGGAGGCCGCGAGGATCTGGCGCGCCCGTAACCAACTCGGCTGGGACTCACTCCTGCCGCACTACCTAACCGCACTCACCGAGGAAGGCGCATGATGGCAACCGGGACCAAAGACGATCCGTGGCAGTTGATGACCCCGCCAAAGACGTCGAGCTACACGATGTACCGCGACGATCAGATCGACCCACCCACGCTTGTCTGCCAGGTCGGTTCGACCACGCTGAAGTACCACCTGGGTGCAATCGAGGACCTGCATACGTGGCTTCTCAGCCAGGGCGACTGGGTGGAACTCGGCGCGGCAGACGAAAGCAAGCCAGCCAAGGACGGGACTGTCGAGGCGTGGGGCAGAGCTGAGACGAACCCGGTCGGCGGCTGGTACGGCCTGCGTAAGGGCTACCGCGGCCGCTTCGGCATGTACCTGCCGCCGCTGCTCGAAGCGCTCGGCCTCGCCGAACTCACCCACGATCCTCGCAACAATCGAATGAAGGCGATCTGATGTCGAGCAGCCTCGTGGTGCGCTACCGCACCAAGCCCGAATGTGCCGACGAAAACGCGCGCCTCATCAGCGACGTCTTCGCCGAGCTGGCCCAGAGCAAACCGGAGGGGATCAGCTACCACGCTTACCGGCTTGCCGACGGCGTGAGCTTCGTCCACACCGTGACCCTGACAACGACCCTGAACCCGCTCACGTCCTCGGCCGCCTTCGCCGCGTTCCAAGCCGGTATCGCCGAGCGTTGCGAAGACGGCCCAACCCCAGCCCAAGCTACCGAAGTGGGTAGCTACGGGTAGCCGACCGACACTGCACACATCGATCGGGACAGGGGTGCCCGCTGCGCGGATCGACGGATTACCAAGCTGTGAGTGCCCGGACGGGGTGACGGTGGTCGGCGTCGCGTGTGATGGTCATGCTGCTACCGGCTTGAGGTGAACGCTGCGCTGTAGGTGGCTGCGATCACCCCGAGCAGGGTGCGAATTTGCGTGAGCACCCGCCCGTCCGTACCGGTCAGCCTCGGCCCGCGCCAGCGGACCTTCTGGTTGCGCACGTCGCCAGTATCGCGCACGAACCGGGAGCGCTGCAGATGCAGTTCGATCGGCCCGCTGCTCACGTGACATGCATTACTTCACTGACGATCGCGGAACGAGCACGTCGCTGCCGACACAGCCGCACTAGAGTTCGGAGAATGAACCGGCTCAATCCAACAACTGCGCTCGTGATGGGCGGCATCGTGTTCGCGGTGCTGTACTGCGGTTTCTGGGAGCTGGCACACCACGGGTCGTGGTGGCTATCGATCTCGATCGCAGTCGTCTCGGCTTTGCTCTGGACCGGGCTTATGAAGCTGAGTGGCTACGGCGGCGAACGTCGCCGCAACTGAGGTTGTGCATGTTGCGGTTTGCTCTGCCGCTTTTGAGCCACCGCGCTCCAATGAGCGAAGACTGTCAGCTCCAGGCACCGGCCAGCTCCAGGACAGCTGCAGCCACCGCCGCTGGGTCAACGAGCATGTGAAGGTGGCCGCCGGGTAAGTACACGGTCGGCCAGCCGTAGTCAGCAGCTTGTTGTGCCTGCTTGTCGTAAGGCGCGCCGAACCATAAGTAACCACAAGGAGGCGCGGCCCATCCGTCTGGGACTGGCGGCAGGTGATCGTAATAGGCCCGCGGCATGCGTGGTTGCTCAGCTTCGACCTCTGCCCGGACGTTGGGGTCAGGCAAGAGGGCGGCGACATCGGCCTCATCCCACCACGATGTCCACGGCGGTAACAGCCCATCGACGACCGCGAGTCGGTCGATGAAGGCGGCAGTGCTGTGATGACCGCCGCCAGGTATCGCGGCGTCGACAAACACCACACCGCGCACCTGGTCGCCGAGGGCCTCAGTAATCATTGGGACGAGCAGGCCGGCGTTGCTGTGTGGAACAAGGACGACCGGATCGTCGGCAATCGTCTGGAGGATCGAGTCGAGTCCTGCCGGCCAGTACGGCGGCGCGCTGTGGGCGATCACAGACAAATCTGGAACACCGGCGCGCCATCCTTGGTCTGTCAGCTGGCGGGCGGTTGACCGCCAGGTCGCAGGTCCGAGAAATGGACTGTGGAGCAAGATTATCGAGGTATCCATTGGGCAAGCGTGCCAGCTTGTCCCGACTCAGCCGAGCAGGCTGGGTTCGGTGAGCAGGTCGGCCAGGCTGTCCAGAATGTGGGTGTGCGGCTCCGCCTTCAGGCTCTGCCGTGACACGTCACCGGTCAGCACGCCGATCACCACCCCGGCACCGGCGTTGGTGCCGGCCTGCAGATCCCGAGCGGTGTCACCGGCCACCAGCACCGATCGAACGTCGATCACACCGGCCAGCCGCATCGCCTGATGAATCATGTACGGCGCGGGCCGACCGCGGGGCACGTCGTCGATGCAGATCACCCCGTCCAGCATGGTTGAATCCCAGCCCAGCCCGGCCAGCAGGCTATCGGTCACCTCGCGATCGAAGCCGGTCGTGAGCACCACCTTGATTTCTCGCTCGCGCAGCGCCGCAAACACCTCGGGTACCCCCTCGATGGGCGTCGGCGGGACCGCCCGGTAGGCGGCCTCGAGTCGCTGCCGAAAGTCGTCGAATGCCCCATCCACCACAGCCGAATCCGGCTCGGCACCGAGGGCGTCGGCGAGCATGCCGGTGATCGCCTCGCGCTTGCTGGCGCCCATCCAGCTTTCGAGGTCGCGATCCGACGGCGCCCCACCGGCAGCCACCACCGCCTCCCGAAGGGCGCGGTAGACCGCCGAATTTTCCTCCACGGTGGTACCGGCAATGTCGAACACGACCAGTTCGATCATCAGGATCGTCCTTCTGCGATAGGCATGTTGCCTGGCCAGAGCGCTGCGGCGCTCCAGCTCCGGCCAAGGGATGGTTGCGCGTGCGGGAGATTGTCGACGGTGAAGGTGACCAGGTCGGGACGGTAACAGTCCTCGGAGTACTCGAACGGGCTTCCATCGGCAGCATAAGCCAATCGCCGCTCGCGCAGCAACGGGGTGCCGGGCCCGACCCCGAGCAGCTCGGCGGCGATGTCGTCGGCGCCGACCGCGTCGATGATGTGCCGGGCAACCCCGATCTGCAAGCCCAAATCTAGTAGGTGCGCATAGATCGACCCCGAATCGAGATCGTGGTCGAGCAGCAATCGCCCGTATCTACTGATAAAACTGGTTCGCTCCAGCATGGTTGGCTCGTCGTCCAACAGTCGCAGCCGCAGTACCTGCACGACCTGTTCGCCGCCGTCCAAGCCGAGCAGGTCCGCCAGTTCGGCGGTCGCCGGTCGCAGCGCGATCTCGATAGTCCGCTGACCGGGCCGGCGTCCGATCGAGTCAGCCCAGCTGGAAAACGAGACGAAGGTGTCGAAGGACTGACTGACCGTTCGGCGCCGCACCACCGGCGGCTTACCCCTGCCGCCACCGATCAGGCCTTCTGCCCGCAGCGTCGCCAGAGCCTGCCGGATCGGGCCGCGCGAGCCGTGCCACTGCAGGCACAGCTGCGCCTCCGACGGCACCGGATCGCCCAGCGCGAGTTCACCGGAGACGATCAGGCGGCGGAGCTCCGCGGCGACCTGTTCATGGAGGGGCAGCGACACGTGCCTGACTATACAGGTAGTGCGCGCTCTCGATTTGCCGCATTGGTAGAGTTTTTCCCTTAGAATGAATGGAAAATGAACAGTCCATGGCGCCTGCTGCGCTGGCTTGACCTGCCACGATCGAACGTCCAGAGTACTTATCATGACATGTTTGCGACCGGGCGAGCGAGTCGATCTCGTCATCGTCGGCGCTGGCATCGTCGGCCTGGCCCATGCCGTCGCGGCCGTCGAGCGCGGCCTGAGCGTCGCGGTGATAGAGCGGGACGAGCGCGCAGTCGGTGCTTCGGTTCAGAACTTCGGCCACGGTTGCTTTACCGCCCAGGACGGGCGGGCGCTGGACTATGCCCGGCAGGCTCGAGGGGTCTGGCTACGGCTGGCCAAGCGGGCCGGGTTCTGGATTCGCGAGGCCGGCACGGTGGTGGCGGCCCGGGCCGAGGATGAACTGGCCGTATTGGCCGAGTTCGCGGCCCGTCGCGATGGCGAGGCCCAGTTGCTGAACGCGGCCGGGGTGGCTGCCCGGGTTCCCGGTCTGGCCGGGGTGATCGGCGGCGCGTGGTTGCCGGCCGACCTCCGAGTCGACCCTCGTTCGGCGGTGGCCGCGCTGGCGGCGTGGCTGGCCGAGCAGGGCGTGCGATTCCACTGGCGGACCACCATGCTCGGGCTGGACCCGGACGGCATCCACACCAGCCGCGGCCTCATCCGCGGCACGCATCAGGTGGTCTGCGTCGGGCACAACGTCGACCGGATTCTTCCTGCGATCGCTGATGATCACGGAATAACCAGATGTGATCTGCAGATGCTTCGAGTTGCCAACCCGCGATCGACTGAGATCGAGCCGGCCGTCCTGACCGGTTTCTCGCTGCTGCGCTATGACGGATTCCTAGCCTGTTCGGCCAGCCGCCGGGTCCGAGCACGGCTGGCCGAACAGCACAGCGAGGCGATGGCGATGGGGCTGAACCTGATGTTCACCCAGGCTCCGGACGGCGACCTGATCATCGGCGACACCCATGCCTATGACCGCACTCGGGACGCCTTCAACGATGAGACCCGCGATGAGCAGGTGCTGAGCCGCACGGCCGAGCTGCTCGGGGTCGATCGGCTGACGATTCGCCAGCGCTGGCGCGGTCGCTATGCCTCGGCCGCCGATCCGTTTCTGATCGCCGAGCCATCCCCGCAAACCCGAGTCGTGTCGGTGACCACCGGCATTGGAATGACCACTGCGTTCGGCCTGGCCGAGGACGTCCTGACCAACTTACTCCACTGAATTCAGCCCACTTCTACCAGCACATTCCGCATCGAGAACGTACCAATCAAAGGAGTTCGACATGACCTCATCCCGACGCGCCCGCGTGCTGGTCGGCGTCTGCACGCTGACCGTCGCGGTGGCCCTGACCGGGTGCGCCAGCAACCGTAAAGCCAGCGACACGACCACGGCCGGGGCCTCCGGAAGGAGTGCGGCCACCGCGGCCTCGGCGGCCGACCTGAGTGGGATGGACGCCCTGGTCAAGGCGGCCCAGGCCGAGGGCCAACTGAACGTGATCACGCTGCCCCGCGACTGGGCCAACTACGGCGAGCTGATGGACAACTTCACCAAGAAGTACGGCATCAAGATCACCGACGCCAACCCGGACGGCTCCAGCGCGGACGAACTCACCGCGATCAAGACCCTCAAGAGCCAGGACCGGGCACCTGACGTGGTGGACGTCGGACAGGCGTTCGCCCTGAGTGGAACCAAGGACGGGCTGTACGCGCCGTACAAGGTCGCGAGCTGGAGCCAGATCCCGGATTCACTCAAGGATGCCGGCGGAAACTGGTTCAACGATTACGGAGGCTATGTCTCGATCGGTTGCGACACAACCAAGGTGACGACCTGCCCGACCACCTTCGCGCAGCTCAACAACCCGACTTACAAAGGCAAACTTGCCCTGAACGGCGACCCGACCAAGGCCAACGCGGCCTTCAGCGCGGTCTGGGCATCGGCGCTGGCCAACGGCGGCTCGTTCGACAGCGTCAAGCCAGGTATCGACTTCTTCGCCAAGCTGAAGAAGGCCGGTATCTACGTGCCGATCCAGGCCACCGCAGCCACCATCGAGAGCGGCGAGACCCCGATAGTGCTCGACTGGGACTACCTGAACGCGGCCAAGACCGACGCGCTGAAGGCCAAGGGTCGCAACTTCACCGTTTCAGTTCCCTCCGACGGGCTGTTCTCGGCCTACTACGCCCAGGCGATCAGCAAGTACGCACCGCACCCGGCCGCAGCCCGGTTGTGGGAGGAGTACCTCTACAGCGTCGAGGGCCAGAACGGCTGGCTGAAGGGCTACGCCCGGCCGGCCGAGTTCGCCTCGATGCAGACGGAGAAAACCGCGGATGCAGCGCTGGCGGCCAAGCTTCCCAGTGTCTCGGGCACGCCGACGTTCCCGACCAATGACCAGACGAACACGGCCAAGTCCACGCTCACGCAGGACTGGGCGAGTTCGGTCAAGTAGATGTCGAGCGACCTCCTTGCCGTCGGTGCCGGACCGGTGCGGGCCGAGGCCGCCGAGCCGGTGCCGACGGCCGGTCGCCGGCGGCGGCCGGGTTGGGCCTGGCTCGGCCTGGTGCCATTCTTCGGCTACCTCGCGGCCTTCTTCCTGGTGCCGACCGCGGTGCTCCTCTGGACGGCGTTCCAGGCCAGCGACGGTGGTGGACACACCTGGGCGAACCTGACCGAGTCACTGCACGGCTCGTACCTGGCGGGCCTGCAACATAGTGTCGAGGTCTCGTTGCTCGACGGGGTGCTGGCGGCCGTTCTCGGCCTCGTGCTGGCTCAGGCGATCGTGGCCGGCCGCGGCGGCTTCTTCCCCCGGCTGGTGTCGAGCGCCAGCGCGGTACTGGCGAACTTCGGCGGCCTGCCGCTGGCGTTCCTCTTCGTTGCCGCGATTGGCAATGCCGGAGTGTTGACCTCGGCCTTGCACGATCACCTCGGCATCTCGCTCAGCGACGATCTGCACTTCGACCTGTACAGCATTGCCGGCGTCGAGTTCGTGTACCTGTACTTCCTGGTTCCGCTGATGGTGCTGGTGATCACGCCGGCGCTGGAGGGGCTCAAGCCGCAGTGGCAGGAGGCAGCTCGCAACCTCGGCGCGACCCGCTGGCAGTACTGGCGCTACGTGGCCGGGCCGGTGCTCGCGCCGAGTGTGTTCGGTGCGGCGGCCTTGTTGTTCTGTGCCGCGTTCTCGGCCTATGCCACAGCGGCGGCGTTGACAAATGGCACGTTGTCGCTGACCTCGCTACAGATCGGTGCGGTGCTGTCCGGGAATGTGCTGGCCGGTAAGGAGAACGTCGGTGCCGCGCTGGCCTTCGACATGATCGTGGTGGTGGTTCCGCTGACGCTGCTCTACCTGGCGATGCAACGAAGGACGACGCGATGGCTGCGATAGCGACCGCTCCGGCGGGCCGCCGCTCTCGGATCGGTCGGCGGCCACGAATCGGCCGGACCATCGTGCTCGCGATGGCGGCCGTGTACTTCCTCGGTCCGCTGTTGGCGGCATTCTGGTTCTCCATCCACGGCAGCACCGGGATCAGCTGGCATGCCTACAGCCACCTGGTGTCCGCACCCGGCTTCCTCGATGCCCTGATTGTCTCGGCCGAACTGGCGCTGGCAACGGTCCTGGTCACCATCGTGCTGATGGTGCCGACCATGTTGCTGGTGCACCTGCGGTTTCCGCGGATTCGGCCGCTGGTCGAGGTGCTGGCCCTGTTTCCGCTGGTCGTTCCACCGGTCGTGCTGGTGGTCGGCGTGAGCAAGGTGATCGCCTGGGGCAACAACGCGCCGGTGGACAGCATCACCGGCCAGGCGTTCAACCAGTTGCTCAACAGCCATCCACCCCTCGTGCTCGCGCTCGAATACGTCGTACTGGTTCTACCGTTCAGTTTCAGGGCAATCGACGCCGGCCTGCGCGGCTCCTCGATCACTACGTTGACCGAGGCGGCGCGCGGTCTGGGTGCGTCCTGGCTGACCATCCTGTGGCGGGTGGTGCTGCCGACGCTGCGGACCTCGGTGCTGAACGCCGCGGTGCTGGCCTTCGCGCTGGTGCTGGGTGAGTTCACCATGGCCAGCATCCTGCAATACCAGACGTTTCCGGTCTGGCTGCTGCAGTTCCAGAACAACGACGGTCAGTTGTCGGTGGCCCTCGCCCTGATGAGCCTGTTGCTCACCTGGCTCGTCCTGATCGTCTTCACCATCATCGCCGGTCGCGATCCGTCGGCCCGAAAGGTGTCCTCATGAGCGCTCCGAGCATCATCGCCGGAACTTCGGTCGAATACGCCGAGGTGTCCAAGGTATTCGGCAGTACCCGCGCCCTGGACCGACTCGACCTGAGCATCGAGCCGGGGGAATTCCTGGCCCTGCTCGGGCCGTCCGGCTGCGGCAAGACCACCGCACTGCGGATGCTGGCCGGCTTCGACACCCCGACCAGCGGCAGGATCCGGGTGGACGGTCGCGACGTGTCGGCCCAGCCGGTGAACAAGCGCGACATGGGCATGGTGTTCCAGTCCTACAGCCTGTTCCCCACTATGACTGCCCGCGACAACGTGGCGTTCGGATTGCGACTGCGGGGCCGCAGCGGCGGCGACCGACGAAGCCGGGCAGCCGAGCTGCTGGACCTGGTCGGGCTGGCCGATCACGCCGGCAAGTACCCGCATCAGCTGTCCGGCGGCCAGCAGCAGCGGGTCGCGCTGGCCCGGGCGTTGGCAATCCAGCCCCGAGTGCTGCTGCTCGACGAGCCGCTGTCGGCGCTGGACGCCAAGGTTCGCGAGCAGTTGCGCGACGAGATCCGGCGGATCCAGCTCGAGCTCGGGGTCACCACGGTGTTCGTGACGCATGACCAGGAGGAGGCACTGTCGATGGCTGACCGGGTCGCCGTGATGCGCGCCGGCCGGCTGGAACAGTGCGCGTCACCGGCCGAGCTCTATGACAACCCGGGCACCGCGTTCGTCGCCGAGTTCATCGGGACGATGAATTCGCTGCCGGGTACGGCCGAAACCGCGTCCACCGTCCGGGTCGGGCGGCAGTCGTTGCCGGCGGCCGGTGTGCCGACGCCGGGTAGCGCGGTGGCCGTCCTGGTCCGACCCGAGGCACTGGTGGTGACACCCGATCCGGACGGGGCCGAGGTGGTCGTGGTGGCGACGTTCCGGGGTGCGGCGACCCGACTGCGGTTGCTGCGGGCCGACGGCACCGAGCTACTGGCCGACATCCCCTCGCACCTGGCCGCCGGCACCCCGGCCGGCAGCCGCGTATCGGTCTCACTGCTAGAGCGCCCAGTCCTCCTCAGCGCCGCCCCTTAGCCGCATTT
>JALYVK010000100.1 GCA_030853265.1 Actinomycetota bacterium
ACATCTACCTTGGCGTCGATGTCGACGCCAAGGTCGAGTCGACGAATGACGGCGCATGTGGACCGCGGAACAACCGTCGGTGACCCTCATCGCTACACGGTTATTTGACGTGAATGGGCGCACGATGGCGGTTCTCGAGTGCTATAGATGTTTTTCTGTCTCAACTCCGGCGGTATGCGTCGCGTCGGTGGTCGATCCGGAGAACGATGACCTCGTGCAAATCGTCGTTGACGCGGTACAGAACTCGGTAGGTTCCTCGGCGAGCGGACCAGATGCCCGCAAGATCGTCCCGGAGTTGTTTGCCGACCCGTTGCGGGTTCTCGATCAGGGCAGTCGTAAGGAAGTCGATCACGGCAACCGCCACCGGTTCTGGCAGTTTGCTCGCGATGGCTCGCTGCGCGGGAGGCGCGACAACTAACTCGTACGGCGGCTGCGAGCTCACCCGCGCAATCCACGAACCGCGTCGACGCCCCGCACCACATCCCCGCGCGCATAGGCCGCATCCGCCTCGCGGATGTCGGCCAGCGCATCGGAGTCACTCAGCACGTCTATCGTCTCCTCCAGCCGAGCCAGGTCGTCCGGGCTGATCAACACCGCCGCCGGGCGCCCGTTACGGGTCACCACCAGCCGCTCATGGTGATGCTCGACCCGGTCGACCATCTCGCTCAAGTGGTCCCGGACCGTCCGCAGCGACTCGGTGCTCATGGCCACAATTGTGGCGCGTCTAGCGGCTCTTGTCCAGCACTCGCCGATCACTGGCCACGCCGTAGTACTGGGTTGGAAAGCTGTCCCAGGAGGTGCACCGATGCCAGGTTGCCGAGTCAGGTGCCGGCGACAGCCTGGTCGGTGGCTTCGCTGGCGCTCAATTCGGTAGTAGCAGCTCCGAGCGCCGAGCTCATCGCTTCGAGGTGACGCAGCAGGTCGGCCTCGTCGAGATCGAGATTGCGGCGGAATGCCTCGATCGCGACGCTGAAGGTCTCGAAGCAGGCTTCGGTGGCACGGATGCCGGCCGGGCTCAGCGAGAGCACCACCGAGCGTCCGTCGGCCGGATTGCGCCGCCGCTTGAGGTGACCGTTGCGGGCCATCCGCACCAGCATGCTCGACAGCGTGCTGGCCTTCATCCCGAGAGTGCCAGCCAGTTGGGTCGGCGTGGTCGGCTGCATCAGTCGCAGCGCGCTGTAGACAGCGAATTCGGTCGGCGGCAGCGGCGCGCCGGCCATTGCCTGCTGCAGCAGATTGCTCTGCTGCTGGGCCAGGGCGAACAGCAACAGGAATGGCCCACGAAACTCCAGCTGGCCCATCTGTCCGACTCTAGCGCCGGCAGGTCACCGACCCAGCCGCAAAATCCTGTTACCAGAACTACTACGATATCGTAGTAGTTTCGTGACAAGGGCTCGCTACGGTCCTGGCATGGGGATCCGGAGCACGCTGGTCACGGCTGTCGGTACGGTCGGGATCGTCGCGCTGACCGGCTGCGGTTCGAGCACGGCCAGCCCGACAAAGCCACCGAGCGCCGCGTCGATCAGCACCACGTCGAGCACCAGGGCCACCGAGCCGTACGTAGTGCGCCGGATTCCGACCGGCAGCCGGCCGTGTGCGGTACTCGGCGCGGCGGGCTCGGTCTGGGTGGCAGATATCAATGACAACAAGGTCAGTCGGCTGGACCCGGTGACCGGCAAGACGCTGGCAACCATCGCCACCGATGCCGGCCCGTGCGGGATGGCCTACGGTGCCGGCTCGATCTGGGTGGAGAACTACGGTGCCTCGACAGCCACCCGGATCGACATCGCCACCGGCCATACCAAACGCATCACCGTCGGGCCGTCCCCGTACGACGTGACCTATGCCGGCGGCGCGGCTTGGGTCACCAACTACGGCGACGGCACGGTGACCCGGATCGATGCCAGGACCAACAAGCCCAGCACGATCACCGTTGGAACCCAGCCCATCGGGATCGCACCGGCCGCCGGCGCGGTCTGGGTCGCCGACTCGGGCAGCAACGAGATCTCCCGGATCGACATCGTCACCGGCAAGGTGACCTCGGTGCCCTTCGGTGGCTCACCGAGTTGGACAGCCTTCGACAAGGACACCGTCTGGATCGGCGATCAGGGCGCGGGCGAGGTCGTCCGGGTCGACGCACGGAGCGCCACCATCGTGCGCCGCAGCAAGGTCGGTCAGACCCCGAACGACGGTGACGTGTTCGCTGGCGCGGTCTGGTTTCCCGATAAGGCAGGCTCGATCTACCGGCTCGATGAGAAGACCGACGCGGTGTCCGGCCCGTTCCCGATCGGTGCCGGGAACCCGTTCGTGCTCAGCGGCTATGCCGGCAAGTTGTGGATTGCCGACTACGGCGGCACGAACACCATCGTCGTCGACCCGGCACTGTTGCCGGCCAAGTAGCGGCTAGATCGAGCAGGTCGCCACCCCCTACACGTCGTCGCTCTGGACCATTGACCCGGCGGGAGCGCCCCGCTCGTGCAGCCGCGAGATCTCGAAGCAAGCGAGTCGTCGAGGCTCCATCACCTCGCGCCAAGCGATAGATAGATCTCTCGCCACGTCGACTTAGCTCCGGCTGGTCAGTACTCCGCGTCCAGACAGAGTGCAGACAGGACGCGCACAAATTCCAGTCCGATAGCTATTTATCGGGGCCGCCCAGCTCGTACCTGCAGCCAGCTTGTAGACAAGCTGGAATGCGTGCTCCATTGTCTTGCGGACCATAGAACACACGCCTACGGTCTGAGGGTAGAGGCCAATTCGTCTATTCCGTCCGGATTGCTCGGTGTCTACAGTTGTAACCGCCGCTGAATCCTTTATCGGCGGTTCGAGCCAGGCTCGCAAAAGGAGAACCGAGTAGTGCCACCACGACAAATTCGGCGCTGGATAGTGCCGCTGCTGACTGCAGCTGTCATTGCCGGCGTCAGTGCACCGGCGACCGCCGCGCCGGTCCGCCCGGCAGCGCCCAGCTCGGTGGCCATGCACCTGGATGGCGGTCCGACGGTCGAGGCCGGCTGGGTGTCGAATGCGGCGCTGGCGAGGGACCCGAGCCTGTATCAGACCCTCGGCATCCCCACCGCCTCGCCTGGCGGCGGGGTTTCCGCCGCCGGGCCGGCCACCTCGGGCACGAACTGCGCCGGCGTCGTCTGCGGAAAGGTCTACGGCACCGGGCTCAATATCACCGAGGTGGACACCACCGCGCAAGGCAATGTCGGCTGCACTCGCGCCTACTACGTGATCGTGAAAGGCACGGACTACGAGACCGGGCCAACCCTTCGCAGCGCGGCGGGAACGGAAGTCTGTGCGGGTGGCCCTGGACCGGGAACCTATTACTACAAGTTCTATACGAACGTGCCCGATAAACTTCCCTACACCTGTCCGAGCACGTCTATTCTCGGAATTTTCTGGGACGGTCTTGACGGCGATCCGCGATTCACCATCCACGCGTGACTGGGCCAGACGATCGCTGGCGACTCTATGACCTGGACGGTCGCGAAATTGCCGCCATGCCCGAGAACTGGTCGCGCGGTAGGAGCACAAGCCACGCGGTTATCTGGGGCGTGTGGGCACGCGACGCCGCCGGCCTGACCGAAGCGGTCCTGGTGAACCAGGCGAAGGAAAGCCGGCGGCTCATCACCGCCGAGACCGAACTCGATCCCGATCCGAACCGTCCCGACACCGACCTCGGGCTGCACGCCGGTCCGCCCGGCGCGGCGGATGAGCCGGCCGGTTAGGACGGCGCGGCGGAGCAGCGCTGGACCCGGTCGACGCGCTGCCCGCGGACCGGGTCGGCTGCCGCTACCGGTCGGGCCACCTAGACTTCGGCTAACGCGACTACGGCGGAACGTGTCGACGGTGGAGGTAGGTCATGAGTGCTATGCCGGACGGCGACCAGCCGGCCGCGCCGTCGACCAGCGGCGCCGACTACGCCCAACGGCTGGTCGCCTTGGAGTCGGTCTGGTGGAAGCGACTGCTGGACGTCCAGCGCCCGTACCGGTGGAATCTCAAGCGAAACCAGCTCGGCCGGACCCTGGACGTCGGTTGTGGCATCGGCCGTAACCTCGCCACCCTGGCAGCCGGTTCGGTCGGCGTCGACCACAACGCCGAGTCGATCGCGCTCGCCCGGCAACGAGGGTTTACCGCCTACACCGCCGAGGAATTCTTCGCCGATCCGCCCGCCGCCGGCTCGTTCGACTCGATGTTGCTGGCCCATGTCGCCGAGCACCTGACCGAGGCCGAGGATCGGGATCTCCTCGATTCCTACTTGCCATTCTTGCGTCAGGGTGGCCGGGTGATGTTCATCTGCCCGCAGCGGCGCGGCTACCGTACCGACGCGACGCACGTCTGGTTCGCCCAGGCCGCCGACCTGGCTCGGCTGGCCGGCGCGGTCGGGCTGCGCCCCGAACGGTCCTACAGCTTCCCGCTGCCCGCAATGGCCGGCGGGTTGTTCACCTACAACGAAACCTGCGTGCTGGCTCGCAAACCCGGTTAGTCGGCACTTGCCGGATCGGGAGTGCTGACCAGCGTCAGCTGCGGCTCGGCAGTACCGACTCCGAAGACCCACTGGCGGGCCAGCACGAAATTGCAGGTGACCAGGAACGCCGAGGACAGCAGCCGGGTCAGCACGTAGTTCCAACCGTCGTTAACCAGCCAGGAAACGGCCAATACCCCGACGGCGAAGTTGAACACGACCATCACCAGGTAACGCCACGATGCGGTGAACAGGCTGGCCCGGCCGTCGGAAAAGACGAACCGGCGATTCAGGCCGAAGCCGCACAGTGCCGAGGCCAGCCAGCCGCAGAACACCGCGAGCAGGATCGGCAGGCCGAGAAAGTGCCGCAGCACGGTGACCAGGCTGATGTCCACGATGGTGCCGACCCCGTTCGCCGCGACGAACCGGACCACCCGTCCCGTTTCAGGTAGCTTCACGGCGCGTGCTCGTCGGTGGTCGTGGCACCGGGAATGCCCTGGGTCAGAATGGCATCGCGGATCGCGGAGTCCCGCACGACCCTGATCAGCCGGCGCTCCTGCTCGCGGAACCGGAAGTAGGTGCCGATCGCGGTCAGGGTGAAGATCACCACCAGCAAGTAAAGGATCAGGTCGGTGCCCCTGGTCACCCCGACCACATTGGCGACCGACTGGGTGAGGCCGGGGTCGATGATCGAGGCGATCGCAATCGCGGTGAGCAGCAGCAGCGCCAACCGCAGGCTTGCGCGCAGGCCGACCCGGTTGCGGTTACGGAACGCCCAGGTCATCAGCGACAGGAAGCTGACGATCAGCAGGATCTTGATGAGGTTCATCGGCGCCGGCCCTGCAGCACCTGGTGCACCCAGATATCCATCGCGATGTTCACCGAGTTGATCGAGCGTTGCCCTTTGTGCATCGAGTAATCGGTGTAGTTGATGGTCACCGGATGCTCGGCGTAGGCGAGGCCGCTGTGCTTGATCACGCCGAGCAGTTCGCTGGCATAGGCCATATCCGCCATCGACAGATCGACCTGGATGGCGAACCGGCGCGAGAAGGCGCGCAGCCCGTTGTGCGCGTCGGTCAACCTGATCCCGGAACTGAACCGCTCGAACGTCCGGGCGGTTCGCAGCAGCAGTCGGCGCCGACCGGGCATTCCCTCGGCGCTGCCGAGGAAACGAGAACCAATCAGGACATCGATGTCCTCGGTGCGCAGCCGCGCGACCATCGCGGCCGCGTCCTGTGCGCGGTGCTGGCCGTCGGCGTCGAAGCAGAGGAAGTACCGCGCGCCATGATCGAGCAGCGCGTACTGCAGGCCGGTCTGCAGCGCGGCACCGGCGCCGAGGTTGACCGAGTGCCGGACGACGACGGCACCGGCCCGCAACATCTCCTCCGACGAGGCATCGGCACTGCCGTCATCCACGCCGACGACGTGCGGAAAATACTCGCGCAACTCAGCCACCACGTCGCCGACGACGGTGGCTTCGTTGAAGCACCGCACGATCACCCAGACGTCGAGGTTGTCAGCCTTGTCGGCGTCCAGGCCTGCAACGCTCGAGTCCTCGACCACCGCGCCAGCCTAGCTGCTGCGCCCGGCCCGATCGGCCCGCACACGGCGGCCGGGACGCGAACACTATCCTCGGCCCGTGCCCGCCACCTCTGTCATCGTGCTGGCCTACGGCACCGAAGCGCTGCTGGCCGACTGCGTGGATGCGGTTCTCGCGAACACCGGGCCCGAGGTCGAGCTGGTGCTGGTCGACAATGGCGCCGAGGCTGCCGTCGGCCGGCTGGCGACCGACCCCCGGCTGCGCATCCTGCGTCCCGGCACGAACCTTGGCTATGCCGGCGGCTGCAACCTGGGCGCGGCCGAAGCCCACGGGACGAACCTGGTCTTCCTCAACTCCGACGCCATCGTGGTGGGCGAGGCAGTACCGCGGCTGGTTCACGCGCTGGCCGAAGACGCGGTGGGGCTGGCCACCGGCAGCGTCCGGCTGGCGGCGGCGCCCGACACCATGAACTCGGTCGGCAACCCGGTGCACTTTCTCGGGGTGGTCTGGGCGGGTGGTTACGGCGAGCCGGCCGCCGATCACGCGGTACCCGGACCGGTCGCCTCGGCTAGCGGGGCGTTCTTCGGCGTCCGGCGCGAGGTGTGGGACGCCCTCGGTGGCTTTTCCGTCGACTATTTCGCCTACCACGAGGACACCGAGCTCAGCCTGCGCGCCTGGCAACGTGGCTGGCAGGTCAGCTACGTCCCGGCCGCGGTGGTCCTGCACCACTACGAGTTCGCCCGTACCCCGACCAAGCAGTACCTGCTCGAACGCAACCGCTGGCTGACCGTGCTGACCGTCTACCCAGGCCGGCTGATCCGACTGGTGCTGCCCGCGCTGCTGGCCTTCGAACTCGCGTTGTGCGTGCTGGCGGCGGTCCAGGGCTGGCTGCCGGACAAGCTGCGCGGCTGGCGCTGGCTGCTCGGTCACCGCAAGCAAATCGCCGCCAGGCGGCGCGCCGTGCAGCACCAGTCGAGGATCTCGACGATCGAGTTTGCCGAGTTGCTGTCGGCCCGAATCGAACCGGCCATGATCGAGCGACCGCCCGGCTCGGCCGTGCTGAATGCGGTCCTGGCGACGTACTGGGCGTTCGTACTGAAGCGGCTGTCGGACCGCCCGGTCGGGCACCGGTAAGATCCGGTCACTGTGCAACCAGGCCCTGCGGTAGACGGCGTGCCCGACCCCGCCCCGAGCAGGCCGCGATCGCCTCGGTTGCTGATCGCCTGGCTGTTGCCGGCCTGGATCGTCCCGCTGCTGTTGCACGTCCTGCGGCTGGACGTGCTGGTGCTGGCGCTGCTGCTGGTGGGTACCGGCTCGCTGCTCCGCTCCGGATCCACCTTGCTCGACCGGCTGTTCCTGGCCGGAGTGGCGCTGGCCGGTGGCCTGCTGAGTGCCGGTTGGCTGTTCTCGCTGTGGCCGTGGGGCCTGTCGCCGGTTCCGGTCGGCGGCAGCTGCCTGACCGTCCTGGTCCTGATTGGCTTCGCCAGCCGCCGTCGGCCCGAACTACCGCTGCGGGTCCGCTACTCCGACCTGATCGTGCTCGGCTCGGGAGTGCTCGCCTTCGTGCTGACCTACCGGCCGCTGGCCGGTCTGCCGGCCGGGTTGCGGCTGGCCTACTCCACCACCCAGGTCGACCGGCTGGCGCACTACGCGCTGTTCGTGACCATCCGCCGGGTGGGCGGCTATACCTTCCTGCACCAGAGCCAGTCCCGGCTCTCGGTGCAGACGCCGACCGAGGCGGTCTATCCGCAGGGCTCGCACTTCCTGCTCGCGTTGTTCGACGGCTTCGGCCGGACCGGCCTGGCCGGCGTACCGGATTTCAGCCGCTATTTCGACTATGTGCTGATCGGCTATGCGCTGCTGATCGCGAGCGTCGTGTGGGCCGCCCGCTGGATTGCCGGGGCCGGCCTGGCCGAGCGCTGGCGGGTGGTCGGCTGCCTCGTGGTGGCAGTCTTCGCACTCTTCGGCGCGTTGCCGATACTGCTGCGGGAGGGCTTCGACTCCGAGATCTTCGGGCTGGTGTTCGTGGTGCTCGCGGCGGCGATCACGGTCCGGCCGCTGCGTGCCAGCCGCGAGCAGCTGGTGTTGGCCGGTGCGGTGACCATCGCGGTTTTCTACACCTACAACCTGTTCGGGGCGATCACCGGCCTGGCGCTGGTGCTGTCGCTGCTGGTCTACCGGAACCTGCCGCGAGTGGACTGGCGCTTTGCCGCGATCGTGCTGCCGGTGGCAGCCTTTCTCGCCGTGCTGCCCTCGGCGATCGCGGTGCTGTCCGGCTTCGACGCGGGACAGCAGTCGCTGGCGGTCGGCGGCAGCATCCCGTTGCCGCACCTACTGGTACCCGTGCTGGCGGTGCTGTCGCTGGTTCCGCTGCTGCACCGCCGGACCCGCCGGGATCGGGTGTGGCGGGGGATGGCCGCCCAGCTCGCGGTGCTGCTGGTGATCGTCGGGGCGTTCGGCGCCTACCAGCAGGTTCAGCTCGGTTCGACCGGCTATTACTTCGACAAGCTGCTGTCGGCCGGCTACGTGATCTGCCTGGCCGGTCTGGGCACGCTGCTGCTGCCGGTCGGCAGAGAGTGGAAGAATTCCGTTGCTGAGCCACCGAATTCTTCCACTCTCTTGGCCGACTGGCCGGTATCGCGACCGGGCTGGCGGCCGGTGGCAGTGGCCGGTGCGTTGGTGTTGGCGCTGGCCGGCGCCGAGCAGCAGGCTCTGAACACCCCGGCCGGTCGGCCGGCGCTGCGACCGGCAATCCCGTTGCTGGATTGGACGAATGGTCACTACCGCTCGGCGCTCGCGCCGCAGCTGGCGGTGCTGTCGCGGGCCAGGCTGCTCGGCGACGGGGTGGCCAGCCTGGCAATGTTTAGCTCGTCGGCGCGCTACAACTCGGTCCTGAACTACTTCCTCGCCAGCTTCAACGGCGATCTCGGCCAGCTGACGCCGGCGATGAAGCGGATGAAGACACCGGTGCCCGGCGTCGCGTCCAAGCCAGGCATCCAGCAGTTGGACTCGATCGCATCAGCCATCGCCGGCAGCGGTTTCCCGATCAGGATCCTGGTGCAGGACCGGGCCACTGCCACCAAGCTGCGGGCGCTGCTGGCCAGCCGCCGGCTGAGGGCCACCGTGGTTCTGGTGCCGGCTTCCTGAGCGTGGCTTGGTAACACAGAGTTAAAGCTGCGTGTGGTCGTCCCTCAACTTCGCGGAAGTTTCACCCGCCGTTGTGGCATGCTCCGAAGCGGCGTGGACGAGTTACTTCTCGTCGATTAGTCAATGAAGATCAACATAAATGACCATAAATGGATAGCAGGGCGAGCGCTGAGGTTCGAATTGAGAACCACGCTCTCAGCTTTGCCGATATCTGCCGATGATTACAGCGAGTGATCTGACGCTGCCGCGCGTCGGCCCGACGGGTGCCGCACGCGACTAGCAGCGCGGGTCCCGCGCTGTGCTGGAAGGAAACAAGAAATGGTTGCCAGAACATGGTGAAACTCAACTTCGCAAGGCACCGCCGGCTGGTTGCCGGGATCGGGGCGGTGTCGCTCGCGGTGATCCTGGTTTCGAGCACTGCCGCCGACGCCAGCACCTGGAACTGGCACCCGCAGAAGCGGATCCCCTTTCCGGCCCCGAGCTTTCATCCGAGCCGGCCGCCGGTGAAGCCCAGCAGGACCCCGACGCCGACCAAGAGCGTCACTCCGAGCAAGAGCGTTACGCCGACGCCGACCAAGACCAGCACGCCGACGCCGACGCCGACCAAGAGCAGCACCCCGGCGCCGTCCCCCACTCCGACACCGACGGCCAACTGCGCCAACCCGAAGAACCCGTGGGCGTCGCTGGAAGCCTGTGGCTGGGCCGGTCCTGCCAACACCGGCTACCGCTCGGCCAACTGCCCGAACGGCCTCACCGTGAACAGCGGCGGTACCACCCGGGTCATCGCGGTCACCAAGGCCAACACCGTGCTCAGCTGCCAGCGGATCACCGGCAGCCTGGACATCCAGGCCCAGAACGTGACGATCTCCGACAGCTACGTCAGCTATGACGGCGGCGGGGTCGGCGGCTCGGGCGTGATCAAGATCGAGGACGGCGCGAGCGCCACGGTCGATCACGTCGAGATCAACGGGCTGAACCACACCCACTCGTGTGTCTGGCTGCAGGGCACCGCGGCGACCGTCCGCAACGTCAACTGCTACGGCATCAACGACGGCATCTTCAGCTGGGCCGACACCAAGTACTCCTCGACCACCGGGGACAACTTCTCGATCAGTGACAGCTACTTCCACGATTTCACCGCCAATGCCGCCAACGGTCACATCGACGGTTACCAGACCGAGGGCGCCAGCAACGGGGTCATCAAGCACAACACCTACCTGATGACCAGTGACGCCGACAGCGCGATCGCGATCTGGGACAGCCTGAAGAGTTCGTCCAACATCGCGGTGTCGAACAACCTGATCACCGGCGGCGGCTTCTCGGTCTACGCCGAGGACTACAGCCCGAGCGAATCCAACCCGGTCGGTGGCTTCACCATCACCAACATCAGCTTCACCGGCAACACCTTCAGCACCCACGCCGCCAAGTGCGTCGGCGGCTACGGGACCTGGTTCGCCCGGCCCAGCTGGAAATACCAGGGTGGACCGACCGATGGCTGGCATCGCAGCGGCAACGTGGTGCTGGAAACCGGCGAGAAGATCGACGCGAACAACCCGCATGTGAACGGCACTCTCTGCACCTGATCACAGCTCGCCGGGAACCTTGACGGCACTGTCGGGCGTTGTCTCCTACGTGATCGACTAGCAGTAGTCGACTACCGGTAATTTGCTAGCTGTAGTGAGACAACCGCACCGGCAGTGCCCGGGCGATATCGAGGTGGAGGCACGACGTGGCGAGTAACCCTGTGCTCCGGGGCTTTGAAAAGACCGGACGCCCCGGAGTTCCTGGACAGAACGGCCGGGCGGTGCCGCCCCCGCCGTCGGCCTCTCAGCTCAACGAGTGGTACACCCAGCCGTCCTTCGGGCAGCCACCGGCACCGGCCGCGCCGTCGCGTTACCTGACGTTGGATGACGTGATCACCCGGTCGGTGTTGCTGATCGGCACCATGATCGTGGCCGCCGGCGTCGCCTGGTTCGCGGTACCGGACAGTGCCATCGGTGCGGTGGTGGCCATCGGCATCATCGGCGCGCTGGGCCTCGGCCTCTACATGGGCTTCTCCGGCAAGGCGAACGCGGCCACCACGGTCAGCTACGCGGTACTCGAGGGCCTGGCGCTGGGTGGTATCAGCGAGCTGTTCAACCGGCAGTGGCCGGGCATCGTGGTGCAGGCCATCACCGGCACCATGATGGTGGCCGGCGGTGTGCTGGTGGTCTACAAGACTGGTGCGGTCCGGGTCACCCCGAAGTTCACCAAGATCGTCTTCGCCGCCACCCTCGGCGTGTTCGGGCTGATGCTGGTCAACGTGATCGCCAGCATCTTCACCCCGGGCGGCCTCGGCCTGCGCGACGCCAACACCAACCCGGTGATCGCGATCGGGTTCAGCCTGCTGTGCATCGTGATCGCCGCGTCCAACCTGATCCTGGACTTCGACATGATCGAGCAGTCGGTACGCCGGGGCGTGGATGAGAAGTACGGCTGGTACCTGTCCTGGGGCCTGCTGGTCACCCTGGTCTGGCTGTACCTCGAGATCCTGCGGTTGCTGAGTTACCTCACCGGGCGCAACAACTAGCCCCAATACCGTTCAGTTAAGCTTACAAGGGTGTAGTTTGGTGCTATGCCTCGTGCTGGGTGGGTGAAGCCGGAGTCGGATCGTCGGTTGTCGGATCTTGTATCGGTGGGGGTGTTGACCCGGGTGTTCC
>JALYVK010000101.1 GCA_030853265.1 Actinomycetota bacterium
GTGCGAGCAAGGCCGCCGCCGCCGCCACCAGCACCGCCTGCCTGCAGTGGCCGGCCGGCGAAGCGCAGGCCGGCCAGGTGGTGCCGGTTCTCGGCAGCATCGCGGCCTGCCTGAGCACCCACGCGGCGGTGCTGTCGTGACCAGCAGCCAGCCGGGCGACCCGATCGCAGCTGGGTTGCAACGGGTACTGGCCGCCCAACATGCCTGCGTCTACGGCTATCCGCTGATCGGGGTCACCCTCACCGACGCCGGCCAGGTCGAGCAGGCACGCTCGTTGGAGGCGACCCACCGACTCAGCCGGGACAGCCTGATGGCCGAACTGGTCGCCCGCAAAGTGGTCCCGGTCGCCGCCGACGCTCAGTACCGGCCGGCCGCGCCGGTCACCGATGCCGCGAGCGCACAGCGCTGGGCGCTGGCCCTGGAATCCGACTGCGCCGCCGGCTATCGCTACCTGCTCATGGCGACCACCCAGCTCACCGGCTCGCAGGGCACCGTCCGGCACGAGGCACTCACCGGCCTGACCAGCTCGGCGCTCAGCGCGCTGGGCTGGCGGTCCCTGCTCAGCCCAACCGGCCGAACGGTGCCGTTTCCCGGCATCTAGCCGATCCCCGGTGGCGGTTTCGCGTCGTCTGCGTGATGTGATCTCTAGCCGAGCGGAATCAGTTGTATGCCGGCCAGAAGCATGTCCGTCTGCTCACTCTTGGACCGCTACTAGGTACCTTTCACGCCGACCGCGACTTGCGGTGGGGGAACCGTGCCGGCAGTAAACTGCGTTATGTGCCAGCGTGGAAGGTGATCGAGCAGGCGGAGCCAGAGTTCGCGGGACGGGTCCGGACGTTGTTCGACGCCGGTCGCCACAAATCGATCGCGACGCTACGCGCCGACGGCTCGCCACGTATCTCGGGTATCGAGTGCGAGTTCGTCGACGGCAATCTCCGCTTCGGGTCGATGACGGGCGCGCGCAAGGGGGCGGACCTCCGGCGGGATCCCCGCTTCGCCCTGCACGGCCCGACCTTCCACCCTGCGCAGGGTGAGGAGAACGATTGGCCCGGGGAAGCCAAGATCGCCGGACGAGCCATCCCCGTGCCGACGACCCCGACGGAGGCGGGAAAGCAACCCGACGGGGAGAGTTTCATCGCCGACATCACCGAGGTCGTCATCACCGGCCTCAACGCCGAGGCCACCCGACTCGTAGTCGAGTCATGGACGCCTGAGCGAGGGCTATGGAGCGTCGAGCGAGACTAGTCCGGCTCGGTCGACAGCGAGTACGTCCTGCGCCGGCCGGTAGTACTCACTGAATGGAGACTCACCGACGTTCCGGCGGGTGGGGAGTTAGCAGTCGCAGCGGGTGATCAGGATGGCGGCTGCGGTGATGGCGGCGAAAGCGTAGAGGCTGATCCGCGTCAATCCTGACCTGCGCCTAAAATTGGCGCCGACCGATTATCTACTTTGGCCGAGGAGATGAGATGGACAAAGAGGAGCCGACCAACGAACGAGCTTTCTCCACCAGCGGCGACACCCCGCTGGACGGGACACCCCAGGTCGTGCCGCCGCTCGCGGAGCCGATCCCGGGCACGCTCATCGATGAAGCGGAGGGCAGGGATCCATCGCCAGGCTGATCGCTGGCACATGGTCCGGCAGCTTCGAGCTAGTCGCGTTTACCCTGATCCGATAGGGCTACTGGGCGAGCCAGCCGTCGATCACCCCCACCAGTTCGACCAGGTCGGCGATTACCGCATCCGGCGTCCCGTCGATCCCGAGCTGGGCGGCCGGGATCGTGGAGTGCGGCAGCAGCACCGCGCGCATACCGACCCGGTTCGCGCCGTAGATGTCCTCGAACAGCCGGTCACCGACATAGACCGCCCGGCTCGGATCGCTCACCCCGACGGCCGCCATCGCCGCAAGGAAGGCCTCCGGATGCGGTTTGGTCCACGGGAGCTCGGAGGAGTAGACGGCGCCGTCGATCAGCTGATGCACCGCGTCCCGCTGGAAGATCCGCTCGTGCTCGACCGCCGGCCAGGTGGTGTTGGACAGGACTCCGATCTTCAATCCCCTTGCGCGCAAAGCCTGAAACAATTCCGGGACGGCCGGGTCGGTATAGGTGTGCGCGTCCCACCACTCGTAGTAGCGCCGTCGTTGCTCCGCGCTCAGGGTGTGCTGGGCCTGGTCCAGGATCTGCTCGAACGTCCCGCTGCGGTGTTCCTCGCGGACCGCCGCCCAGACCGCGGTCTCGGCGGCGTGCAGCGCTGTGGCCGCCTCGTCATCGCCGGTCACCGCGTACCAGCATTCGTAGGGATCGATGGTGTGCCAGGGGGTCAGGGTGCCGCCCCAGTCGAAGATAACCGCCTGCACATTCATGCCTTGATAGCTACCAGACTCCTACGACAGCGCAATCGCCTACCATCGCCTGCATGACTGGTGAACCGTCCTACCTGGAACTGGGCGTGCCGGACGCCGACGCCGCCCGGCAGTTCTTCGGCGCACTGCTCGGCTGGCAGAGCACCGATCAGGGCACCGGCGGCAGCGTCGAGACCGCCACCCTCGGTATCGGCATCCACGGCTCGGATCCGGAGGCGCACTTCGAGGTGTTCTTCAGCGTCGCCGACCTGGATGCCAGCATCGGCCGGCTTACCGACCTCGGCGGCAACACCATCGGTGAGATCAATCGCAGCGAGGGATTCGGCCGGTGGGTGGAATGCCGTGACCCGCAAGGGGTCCGCTTCGGCCTGCGCGAAGCCTAGAAGCGCGCGAAGCCCTAGAAGAGCACCGTCCGCAGGGTGTTCACCTGGTGCATGCCCAGCCGGTGATACATCCGCCGGCCGGCGACGTTGAAGTCGTTGACGTACAGGCTGACGGTCGGCGCAAGCCCCAGGCCCAGCCGAAGCACGGCGGCCATCGCCGCAGTACCGATCCCCCGGCCACGTAGGTCCGGACGGACCCAGACACCCTGGACCTGCGCGGTCGCCGGGCTGAGCGCGCCGATCTCGGCCTTGAACATCACCCGCCCCCGCTCGTCGAAACGCGCGTAGGCGCGGCCGGTGTCGATCAGCTCGGCGACCCGCTGCCGGTAGCCGCGGCCGGCATCGCGGCCGGTCGGCGAGATCTCGAGTTCTTCGGTGAACATGGCCACCGCCGCCGGCAGGAACCGGTTCAGCTCCGCAGGCCGGACCAGCCGCACGTGCGGATCGATCGCCAGGTCGGCCGGCACCTCGGTGCTGAGCAACGGCTGGTCGGGACGGGTCAGCCGGGCCTGACCCCAGCATCGCGACAACACCGGCCACATCACCGCCACCGCGTCGGCCTGGCCGACGATCGACGAGCAGCCCCGACCGCTCCGGGCCAGTTGGTTGGCGATGACTTCCAGGGCGGCCAGATCGTCCCCGACCGGGATGAGGTTGCCACCGTGAAAGGCAGCCGCCCGCAACTCCGGCCGGCCGGGGCTCTCGTCCAGGCCCCAGACGAAGCCACCCAGCCGCTGCGGATCCAGCTCCGGGGCAACCCGCAGCCGGGTGTCCAGCACGCAGTTGAGCACCGGATCCCGTGCCACCAGCGACCGGATCGCGACCGCGTCGGATGCATCGAGCACCCGCGGTCGAGTCTGGATCACGGTCATCCCATGAAAGTACCGTCCGGCCTTGATTCGCTCGGCAGCTCCCGCTCGCTCGGCAGTCCCGCGCGCTCCGCCAGCAGTCAGAAGCTCGCTCGGCTGGCCACAGCTCAGAAGCCGGTGCCGTAGCCGGGCGCCCGGTCGGCGCCGAAGGCCAGGTCGAGCTGCCGGATCAAGCCGGGGTTCTCGCCGCGTACCAGCCCGGCCCGCTCCAGCGTCCGCAACCGATACCCGCCCAGGTAGGCGCTGCCCAGGCCCGGCAACGCCAGCTCCAGCTGGGCGGGCAGCGTGGTCGGCTCGCAGCTGGCACCGTCCGGACCGCCCGCCAGCAGCACCCGCTGGTCACCGACCTGCAGGACCGCCTCGACCTCGACCTGATAGCTGCGCGCCGCCAGCAGCGTCGCCACCTCGACCGGCCGCAGCCACATCCCGTCGTCCACCGCGATGCTGCGCAGCTGACGCGAGTCGGTCAGCAGGAACCGCAGCGGATCGTCGACCGGCACCTCCCAGCTCTCCATGCTGGCGAACAGATCCATCCCGAGCAGCACCTGCCAGAGCGCGGCGTGCGCCTCGTCCGTCACGCATCGGTAGTCGGTGATCAGGCACCGGTGCCTGGGGTGCCCGTCGTCCCACACCTCGGCCGCCCGGTAGGCGAGGTAGCCGTCGGGATGGACCAGGTAGAGCTTCTCGGTCATCCCGCCGCGGTGCGCCTCCCGGTCCCGGAACAGCTGGTCCCACCAGGAGTCGACCCGGCTCAGCGCGCCGGGCGTCGTCTCTCGCCAGCGGCGATGCAACTCCGGCAACCGGGTTCTGGCCGCTTCGGGCGAGACGAACTCGACCGCCGAGGAGTCCACCGGCGAGATCAGGTTGGCGAACCGGCGGTCGAGCACCGTTTTGACCCGCTGGGTGGCCGGACCGTAGCCGAACCTGCGGTAGATGCCACCTTCGCTGGCGGTCAGCACGGCGGCCGGCTCACCGGCGGCGGCGAACTCGCTCAGCTGCCGCTGCATCAGGCTGCGCAGGATTCCGCGACGCCGGTAGGTGGGCAGGACCGACACCCAGGTCACCCCGGGCAGGTCCAGCGCGCCGCCGCCGGGCACCGTCATGGTGAAGCGGTACTCGCCGGTCGCTCCGACGATCCGGTCGCCCTCGGTGGCCACCAGCAACCTGGGCGGGTCCACGTCGAAGGTGTCGCCGAGGTCCTCCTCGGAATAGCTCGCGGCGAAGGAGATGCCGTCCATCCTGGCTATCTCGCGGTAATCGTCCGGGCCGGCCTGCCTGATCTGGATGTTCACGAGCGCTGAGTCTGCTCTGGTCAGCCGGCGCGGCCAACTGGATTAGTCAGCTGACCGCGACAGACGGCTCACCCGAGGCGACCCCGGCCGCGGTCATCTCCTCGGCCATCCGCAGTGCCTCTTCGATCAGCGTCTCGACGATCTGGGACTCGGGGACGGTCTTGATGACCTCACCCCGGACGAAGATCTGCCCCTTGCCATTGCCGCTGGCCACCCCGAGATCGGCTTCGCGTGCTTCGCCCGGGCCGTTCACCACGCAACCCATGACGGCCACCCGTAGCGGTACCTCGACCCCTTCCAGGCCTGCGGTCACCTTCTCGGCAAGGCTGTAGACATCGACCTGAGCTCGCCCGCAGGACGGGCAGGACACGATTTCGAGCCGGCGCTGGCGCAGGTTCAGCGATTCCAGGATCTGCAGGCCGACCTTGACCTCTTCCACCGGCGGCGCGGACAGCGAGACCCGGATGGTGTCGCCGATCCCCTTGCCCAGCAGCGCGCCGAATGCGACGGCGGACTTGATGGTGCCCTGGAACGCCGGCCCTGCCTCGGTCACTCCGAGGTGCAGCGGATAGTCACACTGCTCGGCCAGCAGTTCGTAGGCGCGCACCATGATCACCGGATCGTTGTGCTTGACCGAGATCTTGAAGTCCCGAAAACCGTGTTCCTCGAACAGCGAGGCTTCCCAGAGCGCCGACTCGACCAGCGCCTCGGGAGTCGCCTTGCCGTACTTCTCGAGCAGTCGCTTGTCCAGTGACCCAGCGTTGACGCCGATCCGCAGCGAGGTTCCGGCAGCCGCCGCAGCCCGCGCGATCTCGCCCACCTTGTCGTCGAAGGCCCGGATATTGCCCGGGTTCACCCGCACCGCGGCGCAGCCAGCATCGATGGCGGCGAAGACGTACTTGGGCTGGAAGTGGATGTCGGCAATCACCGGGATCTGCGACTTGCCGGCAATGGCGGGCAGTGCGTCGGCATCGTCCTGGCTCGGGCAGGCAACCCGGACGATGTCGCAGCCGGCCGCGGTCAGCTCGGCGATCTGCTGCAGGGTGGCGTTGACGTCAGAAGTCAGCGTGGTCGTCATCGACTGCACCGAGATCTGGGCGTCACCACCCACCGCGACCGAACCCACCTGGATCTTGCGGGACGCGCGGCGCGGCGCCAGTACCGGCGGAGGTGCCGCAGGCATGCCCAACGAGACCTGTGTTTTCACTGCGACAGCTCCTCGAATGAGGTGGGTGAGACGTCTTCCAGAGTACGTCGGTCGGCAGGGTTGCCCGACTAGCGCAGGTCGAGCAGGTCCACCACGAAGATCAGCGTCTCGCCGCCCTTGATCGCACCACCCGCGCCACGATCGCCGTAGCCCAACTGCGGCGGGATGATCAGCTCACGCCGGCCACCGATCTTCATACCCTGCACGCCCTGGTCCCAGCCCGCGATGACCCGTCCCTCGCCGAGCGGAAAGGTGAACGGGGAGTTCCGGTTGTAGCTGGCGTCGAATTCCTCACCGGTCGAGTGCGCCACTCCGACGTAGTGCACGATCGCCTGCTGGCCGGCCTGCGCGACGGCTCCGTCGCCCTCGATCAGGTCGCGGACCTGCAGTTCACCGGTGAGCTCGCCGGACGGGATTTCAACCTGGGGCTTGGTCAACGTCAGTTCTCCTTGAGTTTGTGTGGGTTTTTACTGGGCTGGTGGGCTTCTCGGGCCTGGTGGGCTTACTGGCCTGGTTGGCTTATTGGGGCAGCGAGATTGGCTTCACGATATCGGCGTACATGACCAGGACCGAAAACACGATCAGGACGCTGGCTACCACGTACATCACCGGAACCAGCTGGGCGACGTCGACGAAGATCAGCCTGGGTCGCTTGCGCAGCCGGGCAAAGCCGCGCCGGACGGCCTCGACGATGGCACCCGCGACATGGCCACCGTCCAACGGCAGCAACGGCAGCAGGTTGAAGAAGAACAGCAGCAGGTTCACGCTGGCCAGCAGGCTGAGCAGCAGCGAGATCTTGTCCAGCGCGGCGACCTTGCTGCTGTCGGCGATCTCGCCACCGATCCGGCCGAGGCCGACCACGCCGACCGCGCCGCTCTGGTCACGTGGTTTGCCCTCGAAGACGGTGCCGACCAGGCTGCCGATCTTGGCCGGGAACTGCTTGAGCGCGTCCACGCTCAGGCTCAGCTGCTGCCAGATCACCGAGCGGAGCTGGCCGGCGCTCAACGCTTGGTACGTCTGGGTGGTGCTGATCCCGATGAAGCCGGCCAGCTTGGTCTTCGTCCCGGCATCGTTTGCGTACTTGGTGTTCTGCACCGGTGTGATGTTCAACGCCACGTTCTGGCCGTTGCGCTTGACGTCCACCGTGAGCGGCTTGTTGGCCGAGGCTTCGATGATCGTGACCGCGTCGTTCCAGGTCTTGACCTGGACGCCGTTGATCGAGTTGATCTTGTCGCCGGCCAGCAGCACGCCATTGGCCGGCGCCTTGCGGTAGTCGGCGCTGGTCTTGGCCGGGCAGGTCACCGAGGTCGCGGTGGACGGCACGACGCACTCGCTGACCGAGCCGACCGTGGTGGTCGGGGTCCTGAGGCCGATGATGCCGTACAGCAGGATCGTGATGAGGAAGAAGATCAGCAGGTTCATCGTCGGGCCACCGAGCATGACGATCATCTTCTTGCCCGGGGTGAGCCGGTAGAACTGGCGGTCTCCGTCGCTGTCGAGCACCTCGGTCCGGCTGGTGGCCCGGAACTCCTCGACCAGGGTGCCCATCCGACGCGGCCACCGAGACTTCTTGCCGTCCTTGCGGGGCGGGACCATGCCGATCATCCGGATGTAGCCACCCAGCGGGACGGCCTTGATCCCGTACTCGGTTTCACCGCGGCGCTTGGACCAGATGGTCGGTCCGAAGCCGACCATGTACTGCGTCACCCGGACCCCGAACTTCTTGGCTGGGACCAGGTGGCCGATCTCGTGCAGGGCGATCGAGGCCAGCAGGCCGACGGCGAAGGCGATCACGCCCAGTGCGTACAGCACGCGATGGTCATCCTCTCGTCGGTGCCGGGTACCCGCGCGAACGGGTTCTTCTCTTTACATCGTCAAGTGTGCCCTGCTCTGCAGCGATTGTGCCGTGGCCTTGCTGTGCCCGTGCTTTACGCCGCCGCGATCGTTCAGCCGAGCTCGCTTGTCACCGCTCGGGCTGCCCAGGCTTGCGCCGCCTCCACGTCGGCCACGTCGCGGGGCTGGCCGGCCGCGGCGTGCTCGGTAGCCAGCCAGCGTTGGAGTACCCGAGCCGTGACATCGACTATGGCCAGGAATCCACAGCGTCCGCTGTGAAAGGCCTCGACCAGTACCTCGTTGGCCGCGTTGAACACCGCCGGCGCGCAGCCACCGGCGATCCCGGCCGTCCTGGCGAGTTCGATGGCCGGAAAGGCCCCGTTGTCGACGGGTTCGAAGGTCCAGTCCTGTGCCTTCGTCCAGTCCAGGCCGGCGGCCGCGCCGGACACCCGATCAGGCCAGCCCAGGGCCAGCGCGATCGGCAGCCGCATGTCCGGCGGGCTGGCCTGAGCCAGCGTCGCCCCGTCGAAGAACTCGACCATCGAGTGCACGATCGACTGCGGGTGCACCACCACGTCTATCCGGTCGTAGGGCACCCCGAACAGCAGCTGCGCCTCGATGAGTTCCAGGCCCTTGTTGACCAGGGTCGCGGAGTTGGTGGTGATCAGCTTGCCCATTGCCCAGGTCGGATGTGCCAGCGCCTGCTCGGCGGTGACGGCCGCCAGCTCGTCGCGGTGCCGGCCGCGGAACGGGCCGCCGCTGGCGGTCAGCACCAGCCGGCGGACCTCGTCGGCGGCTCCGCCACGTAAGCACTGGGCAAGCGCGGAATGCTCGGAGTCGACCGGCACCAATTGCCCTGGACCGGCCGCCGCCAGCACCAGCGGCCCGCCGGCGATCAGCGATTCCTTGTTCGCCAGCGCGACCGTACGGCCGGCCGCCAGCCCGGCGAGGGTGGCCCGCAGACCCTGAGCTCCGGCTACTCCGTTGAGCACCACATCGCAGTCGACGCCGGCGAGTTCCTCGGTCGAGCTCGGGCCCAGGTGTAGCTGCGGCAACGGCCGGCCGGCCGGCCAGGCGGCGGCGAGTCGGTCGGTGAGTTCGGCGGCCAGGCCGGCGTCGCTGAGGCCGAGGTGACCGACCTGCCAGCGCACCGCTTGGCGCACCAACAGGTCCAGGTTGCCGCCGCCGGCGCAGATACCGGCCACCGAGAAGCGCTCCGGGGCACCTGCGATGACATCCAGGGCTTGGGTTCCGATGGAGCCTGTCGAGCCGAGCAGGACGACGCTGCGCTGATCGCTTGCGGTAGTGGGCACTCAGCCATTCTGGCCGACCCGGTCAGTCGAGCCCACCCTGGCCGCCCCTGGGCCAGCCGGCCTTGGCAGGCGAGCCGGTGCGGGCCCGATGTGCTCGCGATGCCAGAATGGCGGTGAACAGACCAGCGCATCGTCGTACAGGAGTGATCTGACAGTGGCCGCCGACAACGCCCCGCACTCGAACGCCGAGGTCGAACACGTCGCGCACGAGCATCCCGAAGACTGGGGCTGGCACCACGAGTTCCGCTCCGGCCGGCAGATCGGCGGCTGGATGTGCTTCCTGATCCTGGCCGTACTGCTGACCACCACCCACTACAACCACGCCGGTTCGTTCGCCATCGTGCTGAGCATGATCGCCCTCGCTGGCGGCCTGATCTGGGACCGCCAACGCCGCCGGACGCAGTGGCGACGCTAGCTGTTCGCCCTCGCTCTTCAAGAGAGTGGAAGATTTTCGTCGCCTGACCACTAAATTCTTCCACTCTTTTCGGACGGGGATCCGCCGGCCGTCGTCCTTCGGTGGCGGCGCCTAGACGATCCGCCGGTGGCTTCCGATCGGTAAATGCGCAGCAACGAGGAGTCGGCTGGGTCATGGAGCCGAATCCCGGCTTTCGATGCCTGGTCGCTGGGGCTTTCTCTCACGAGCGCGGACCCGCCTGCGGCTCTTGGCCTGGGTGATCACTCAAGGCGATGGTGCAGCGACGCGGAACTTGAGTCCGCGGGCAGGTCACTGGTCCGGTCGGATCGCCAGGAGGGTCCGAGCCGATCGAAGATGGTTTCGGATGCGCGGTCACTATGCGGGTGCGCTTGTCGCGTAGTCAGCACGGCGGCTTTGACGCGGTTCCGGCTTTGAATTGTTGGATGATCTTGCTGGTGCTTGTCGGCCTCGCAGGCTATAATCGATAGTATGTTCGATGCCAATAGCGACCCGGAATTCGCTGAGTGGTTGGTGGATGTTCCGGAGCCGGATTGGGTTTCGCATCCGGTGTACTCGGCGATGTTGTCGGATGCGGAGCGGTTGCGGGAACTTCTTGCGGTGGCGCCGGCGGTTCGGCGTACGGGTGAGCTTGCCCGGCTGGATCCGCGCGGGTTGTCTGCGGGTGAGCGGGTGGATTTGTTGGCGGGGTTGGAGGAACAGCGCAATTGGCTTGAGTCGGTGCAGGCGCGGGTGTTGGCCGAGATCGAAAACAGCGATAGCACTGTGGCGGGGTTGGGGCAGGAGGTGGTGTCGCTGGTGTTGAAGGTTCCGCTGCGCACCGCCCAAGCCCGGTTGAAAGCCGCTCGGTCCTTGGTGCGGGAGCTGCCGGTGACTCTGGGGTTGTTGGAACGAGGCGAGATTTCGGGTCGGCATGCCGAGGCGATCGCCGAAGCCTCCTGGCGCCTCGATCCGGACGTGGTCGGTCAGTTCGAGACTCGGGTGTGTGCCCGTGCGGATTCTCAGACGATGCCGCAGTTGAAGCAATCGATCCGGCGGGCGGAGCTTGCGATCGATCCGGTGACCGGTGAGCAGCGCCATCAACGGGCGTTGGCGGACCGCAAGGTGGGGTTTCAGCCTTGCGATGACGGCATGGTCCAGTTGCCTGTCCTGGTGGGTGCGGTGGAAGGACAGTTGATCTACACCCGGCTCACCGCCGCCGCCACCCTCCTCCCGGCGCATGACCCTCGGAGCATGGATCAGAAACGCGCCGACCTACTGGTCGATGCAGTGCTGTCCGGCCTACCTGCCGATGCGTTGCCGGACATGCAGGGCCGCAAACCCTCCATCCAGGTGGTGGTGTCCGCTGACACCCTGCTTTGTTTGGATGACCAACCCGGACATCTGACTGGCTACGGACCAGTCACAGCCGAGACCGCCCGCAGGCTCGCGGCTGACCAGTCCGGTACTTGGCGCCGGTTGCTCACTGACCCGGACACCGGGCAGCTGCTGGATATCAGCCAAGACCGCTACCGACCCAGCCAGCGCCTGCGCGACTTCGTGAACGCCCGCGATGACGTGTGCTGCTTCCCGACCTGTCATCAGCCGGGTTATCGCTGCCACTACGAACACATCACCCCCTACCTGCAAGGAGGAGCGACGTGTCGCTGCAACGGTGCACTTGCCTGCCGACGCCACAACAACTGCAAGATCGACAACGACTGGGACTACAGCAGAAACCCGGACGGATCTTTCGTATGGACCACCGACACCGGACATCCCTACCTCAGCCATCCACCCGAACGCTGGACCACACCACGTCATGAACCACGACCAGAACCGCCACGCCAGATAACTCTGGAAGAGATCCACACCAACGAAGACCAGGCCTACGCCGCACTAGAGAAACGCTGGCAACACGAACTCAACCACGCACAAGAGGCCGACGACGAAGCCAGAATCACCAACGCCCACAACGCAATCACCGCAGCCCGAAACCAACGCACCAGACAACTAGCACACCGCGCCGACTCGACTACGCCACCGTTCTAACCCGCTGATCAGCGCGTAGTGGGGTGGTCCGATCCGAAA
>JALYVK010000160.1 GCA_030853265.1 Actinomycetota bacterium
ACGCCACCAGACACCGAGGACCAGCAGTGGACAAAAGGTCGAGGCGGCGACCGCGAAGGCCAGTCCCACTACAGCAGCCAGCCCGATGTGCGTACTTGGCAGGCTCAATAGATAGGGCACGACGATCGCGATGGCGGCGCTGATCCGGAAGGACCGAATTCGCTGGGATCGTCGTCGTTCTGTCTTGCGGATGAGGACGTCCTGCGACAGCACTCCGGCAACGGAGACAGTGAGCCCTGATGCCGTCGAGAGGAAGGCGGCGAAGGCGCCCGAGGTGACCAGAGCGCCCAGCAGTACCCCCGGCAGTCCCGGCAAGATCCGTTCCGGCAACAGCAGCACCGTGGCGTCGGTCTGCCCGGTGAGCAACAGGTCCGGTACGTACCGTCGGCCGAGAACGCCGAAGACGGTTGGCAGCAGATAGAACGCCGAGAGGATGACGACGACGATCAGCGTGGTACGGCGGGTATCACGGCCGTCGGGATTGGTATAGAAGCGGACGAGTACGTGCGGCAGCCCCATCGTGCCGAGGCAGATCGCCAGGGTCAGCGAGAGGCTGGCATAGAGGGGATGGGAAATCCCGGATCCCAGGGGGCGCAGCCAATCGCTGCCGGATTGTGCGGGCAGCGACGAGATCACCGGCACGAAGTCGCCGCGCTGCAGGGTGAGGACCGTTCCCGCGCTCAGCAGATGCGGGTTCGTGTCGAAAGCGACTGGACCGTCGACCTTCCGTCCGTCGAACGTTCCGTCGATCGATAGGGCGACCGCCGCCGGGACGCGCACCGTTATGTCGGCGGCGAGCGTCACCGCGGTCGAGGTCTGTGCGGTCGGATGGCCGGTGCCCACCTGGTCATCGCGGTGGTGCCAGATCACCAGCAGGATCACGGCCGGAACCACCAGCGCGAAGAATTTGAGCCCGAACTGGGCAGCCTGGGCAAAGGTGATCGAGCGCATGCCGCCGACGGTCACTGCGGTGAGCACGACCACGCACACCACCAGGCCACCGGCCCAAGATGGTGCGCCAATCTGAGTGGTGAGGGTCAGTGCGGCGCCCTGCAGCTGTGGGACCAGATACAACCATCCGATGAGTACGACGAGCAGACTCGCCATCCGCCGTACCGCCACCGACCCCAGCCTGATCTGGACGAAGTCCGGCAGGGTGTACGCACCCGAGCGGCGGAGCGGGGCCGCCACCAGGGCCAGCAGGATGACGTAGCCGGCGGTGTAGCCGACCGGATACCAGAGCATGTCGAAGCCATAGGCCAGGATCAGACCTGCAATCCCAAGATATGAAGCAGCGGAGAGATACTCCCCGCTGATCGCGGCGGCGTTCCAGCGGGGTGTGACCGCTCGGGAGGCGACATAGAAATCACTGGTGGTGCGGGCCCGCCGCAGACCGAGGGTTCCGACGACCATGGTGCCGAAACCGACGGCGACGACCGCGGCGCCGGCGTAAGCCTGACCGTTCACCGACGGCGCAACAAGTCGACGAAGGCGGCCTCGTTGCGGGTGCTCCGTCTGACCAGGTAGCCGGCCAGCGCGATCAGCACCGGGTAGACCGCAAAGCCCACGATCACCCACGGCAGTGAGACGCCGAACAGCCGCAGATCGCCCCACTCGGGGAACACGGCCGCGATCGATGCGATACCCATCAGCAGGGCGAACACCGTGATGCAGATGCAGATGGCCAGGTTGCGCTGGCCGCGGATCAGCGACGCCATGTAGAGCTCTCCGATTTCGGTCTGCTCGTCGATCTCGCGGCTCGGCGGCCTGGTCGGGACACCGCGGGCGGCGTCCGTCCGGGGATGAACGATCCGGACCCGGTCCGCCATCAGTCCAGGCCCGTCTGCAGGCGGGTCCGCAGCTCCCGCGAATGTCGGCGGCTGACCGGGAATTCCTCCTTGCCAAGCCGGACGCTGCAGTGGCCGTCGATCAGGCGCAGCTCGTCGATGTGCGCCAACGCGACCAGGGTGCTCCGGTGGATGCGCGCGAAACCCGCTGCCGCCCAGCGCTGTTCCAGCACCGTCAACGGAATCCGCACCAGGTGAGAATCGGCGTCGGTGTGCAGCCGCGTGTAATCGCCCTGCGCTTCCACGTACCGCACCTGCGACCGGCGGACGAACCGTGTGACGCCGCCGAGCTCCACCGGAATGGTCTCGTCCTGCGGCTCCCGGACATCCGGGGTCCCTGCGCTCATCACGCGCCTGACTGCCTCGCTCAGTCGGGCGGCCCGCACGGGCTTCATGAGGTAGTCAGCGGCGTCCAGGTCGAACGCGTCGACCGCGTGGTCGTCGTATGCGGTGACGAACACGATCCGGGGCCGATCGGTGAACCGAGCCAAGACCCGGGCCAACTGAACACCATTCATGCCCGGCATCTTGATGTCGCAGAACACCACATCGGCAGCCTGCGTCGTCATCATCTCCAGGGCCATGGCCGCACTGTCGGCCATCCGCACGGATCCCACCCGTCGGTCCTGTTGCAGCAGGTAGGACAACTCTTGGCGGGCCGGCTCCTCGTCGTCCACCACCAGCGCCTGCAGCAGGCGCGGTCCGTTCATCTCCGGCACCACCATGGCGGGCACGCTACCTTCCCGCCGGTGCTCCGCGAGCCCAACCGGTCAATCAAAATAGCCACTTGGTGTGGCGGTCACCCCTGGGGCGAACTTCGGAATGCGGACAAGGACGCGGGTGCCGGCGCCGGGAGCGGTCTCGACCACCAAACCGTAGCGATCGCCGTAGACGTGGCGGAGCCGGGCATCGACATTGCCGAGTCCGACCCTGGCCTCACCGGTCTGTTCCAGAGCGGATCGGATGGCCGCCGGATCGGCCCCCGAGCCGTCGTCCTCGATGACGATCAGGGCATCGGGACCGTCGTCCGAAGCGGTGATCGACACCGTCACGACGCCAGGATGGCCCTCCAGCCCATGCTGAACCGCGTTCTCCACCAACGGTTGCACGACCAGGAACGGAACCGCGACGGGTAGTACCTCTGGTGCGATCCGCAACGAAATGTGGAGCCGCTGGCCGAAGCGGCCCTGCTCGAGCACCAGGTACCGCTCGGTATTCCGGATCTCCTCGGCCAGGGTC
>JALYVK010000161.1 GCA_030853265.1 Actinomycetota bacterium
CCCCGCGCCAGGCCCTGCGTCACAACGTGCCCCCCGGTACGTCCCGTGGCTCCCAGAACGGCGATTCTCATGATCCTCCCGAGTAGTTACACTCAATCAGTGATTGTCACTATACATGACAATCATCGGCAGGGCATAAACTGGTGCCCATGGGCTCACGGCTGCCAACGCGCTACGCGGAATCGCTCTCGTTCCTGCTCTCTCAGGTCGGGGCTCGCTCGGCTCAGATCTTCGCGGCCCGGCTCGCACCCCTCGGGGTCTCCCCGCGCGCCTACGGAGTCCTCAGCAACCTGGCTGGGGCGACGAGCCAGACCCAGCAGCAGCTGGCCGACGCCCTCGGGATCCATCGCAACAACATGGTGGGCCTGATCGATGAGATGGAGGCCGCCGGCTGGGTACGCAGGCACCGCAGTACGCAGGACCGGAGAGCCTTCGACGTGCGCCTGACGAGGTCCGGCTCGGCTGTGGTCGCTCGAGTCGACCGACTGCTTCCCGCCCTGGAGGAAGACCTGGTACACGGACTCAGCGAGAGCGACCGGGAGACGATGGTCGCGCTCCTGCAGGTGATTGCGCGGAGGCTGGACCTAAGCCCCGGGGTTCACCCGCACCTGGGGGTCCCGGCCCGGTGAGCTCAGCGCTCGGCCGCCGGGCACACCAGTCGATAGTCGCAGATCGAACAGGCCGCTGAGGACGGCGTCGGCTCGAAGTCCTGCGAGAGGATCCCCTCGGCGACCTCCGTCGCGACCTCGCGAACCCACTCCGAGCGGTCGCCGTCGCCGGCCGGAACGGTGATCTTCTGGTCGTCGAGCAGGTAGTAGTAGGCCTGGTGGGAGGCGTCGAGTTGCCACGCCTCCCCCGCGGCGACGGCGTACAGCGAAAGCTGGACGTCGTCTAGGAGCGCCGCCGCGCCCTTGGGTCGCCCCGTCTTGTAGTCGATCAGCTCGTATCCGCCGTCCGGCCGGCGATCCACCCGGTCGACCCTGCCGCGTACGAGATGCGGTCCGAGCTTGAAGGTGAACGGCCGCTCGAACCAGATCGGCTCAGGCTCCTCGCGCTGGAAGCGGACGTGATAGCGCGTCAGCGCGCTCGCGGCCTTTCCGCGTAGCTGGCGCTCCTCCTCCGAGCCGCCGAAGCCTCCGCGCCTCCAGCCCGCGTCGAGCAGTCCGAGCAGCTCCGCGAGCGTCCCAGGGCGGCCATCGCTGGCGTGGAAGCGCTCGAGCACCTGGTGCACGAGGATCCCGAAGCGCTGATGGATCGTGGGCTCCCGCGGAATCCGGAACACCCGCGCGAACTTGTACTTCAGCGGGCAGGCGCGATACGTGTCGATGTCCGAGGCAGACAGGACGACGCCATCGCCGCGCTTGGGCAGAAACGCCTCCAGCGTGGGCTCCTCGCGCGCCGCGACCGCCTGCGCGCGCCGTCGTACTCCCCGCTCGGCGTCGAGTAGGTGCTCGTCGAGCGCTGAGGAGGTGAAGATCTCCCGCTGCTCGGCGGTGACCGCCTGCAGGATCCGGGCGTTCACGTCGCGCAGAGCCTCTGCGGCGCCCTGATCGTCGGGGCGGGCAATCAGCGCCGCGAGCTTCAGCAGCTCGAGGTAGCGCACGACCGCATGCGAGACGTCGAGGTCGGTGTCGAAGCGCAGCTCGCCGAGCCGGCCGCCGACTCGCATCGTGCTCTGGAGCAGCTCGTCCCGGAGCAGCCGGTAGGTCGAGTGCAGCGTCTCGGCGGGCCCGAACAGCTCCTCCTCCCGGTCATCCCACCGCGCTTCGAGCCGCACGCGGGCGCCCTCGACTGGCGATGATGGCGCGACCTCGACACCGCGATCGGTGCCGCCCGGATAGGCGAGCACGACCCTGGTTCGCGCACGGGTGATCGCCACGTACAGCGCTTGGCGCAGCGCGAGCCGGCGACCGGCGTCCGTGTCCGGCGGGCATGCTTCGCGCAGCAGCGCATCCGGGATCGGCTCGGGCGCCACGAGCGCGAGGGACGCGCCAAGTCCGAGCACATAGACGTGCTCGAACTCCAGGCCTCCGGCGTCCTCGAGGCCCACGACCTGCACCTGCATTTGTGCCGTGGGAGCGCCCGCGAGCTCGCCGCCGACGCGATCAGTCTCCTGCTCGCGCAGCCCGAAGTCGGCTACAGCGGCGATCGAGCGGGCAAACTCCCTCGGCGTCGCCTGCGGCGCTCGGCGCACGTAGGCCGACGCCAGCTCACCGAACCTGGCCAGGGCTCGGAGTCGCGCCACCACATCGGCGTGGGCTGCGAACAGGTGCTGGCGGCGCAGGGCGAGGCGGTCGATCAACCGGTGCACGTAGAGGTCTGGGCGCGTCGTGTCGATCGCGCCGGCGCCGGCGCGGTAGAGCTTCAGGAACACCCGGATCCGCTCCCGGGCCTCGGGGGGAACCTGCGGCGATTCGGTGGCCGCCCCCAGGGCGGTCACCATGTCGAGCTTTCGGCGCCGGGCGATCTGAGTGCAACGCGCGATGTCGACCGAGCGCAGCTCGATCGGGGGCCGCGCGAGCGCTCGGACGACGGCCCCCGCATCGGAGGGATCAGCCAGCAGGCGCAGCCACGCGAGCAGATCCCTGATCTCCGCGCGCTGGAAGAAGGCGGCCTCGCCGACCAGGCGATGTGGCACGGCGCGCTCCTCGAGCGCCACCGCCGCCGCTCGTCCCTCATCGGCGATTGCCGGCACGATCACGCCGATCGCCCCTGGCGCCACCCCTTCGCGGTCGATCAGCCGCTCGACGTCAGCCGCCACGGACTGTGCCTGCGCGCGGCCGTTGGCGCAGCGCCAGAACTCCAGCGTCCCGCCCGATGGCGGCGGAGCGGGCGGCGAGGGGCGAGGACCGAGTGCCGCGCGCCCATCGAGCAGCGCTCCCGCCGCCCACGCGATCCGCCCCGGGCAGCGCAAGCTGCGGTCGAGCTCGATGATCCGTGTCTCGGCACTACGCAGGCTGTTGATTCGGGCGCCACCGGCGCCTCGAAAGCGCAGCAGCGCCGCGGCCGGATCGCCGGCCGCGGTCAGGCCGGGACCGCCCACGGCCAGCGCGAGGCGCGCGCC
>JALYVK010000162.1 GCA_030853265.1 Actinomycetota bacterium
GTTCACGACTTGATCGTCGGCCGTGTTGGGTGCCGGCCGGTGTGGCAGATGACACGACTGCTGGGCCGCGGTCGGCCGAAACCCGTTCTGCCCCTTGGACAACTCGGGCTTGGCGGGTAGGGGGCCGGGATGGGAAGGGGTGGGGAGTCGAAGCTCGGCGGTGAGGCCGCCACCGGGTGTTTCCAGCAGGGCTGCGGTTCCGTGGTCGGCGGCGACGAGGCGGCCGACGATGGCCAGACCGAGGCCGTTGCCCCCGCGGTCGCCTCGGTCGGTGGCGAACCGGGCGAACGCCTGGGCGCGTTGCGCAGCGTTCATGCCGATACCACTGTCGGCGATGCGCACGACGACGTCGGGCGCATCGAGGTGGATCGTCACCGTGATGCGCTCCCCGGCGCGGCTCGCGTCGATGGCATTGGCAAGTAGGTTGTCCAGGATTTGTTCCAAATTTCCAGCGGTCATCGCTGCGACGGCGGCTTTCGCGTTGAGGTCGATGGTGACGCCGCAATCTGCCGCAACGGGTGCCCAGGCGGCGATCCGGTCCGCGGTGATGTCCGCGACGGCGATGGGCTCCGGGGCGGGGACGATCGCTTCCGCGCGGGCCACCGCGAGCAGACCGTCGAGCAGTCGGCTGAACCTATTGGTTTCTTCCAGCATCGCGGCGATATCTTCGGAGATGTCGCCGCTGGAGTCCTCGGCGAGCAGTTCCAGCCGAAGGCGCAGCGCGGCAAGTGGAGTGCGCAGTTGGTGTGACACGTCGGCGGTCATGCCCCGCTGTGCCTCGAGCAGGAATGAGACTCGGTCGGCCATGTCGTTGAACGCCGCGGCGACGTCGCGAACTTGCACCGGGCCGGCGCCGTCATCGGCGCGGGCGGTGGTGACGCCCGCACCGATCCCGTGTGCGGCGCGGATCAGGCCGGTCAGCGGCCGGCTGATCCACCTGGCCAGCAGGGCGCCGACAAGGGTGCCGGCGGCGATGGCGGCCAGCGCGGCGGCGGCCAGGGCGAGCCACATCGCCCGGGTCCGGGCTTGTAGCGGCGCCGTGCTGCGAGCAAGGACGACCAACCCAACCGGGGTGTCGCCGTCGCCAACGGGTGTCGAGACGACGATCCGGTCGCCGCCCGACGCGGGCGCTGCCGAACCGGCCCGGGCCGCGGTCAGGTCGCCGGCCGGTAACGGCGGACCGGTGTGGGCGATGACCGCACCCTTCGCGTCGAGGATCACCGCCGCGTCGCCCTGGTCGGCCACCCGCGACAGCAGCTGGGGCAACGGCCGACCGGTCTTGTCGCCGAGGTCCTCCTCGGCGAGCGCGGCGATCCCGCGGGCGGCGGCCTTTGTGGCGTCGACGAAGTCGCGGCGCTGTTGCGCTGTCACGGTCAACCCGAGCGGAACGATGACGGCGGCGATGACAACGATCAGGACCGCGAGAAAGCTAGCCAGGATACGGCGCGTCATCGGCCACCCAGCCTGAACCCGCGGCCGTAAACAGTTTGCACCAGGTCGGCGGCGCCGAGCTTTCGCCGCAGCGCCGCCATGTGCACGTCCAGTACCTTGCGGGGGCCGTACCAGTGTTCGTCCCAGACCCGATCGAAAATCTCCTCCCGGCTGACCACCCGTCCCGGCTCCAGCGCCAGGCAGGCCAGGATGTCGAACTCCTTACCGGTCAGGCTCACCGCCTGGCCGTTGACCTGGACCAGGCGGCCGGCGATGTCGACGACGATTGGACCGCACACGATCAGCGGGCCGCCGGTCCCGGCGCGACGGAGCACTGCCCGCATCCTGGCCAGCAGCTCATCGAACCCGAACGGTTTCACGATGTAGTCGTCGGCGCCGGCGTCCAACGCGGCGACCCGATCCGGGACGGCCTGCCTGGCGGTCACCACGATGATTGGCGGGCCGCCACGACGCCGGAGCTGTCGACACACCTCGACGCCGTCCATATCGGGCAGACCCAGGTCCAACAGCACCAGGCCCGCATCGGCAGCCCGCAGCGCCACCGTCCCGCCGCTGACGGCAACAGCCTGGCATCCGACCCTGTGCAGTCCCTTGACCAGCTGGGCACTGATCGCCGCGTCATCCTCCACGACCAGCACCCGCAGGCCGGCGAGCGCGACGTTGCGTTCATCCATGACGGCGCCCCACCGACGGGTGCCCTCTCACACCGCAGCCAACCAACACGATCACCCAGCCCAGGGTAGAGCGTGTGCCACCGGGCCCCTGATCTGAACGACTTCTTAGGCACCTCGGGGCAACCATGTGAAGGTGCCGACGACAAGCCCGTTCCAGCCGGACCGCTCCCCGCAGCGGCCATGGTCCCGGTGGCGGCACCAGCCCGGGTGGCTGCTGCTGCCGCTCCGGGGTTTCCTCGGCGTCACCTTCACCTACGCCGGCCTGCAAAAGCTGGCCAATCCCGGCTATCTCGATCCGCACAACCCGACGTCGGCGGCGCACCAGATGCTCATGCTGCACAACAGCAGCCCGATCGGGTGGTTGTTGGGCCTGTCAGCGCACGCCCCGACCCTGGTCGGACTGTTGATCGCCTTCGGCGAGCTCGCGGTAGGCGTGGGAACCCTCGCCGGCCTGTGGACCAGGGTCGCGGCCGCCGGCGGGGCACTGCTGTCCCTGACGTTCTTCTTCACCGTGAGCTGGAACACCACCCCTTATTACTACGGCTCGGACATCGTGTTCGTCTTTGCCTGGCTGGTGATGATCGCGTTCGGCGCCGATGGTGTGCTCAGCACGGATACGTGGCTGCGGAACCGGGCCAGACGCGACCTCGCCGTTGGCCCCGAGCCGGCAGCGGCTACCGTGGCAGTACCGCGGTTGCGGACACTGTGCCCCCGCGGCGCCGGGTGTGGGCTCGCAGACGACGGTCGCTGCACACGAACGGCGGGTTGCCCGGTATTCGCCACCCGGCCGCTGCCGCCCGGGCCGCGCCGGGATCTGGACCGGCGGACCGCGGTGGCGCGCCGGGACCTGGACCGGCGGACCGCGGTACTGGCAGGCGCCGCCACAGCCATCGCGGGCGCTGTCACC